>DATGXB010000128.1:0-150480 GCA_035299225.1 Nostocaceae cyanobacterium | reverse complement strand
CTCTGCCCCCCTGCCCCTCTGCCCCTCTTCCCCCCTGCTCCTCATCCTTCTTTTGAGTTACCTAAATTCCGCAGTAACTCAGCAACAACTGCGACAATTGCAGTAACCGAAATCAGAATTACACTCAAAGCATTAATATCTGGTTTTACACCAGTTCTGATGCGGCTAAAAATTTCCATCGGTAGGGTATTAGAACCAGTCCCAGCCGTAAAACTAGCAATGAGAAAATCATCTAAACTGAGGACAAATGCTAATAAACAGCCGGCGATAATTCCTGGCATTAATTGAGGTAATAAAACTTGAATAAAAGCTTGTATTGGTGTTGCACCTAAATCTAGTGCAGCTTCTTCTAAATGGGGGTCTACACTATCCAAACGGGAAGAGACAACTAAACCGATGTAGGAAATACAAAATACTATATGTGCAGCGACAATAGTCCAAATATTCAGGGGAATAGCCAAAGCTGCTAAACAGACAAGAGTAGAAACAGCGATCGCTATATCTGGGATTAATAATGGTAAATAGGTGATTCCCTGATATAGTTTCTTCCCAGGAAAATGATAACGGGCTAAACCCACCGCCATCAAAGTTCCCATTACAGCCGCAACACTCACCGATGCACTAGCTACCAATAAACTGTTCTGTAATGCCGATAAAATTCTCTCATCAGCAAACAAATCACCATACCATTCCAGGGTGAAGCCTTGCCACTTAGCACTGTAAGGAGATTGATTAAAACTATAAAAAGCTAGTACCAAAATTGGCAGGTACATGAACAAGAATATCAGTATTGAGAAAACCGCTTGCCATGAAACAAGCGGTTTTTGAGGGTATTTTGAGACATTCATGTTTTAGATTTTCTTGTCTCCTGAATTTGAAGTTAAATCATACCATATTTTCTTAAAAATGTCAATAAAAAGTATGTAAGTTGGATGGGATAGAGATTTAAGGTAATGGAAATTTAGCAGAAATTTGGACTTAATTGGAGATTAAATGCCGTTTTTTATTTTCTTTGTTTCTCAATATCAATAATTTTTTCAGTCTAAAGTACAAGACGATTTCCCTACTTCAGATAGACAAAAAATATCAAAGTTAAATCATAAGATTTTGAAGCAATGAGAGAGTAAGCTTGGTGTTTTAAGCAGTAGAAACTAACCGTAAAAAACCAAAACACTAATAATTTACATTTGATTTTTAGGAGTTCGTCAATGAAAATTGCCCAAATTGCGCCATTATGGGAGAGAGTACCCCCTCCAGCTTATGGTGGCATAGAATTGGTAGTGGGTTTACTCACTGATGAATTAGTGCGTAGAGGACATGAAGTAACATTATTTGCTACTGGAGATTCTTTAACTTTAGCCAAATTAGTTTCAGTTCATCCGCGTGCTTTAAGACTAGATCCTGATGTGAAAGAATGCAGTATTTATGAAATGCTACAACTAGCTTTAGCTTATGAAAAGGCTGCTGATTTTGATTTGATTCATTCCCATGTGGGACACACATCTTTAGCTTATACTCATTTAGTGAAAACTCCCACAGTTCACACCTTACATGGTATTTTTACCCCAGATAACGAAAAGATTTTTAAATATGCCAAAACTCAGCCTTACATTAGTATTTCCAATGCTCAAAGAGAACTGAAATTAGGTTTAAACTACGTCGCTACAGTTTACAATGGCATTGATGTGAATAACTTTCGATTTTATCCCCAACCTGATGAACCACCTTATTTAGCTTTTGTGGGGAGAATTTCACCAGAAAAAGGAACACATTTAGCCATTGCCATAGCTAAACAAAGTGGCTGGCGATTAAAGATGGCTGGTAAAGTAGATGTAGTAGACAGAGAGTATTTTGAACAAGAAATTAAACATCAAATTGATGGAAAACAAATTGAATATTTAGGAGAAGCCAAACATGAAGAAAAAAATGCTCTTTTAGGTGGTGCTTATGCTACTTTATTTCCCATTACTTGGAGAGAACCATTCGGTTTAGTAATGATCGAATCAATGGCAGCAGGAACGCCAGTAGTTGCGATGCGACTTGGTTCGACTTCGGAGATAATTGTAGATCATAAAACTGGGTTTTTATGTGATAACATTCAAGAATGTATACAGGCAATTAACAAAATAGGTGAATTAGATCGTTATGCTTGCCGTCAACACGTAGAAAATCGGTTTACTTTCCAAACAATGACAGATGGTTATGAAGCAGTTTATCAACAGATTTTAGCCGAAAAACTAGCTCCAAAAAACGGAAATTTATACACTGCGGGGGTTAAATAAATCGAGAGCGGATAGTTTCGATTCGTTGCCGATTTACACCCAAATCACTATAACCTAACCGGGAAGCTGAACGCAGATGAATTAATTTATTATTGTCGTCAAGATAGAATTCTACATCATCCACAAATCCCATTAAACCACTTTTAAATTCTACATATAAATAATCAGCAGTTTCCTCAATAATTTTAGTTCTGGATAATGATTGAATAATACTTTTCAGTCGGGAAAATGCTTCTGTGGGAGTAGATGTAAAAGTAAATGGTGCTATTTGATGGAGTGGATCTAAACTCTGACTACAAACACAATTAGGACTTGGCGGACAGGGTGCCAATCTACCATTTTTCACACCTAAATTATTAGGTCTTTTACCTGCAAAAATCATATAGTAAGGAAGAGAGAATATGAAGGTTGAAATTTCTTCATTATAAGGCTTTATTGTTAATGTTCTTACTTCATTTACCCGAAAAATGCTGTATTTACCTTTACTTGTGAGTGTAATTTGCTAATAGCCATAAAGCATAACGTTCTAAACCCACTAAAATGGCAGTAATACAAACTGCCCAGGCAAATAAAGCTAAATTACTGATATTGCCAGCTTTCAGGGCAAAACTGAGAGAAGTAGCCACAGCTGGAGGGTGCATAATATCGAGAACAATCATCAGAGCGATCGCTATAATCATAGCTATTCCCCCCGATAAATAACCATTACCCAATAATAAGTAAGTAATAAAACCAATACTAGCTGCCATTAGTTGGGCTAACACCAAAGTTCTAACAGTATTTGTGCTATGTTGGGGGTCAAGATAAATCAAAAAGGCACTAGAAGCCAAAGAAGCAAATAACAAGCGTTGTTGAGAAAGTGCGTCTACAAAAGCCATGACTATTAAGATTATGGCAGTGGGAGCAGAAGCCAAAGCAATTTCCGCTTTTAGGTCTAAATTTCGTCGTAGAGGACGATTTTGTAAGGGTTTTAAAGTAGGCTTGTTTTCATTCATGCCGCCCCTAGATAGCTAATTGCCTTCAGTTTAAGACCAAGGAGCGATCGCAACTTCTAACAAATGATAGACAATCAAAAGATTGATGCAAATATCGCTTTATCATGCCATTAGAACTTTATAATGGCCAAAAATTATGACATCTACCATCACCATTAACAACGCTCAACGCCTCACACTCCAACCCTTAGCATTACCCCAACGTCTCCTACTCGGTCCCGGCCCCTCTAATGCTCATCCTGCCGTCCTCCAAGCCATGAACACCCCCCCATTAGGGCACTTAGACCCCGATTTTTTAGCCTTAATGGATGAAATTCAAGCCTTATTACGCTACACTTGGCAAACCCAAAACCCCCACACCATCGCCGTTAGTGGTACAGGTACAGCCGCAATGGAAGCAACCCTCGCTAACGTCGTTGAACCCGGTGATGTAGTCTTAATCGGTGTAGCAGGTTACTTTGGCAACCGCTTAGTAGACATGGCCGGAAGATATGGTGCAGACGTGCGAACCATTACCAAACCTTGGGGTCAAGTCTTCAGTTTAGAAGAACTACGTACCGCCATCGAAACCCACAAACCCGCCATTTTAGCCTTAGTTCATGCGGAAACCTCCACAGGCGCTCGTCAACCCATCGAAGGAGTAGGCGAAATTTGTCGCCAACATGGCACATTATTATTAATTGATACCGTCACTAGCTTAGGTGGTGTCCCCATTTTCCTCGATGACTGGGGTGTAGATTTAGCATATAGCTGTAGTCAAAAAGGCTTAGGCTGTTCCCCTGGTGCATCTCCCTTTACCATGAGTCCCCGCGCAATGGAAAAATTGCAACAACGCCGCACCAAGGTATCAAATTGGTATTTAGATATGCTATTGTTAGGTAAATATTGGGGAACTGAACGGGTTTATCATCATACCGCACCCATTAATTTATATTATGCTTTACGGGAAGCTTTGCGGTTAATTGCCGAAGAAGGGATAGAGAACTGCTGGCAACGTCATCAAAAGAACGTAGAATATTTATGGCAAAGTTTAGAATCCATAGGTTTAAGTTTACACGTTGAGCAAGAATACCGTTTACCCACCCTCACAACTGTCCGCATTCCTGAAGGGGTAGACGGAAAAGCCGTAGCTAAAAAATTACTCCTTGAGCACAATATAGAAATAGGAGGCGGTTTAGGAGAATTAGCCGGTAAAGTTTGGCGTGTCGGTTTAATGGGCTTTAACAGTCGTCCCGAAAGCGTTGATAAGTTAATCGCCGCTTTCAAAGAAGTTTTACCGAAATAACCTTAATTTGACTGACAGATACCCGTCTATAAATAAAGCGGGTATCTAAATTTATACCTGTGATTGTATTTGAGAAAATTTGGTTTATGGTCAATCTTTATTAATGAACCGCGTTCGCGTAGCGTCCCGCAGGGAAGACGCGAAGAGCGCGAAGGAAGAAGAAAAGAAGAATAAAAACTTTAGATTAAATTAATCCTTTGGATGTATGCTGAAATACTTGTTTTAACTTAAATAGTTCATAAATTGTTATTTCCACTTTGTCACCTTCTTGAAAGTCTTTTTTGATGCCTGAGTTATCTAATAATTGGATACTACTATTACCAAAATCTTTTATATCTCTATCCCTAATAATTCCTTGATTATGCTCTAATAAATTTCTAACAATTATTGCTTTCTTAATTTCTTTTTTCCAGTCATCATCTAGTTTTTTGCCAAGACATTTTTCAATTTTGCTAATCTTATCTACATTTTTAACAAAATCAAAGCTTTCTCTAATAAGTGTAGGTATTTCTGCTAAAATATCTTGATTACTAAAATTAACTGATATCTGAAGTTTAGGAATGTTAGGATATAGTTTAATGCCAGTAATATGCTCTTTGACAATTTGTTCAATTATCTGGTTTAGAAAGTGGTAATACTCCTGAATTATTCTTTCATAAACTAATTCGGTAATTGCTCCTTTATGACGGTGATATGTTTCATCCATTTTTACATATTCTAGTGTGCTAAGATTTATTATGTTGGGTTCTCCATCAATATAAGTAGGAAAACTAAAACTATAGTCAGCATCTGGATCTGATTGTAAATCCTCAGAGACTTGATCAGCACCAATTTCACTAATTGCTAATAGAGAATGTGCTACATCAAACCAAGTTTTTAACCTTTCTTTAAAAGCATTACAAATTTTTTGTAATTTTGTCACGTCAGTCATACTTATAACCTTGTTAATGCTACTGAAAGTTTATTGATAGAAGTTTAAGATATTACAAGCGGTCTAGTTATAAAAAAAGTATAAAAAGTTATTGTCTTATGATTCTATAATATAGAATTGTAGGCTGGGTTTTGCTGGTTCTCTAACCAACCTACAAAATTATATTTACTTTCTTTACCATAAACGAAGCAGTAGAATCATTTTTTATAATGTAAAAATTGGTTCTAAATCTAAAACAAAACCGGGAAGTACATCTTCACCAGATAAAGTTTGAGGAGATTGTAAAATTTCTGGTTCTTGGTGAGGACGGTAAATTTCTACTTGTTGATTTTTGGGATTAATTAACCACCCTAAACGCACACCATTATTGATATATTCGCGCATTTTTGCACGTAAATCTTCTAAATCATCAGTTTCAGAAAGCAATTCAATTACAAAATCAGGTGCTATGGGTAAAAATTTCTTTCTTTGTTCTGGTGTGAGTGCATTCCATTTTTCTATCGGTATCCAAGACACATCAGGAGAACGAATAGCACCATTTGGTAATTTAAAACCTGTGGAAGAATCAAAAGCTTTGCCTAATTTAGTTTGACGTTTCCAAAACCAAATTTGTCCTTCTAATTCTAGGTTTCTATCTCCGGTTTCTCCTCCAGTTGGTGGCATCAGAATTAATTCCCCTTCAGCAGACAATTCTAAACGTAAATCTTTGTTAGTCGCAACTATTTGTAAAAATTCATCATCTGTAAATTGCAGATGCGGTGGTAATTGAAGAGTTAAAACTGTCATAATCACATCCTAAATTTTATAAAATAAAGTTTTGCGCTCTTACCTTTGCGCCTCTGCGCCTTTGCGTGACACTAACTCCCCTGCTAAATTTATCGCTGCTTTCATACTGGTTGCGTCCGCAATTCCTTTACCAGCAATGTCAAAAGCAGTACCATGATCTGGTGATGTCCGTACAAAAGGTAAACCGATAGTAGTATTTACGGCTCGGTCAAATGCCATTAATTTTACTGGTATTAAGCCTTGGTCGTGATAAAGTGCCAAATACGCATCAGCAGCATTTTTCGCTTCACCATTACCAAACCAAGCTTGTCCGGGTTTTACCCACATTGTATCAGGGGGTATGGGTCCAATTAATTGTAATTTCGGTCTTTTCTGTCTTTCTTGTTCTAACCAAGGAATCAACCAATCTATTTCTTCTGTTCCTAGTTGTCCCATTTCCCCACTGTGGGGATTTAACCCGGCTATTACTATTTTTCCCTTTTCAATCCCAAAATCTCTTTCTAAGCACTCGACAATTAAATCTAATTTCTGGGTTAATAATTCTGGTGTTAATGCCTGGGGTACTTGACATAAAGGAATATGTGTGGTAGCAAGTAAAGCTCGGAGCGTCCAACCAGTAAAAGGCGATCGCCCCACAAACATCATCCCAAATTTTTCTATCCCCGCTTTCTCGGCTAACAGTTCGGTTTGTCCTGGGTAATGGTGTCCGGCCGCTTTCCAAGCAGATTTGGCAATGGGTCCTGTAACGATACCATCAAATTCACCCGCTAAAGTTTGTGTAATGGCATATTCTAAGTAACGAAAACTCGCTTCCCCACTCACCCCGCTACCTTCTCCTATGATAATCTCACCAGTAACGGGTAAATCAATAATTGATAACTGAGCAGGATTAATTAAATCTTTTGTAATTTTGTTCAAATTCTCATAATTATGTTTTAATATATCCTCACTCCCCACCACTGTTAAATCACAATTTTTCCCCACTTCAGGATCTGCCAAAGCCTTTAAAATCACCTCTGTGCCAATACCTGCCGGATCTCCCAATGTCACAGCCAACCGGGGACGCTGACTATTATTACTGAAATTCATCAATTTATTTTCAGTTAATTTATACATAATTTTTCTAAATTAGTAATTAGTCCTAAAGCCAATTTCTGATTTGACTATGAGAGGCGATCGCCAAACTAGTTTAGAATTGTTCACAAAGGTCTAAGCCAGAAACATCTTACAGACCTATTGTAACTGAGTCAAAAGACTTGCTAAAACGAGATTTAAGCAATTAAATCCACTCTAGCAGTCCTAGAAGCAGAATATCTCGACCACACCATTCATCAAGGAGAATTACAGCCAATGTTGGGCGAAATTCTAAACGCAGCTATTTTACCTTTCGCTTTAATTTTCGTAGGCTGGGCTTTAGGCGCTTTGTTGCTGAAAATCCAAGGCTCTGAAGAGTAAGCTAACCAAGGTGCGGAGTGCAAGAGGCAGAGGGGATGGGGGGCAGAGGGGCAGAGGGGAGGAAGAATCAAAAAAATTAGATTCTTGGAAGTTAAATTAATTCTTATTTCCCCCCTTGCTCCCCTGCTCCCCTGCTCCCTTGCCCCCCTGCCTCCTTCCCCCTACCCAAATTTCTTTTTATGAAAAAGAATGTAAAGTTTGTTTACATTATATAATTCTGTTAATATTTTTCTCATAAAACGTTAAGATTTATTACAATCATCATGACATTATTAATTGTTGGTGCTACCGGCACTCTGGGCAGACAAGTAGCTCGTCGAGCAATTGACGAGGGTTATAAGGTACGCTGTTTAGTACGTAGTAGTAAAAAAGCTGCTTTTCTCAAAGAATGGGGTGCAGAGTTAGTTAGAGGTGATTTATGTTACCCGGAAACTTTGCCAGCAGCCTTGGAAGGTGTCACCGCAATCATTGATGCTGCCACATCTCGCGCTACAGACTCCCGCACCATTAAACAAGTAGACTGGGAAGGAAAAGTGGCACTGATTCAAGCCGCTAAAGCCGCAGGTGTAGAAAGGTTTATTTTCTTTTCCATATTAGAAGCTGAGAAATATCCGAATGTACCGCTAATGGAAATTAAGCGATGTACAGAATTATTTTTAGCAGAATCCGGTTTAAATTATACAACTTTACGGTTAGCCGGCTTTATGCAAGGGTTAATTGGTCAATATGGTATCCCTATTTTAGAGGGTCAACCAGTTTGGGTAACTGGTGCTTCCTCACCTCTAGCTTACATGGATACTCAAGACATTGCTAAATTTGCGGTACGTGCTTTGACTGTTTCAGAAACCGCCAAGCAATCTTTTCCTGTGGTGGGAACTCGTGCTTGGAGTGCTGAAGAAATCATTAACCTATGTGAACGGTTATCAGGAAAAGATGCGAAAATCACGCGGATGCCATTAGGGTTATTGCGTGGTGTGCAAAAATTCTTAAGGTTCTTCCAATGGGGTTGGAATGTGGCTGATAGACTAGCTTTTACTGAAGTCTTGGCTAGTGGCAAAGCTTTAAATGCTTCTATGGATGAAGTTTATCATACTTTTGGTTTAGATCCCCAAGAAACAACTACCTTGGAAAGTTATTTGCAAGAGTATTTCAGCCGGATTATGAAGAAGTTAAAGGAATTAGACTACGAGAAGAATAAAACTAAAAAGCAGAAGGAAAAAAATAAACGCTCTCCCTTTAAACAGTCTTCACGGGTGAATTAAATTGTTTTTCCAACTTCAGATTTGACTCATCATGGTAAAATAGCAAAGTGGCTTTACAGCCACAAAATAACAAAACCATTTACCTAAAACTGTGAAATTCACAGTCATAACTGCTTCCCTGTGTGGCAGTAAACTTTGATAATTAAAAAGCATCGCTAAATTTTGGATATTTGAGTGTGCCTAAAGCTGGCATTATATATAACGACATTAAACCGATCGCTGGACGTGTAGCGATCGAGTTAAAGGACAAACTCACCGCCATCGGTTGGGATGTACGTCTCACATCTAGTATTGGCGGTATTCTTGGCTACTCTAGTCCAGAAAGTCCCGTTTGTCATACCCCGATTGGCGGTTTAACACCACCCGGCTTTGACTCAGACATGAAGTTTGCAGTGGTATTGGGTGGTGATGGTACGGTGTTAGCTGCTTCCCGTCAAGTTGCCCCCTGTGGGATTCCCATGCTGACAGTAAATACTGGGCACATGGGTTTTTTGACAGAAACATACTTAAACCAGTTACCCCAAGCCATAGAAAAAGCGATCGCTGGAGAGTATGAAATTGAAGAAAGGGCTATGCTCACCGTCAAAGTACAACGGGGAGAATCCATACTTTGGGAAGCACTGTGTTTAAATGAAATGGTGATTCATCGTGAACCATTGACATCAATGTGTCATTTTGAAATCGCCATCGGGCAACATTCACCAGTAGATATTGCCGCAGATGGGGTAATAATTTCTACGCCCACAGGTTCGACAGCCTACTCCTTAAGTGCCGGGGGACCGGTAGTAGCTCCGGGGGTATCAGTATTACAGTTAGTGCCAATTTGTCCCCATTCTCTAGCATCCAGAGCATTAGTATTTCCCGATAGTGAGCCTGTAAATATTTATCCTGTAAATACTTCTCGATTAGTGATGGTAGTTGATGGGAATGGCGGTTGCTATATTTTACCGGAAGACAGAATACATATAGAGCGATCGCACTATTCAGCCCGATTTATCCGCCTCCAATCACCAGAATTTTTCCGCATCCTCCGCGAAAAACTAGGCTGGGGACTACCACACATTGCCAAACCCACATCAGTAGAATTACCATAAGGCAGGAGGCAGAAGGCAGGAGGCAGAAGGCAGGAGGCAGGAGGCAGGAGGCAGAAGGCAGGAGGTAAAAAAGTTAATTTAAATCATGTTTGATAGGGTTTAACTGGGTAGTTATTTTCGCCCCCCTGCACTAGAATTAAATTGCTTCTTACCTCTTTCCTTGCTTTTTCATATCTTATTGTAGTTTTTTAGTGGTTTTTCCCAGAATTGTGAATTAATATGTGGTATTGAAAATTAGCGGTTTAATTTGTATCTTTTGATTGTGGCTAACTGATATATATAAATGCTACAACATTCTTAGTCACTTATTAAGTATTAAAAACTACCAGCAAACACTCCTCACCTCCTGCCTCCTGCCTCCTGCCTTCTAACTAATGACTAATAACTAATGACTAATCCTGCTGTTTTAGTAATTGAAACCGATGATAACTTAGCTCATCAACTAGCCGATGATTTACAGGAAGCTGGTTATGAAGCACTTTTGGCGCATGATGCTACCAGTGGCTTGCAATATTGCCGCGATCGCCAACCTGCTTTAATAGTAGTAGACCGAATGCTGGCAGGGGAATCCGGTCTTTCACTGTGTAAAAATATCAGAAGCACCGGTACACGTTCCCCAGTCCTAGTTTTAATGGCTAGAGATACAGTTGATGACCGTGTAGCCTGTTTAGAAGCAGGTGCAGACGACTATATTCTTAAACCCTATCGTTCAGAAGACTTCCTCAAACTCATTCGTCTTTATCTTCAGCCTGATGTAGATACTAACGAGCAATTGCGGTTCGGGGATCTAACTTTAGACATTGGGACTCGTCGCGCTATCTATAATGAAAGAGCAATTGACTTAACCATGAAAGAATTTGAATTATTAAAATTTCTCATGGAACATCCCCGCGAAGTTTTAACCCGTGAGCAAATTCTCGAAAATGTTTGGGGTTATGACTTTATGGGTGAATCCAATGTCATAGAAGTATATATCCGCTACCTCCGTTTAAAAATAGAAGAGGAAGGACAAAAGCGCCTCATTCAAACTGTGCGGGGTGTGGGTTACGTTCTTAGAGAATCTTAGCAATTTTCTCTAAATAGTGGGCTATTTGGCCAAAATTCTGTAGAATGGTCGAAATCTAAATTATCAAATCAATGAACTTAAATTCATAAATAAGCTAAAGCACATCTAAATGTGATCGTATAAAAACTTAGCTTATAAAAATATTCCTTGATGAGTTTTACACTAGTAAAGCTTAAAAATGGTTAGTCAATAAGTTGCTAAAATCTGCTATCACAATTCTAGAAATTTATGCTTCGTCAGCTTACTTTAATCTACATATTACTGAGCATCTTTTTGATGGGTTGTACCTCAACCACCACAGCCCAGCCTAGCACGAATACCCCAGACTCTCCAACACCAGTACAAGTGTCCCAAGGTCAAAATTTACCCGTCACGGCTCAAGCGACAGTTCCCAACGGAACAAAAATTAACTTAGAAGTAGCACAAACCCAAGAACAGCAAGCTTTAGGATTGATGTATCGTCCTGCTTTACCAGATGACAGAGGAATGCTGTTTGTCTTTCCTTCACCACAACCTGCTAGATTCTGGATGAAGAATGTACCAGTTGCTTTAGACATGGTTTTTCTGCAAAACGGCATAGTTCAATATATAGTCACTGCTCCCCCTTGTGCTAGTGAACCTTGTCCTACCTATGGGCCAAATGTTCTGATTGACCAAGTGATTGAATTACGTGAGGGACGAGCTGCTGAGTTAGATTTAAAATTTGGAGATCAAGTCAAAATTAACTTCCTCAAATCTAGTAATTCTCAGTAAAAATATTTAGTTTGCCAGGTTTGGGAGATTTTACCAAGGATTTGTTAAAATGCTTTTGTCTCAAAAATTTTACGTAATCTAGCAAAAATCACAGTACCGAAGTTCATATTTAGCAGTAATATAGATAACATCTTTCGCTGCTGTCTTGCAGTTAAACTCGCTGTTTTACAGTTTAGTTTGAAAAATCTTCCTTTTGACGTAAGTGTAAATAGTCGTCAATAGAGGACTATAGGCTATGGAATCTTTGTTACTCAAAGTGTAGTAAAAAAAAAGCGAGCGATTTTCAAAGATGCAGCTAATTTAACCACAAGCGGGGCATTACTCAATACTGTTCGGTTCAGGGAAAAAGAGGAAGAAAAAGCTATAACCTTGACCCTTGAACTTTGGCTAAATTTTCATTTAAAAACGCTTAATTGGATGGTGTTGGGGCATAACTGGAGCAGGAAAAAGCAAATTTATCCAAATCTTCCTGTCCCTAAAATTTTGAGCTAACTTGCTCTGATTGAGGTATTGAATAGCTGAAAATACAAGGACACATAAAATACTGTCTACATAATTCGTTAATAAGAGGATTTGATAGATGATAATACACTCTACCCCAGGAGGTGAGATACAAATGACACAATCAAGATATTCCAGGTTGATTCATTTTCTACAGGAAGATTTAGCGATTTCTGCTGCTTCTTTGTCTGTAGCTTTGCGTCACCGTGAGCAAGATCCTGGTTCTCTAACGATGATTCTCTGGCAATATGGATTAATTACTTTGGAACAATTAGAAAAAATTTATGATTGGCTAGAAACAGCGTAGTTGAATGAGAAATGTAAATTTGCAAATTTCACCAAACCAACAAAATTATTGCTGTTCTCCTTGGCAGTCAAAGTGGCCGCTAATCCAGTTCCATTACATCCATCAACTGCGGAGAAAATTTATATATGTCGGATCAGGTCGAAGATTTGAGTGACTGTCAATTTTACCTCCTGAAATGCAAAACAAAAGAGCAAGCTGTTAACTTCACTTGCTCTTTTAATTTGGGATTTTAGAGTATGGGTTCTGTTAATTTCAGTGGTCAGGCAGAATAAATTACACAAATTATTTTTCTGTTCCCTGCACCGCACTGAGCGCAGTCGAAGTGTTCCCTGTTCCCTGTTGCCTCTCTACTGATTGAGAATTTGAGCAGCAGCAGCTATTCCAGCACCAGAACTAAAACCTTCATGACCTAGTTCTAGTAACACTACTTCTAAGGCTGAGATACAACTGAGAATATCGCGATCGCTCACAAATCCCAAATGACCTATCCGAAAAATCTTGTTTTTCAAATGGTCTTGACCACCAGCTAAGGCAATATCAAAGCGTTTTTTCATCACTGAACGAATAGTATCCGCTTCAATGGTTTGAGTTGCTACTGCGGTAATTGCTGGACTGGCATAACTATCATCCGCAAACAATGGCAGGTTTAAAGCCTTCATAGCCGCACGAGTGGCGTTTTTCTGGCGTTCATGACGGGTAAAAATTGACTCTAACCCTTCCTCTTTCATGATGCCTAAAGAAGCGTGCAATGCCACCATTAAATTGACTGGGGGAGTAAAAGGGGTGGTATTTTTGGCGGTAGATTTGCGATATTTACCTAAATCTAAATAGTATTTAGGAATTTTAGCGGTTTTGTAGGCTTCCCAAGCTTTAGGACTGACGGAAACAAAACCTAAACCTGGGGGTATCATGTAACCTTTTTGGGAACCGGAAGCAACTACATCCAAACCCCAAGCATCTACAGGGACATTACAAGCACCCAAGCTAGTTACAGCATCAACAATAATTAAGGCTTGTCCATGTTCTTTGACATGGCGATTAATAGTTTCTAAGTCATTAATTACACCCGCCGATGTTTCGCTGTGGGTGATAATAACGGCTTTGATTTCCTTGTTTTTATCGGCTTGTAGCTTTTCGGTAAATTGTTCTGTATCTAAGGGTTTTCCCCATTCGGCGGTAATAGCTTCTACATTTAAACCGAAGGCTTGGGCAACTTCTACCCAACGTTCCCCAAATTTACCATTAGAACCAACTAAAACGCGATCGCCTGGAGACAGAAAATTAATAATTCCCGCTTCTACCGCACCCGTACCACTGGCAGTTAACATCAATACATCACTTTGGGTTTGATGTAACCATTTCAGGCTTTCGGTAATCTCCCCCATCATGTTACTAAATTCGCTGGTACGGTGGCCGATGGGATGTTTAGCCAACGCGAGTAAAGCAGCTTCGGGAACTGGAGTAGGTCCCGGAATCATCAGCATTAATTTATCTTTCATATCTTTTCCCTAAAAATCGAGTAGAATAGAAGTCAGGAACAAATTTTTGAGACTGAAAATACCCGAAAGTTTTGTTTTCGGGGCTTCCATACCAGTAGTAAGTTTTTGTAGCCAATTAAGTAGCAGACATCAAATTTATTACCAATAAATGTATAGTTTTGCTGAATAGATTTTCTAGAGTCTCACAAATTGAGTTCCAAAACACAATTTTTAACAAAATTTTGTGTCAATATTTCTAAATTTATCATCAGCTGCAATTAACGATAGCAGATTAAATATTAAGTTTTATGAAGACAGTCAAAGCAACTTGACCAATATCGGGTTAAGTTGCTGATTGTCCAGTAAAGAGGGTTAATATCAGTCAGGTGTAACGATACGTTCCCCATGATGATTGATAGACCAACGGTGTTCAAAGCCTATAGAGGAATTGGTACAACTTTCTTCTAGTCGTTTTTGTTGTGAGGCAGCTTTTCGCAAGGTGATAATTAACTGATTGACTTGGTTTTTTAAATCTTGGTTTTGACTAGTCGCGATCATAGTTTGCTTTTCGAGCAATTGTAGGATCAGTTCGTAATGAATAGGTGAAGGTAGAGGAATAGGCTCCATGTAGTTCTGATGATAGATTTGGAGTGATTGTGTGAGAGGAGATGAGGAAGATGAGGGAGGTAAGGAAGATGACGGAGATGAGGAGGACGTAATTTTATATTTCCCCCCTGCCCCCTGCTCCCTGCTCCCTTGCCTCTTATCCCTGCCTCCTGCTTCTTACCCCATTTAAGTATTATTGCCAAAAAGATTGGCGATCGCCACTTCTGGATCTGGCTGTTTAACTAAAGATTCCCCAATTAGGACAGCCGAAGCTCCTGCTTGTTGCACTAAACTTAAATGTTCGGGTGTATGGATACCTGACTCACTCACAACGAGGATGTTTTTTTCTTGTAATTTCTGACTCCTAGCAGCGATTAAATCACAGGTGGTTTGTAAATTTACGGTAAAATCTTCCAAGTTGCGGTTATTGATACCGATTAAAGCGACACCATCTAAGGCCAATACCCGATCTAGTTCTTCCAGGTTGTGAACTTCAATCAAAGCGGCCATGTTCAGGTTATTGGCGATTTTGATAAAGTATTGTAAATCCTGGTCATTGAGGATGGCCGCAATCAACAGCACTGCATCAGCCCCATGAATACGGGCTAAATACATTTGGTAAGGATAGATGACAAAATCCTTACAGAGTAAAGGTAAATCTACAACTCCACGCACCAAGGCTAAATTTTCAAAACCGCCTTGAAAAAACTTCACATCTGTAAGGACAGAGAGACAACTAGCGCCACCTGCCTGATAAGATTGAGCGATCGCCACTGGATCGAAATCTTCCCTAAATACACCCTTACTGGGAGAAGCCTTTTTTACTTCTGCAATTAACGCCGGCTGAGTTTTACCCTGACGCAATGCCCCAATAAAATCACGGGTTGGGGGTGCGGTAAGTGCCTTTTTTTGTAATTCCCGCAAAGGCAACTTTTCCCGCTTCTGGTCAATTTCTACTTCTTTGTGCCAAACAATTTCTTCCAAAATATTATTTGGTTTGGCATCATCTAAAGCTACCTGATAACTGAGGTAAGCAACATTAATAGCGGGACTGGGTGAACGACGGCGGATTTGCATAAGTAATTACGAATTAAAAATTAAGAATGAAGCAGGAGTTATAAGGGAACAGGGAACAGAAGAGGCAAGGGAGCAAGGGGGAAAGAATAATTAATACAGTTATCAACAGTTATCAAATCCTGTTGTTTTCCTCTGTCCCCCATCCCCTCTGCCCCTGCTCTCTTTTTAACTGGCCAATGCCCGTTTGTAGGCTTCGTCTAGCACTTCGGAAAGTGTGGGGTGTGCGTGGACGACATGGGCTAAACTTTGGACAGTTTGACGGTTTGCTACTGCCACAGCTGCTTCATGAATAATATCTGAAGCGTGGGGACCAAAAAGATGTACACCTAAAATCTCACCAGTGTCTTTGCGGTAAATAACCTTAGCCATGCCATCAGTATCATTATCTGCTAAAGCTTTAGAATTACCTTTAAAGTAACTCTTACTGGTAGCCACCTCAAAACCTTCTTCTAAACCCAAGTCTTTAGCTGCGGTTTCGGTTAAACCCACATAACTAACTTCTGGATGGGTAAAAGCGGCGGCGGGTATACTGCGATAATCTACAGTTTTGTCCATACCCAAGATATTTTCTACAGCAATTACACCTTGAGCAGAGGCGGCATGAGCTAACATCATCTTACCCGTAGCGTCACCAATTGCCCACAGATGGGGTACTACTTCCCCGGCGGATAATACTGCCATGTTGTCATTGACGGGGATATAGTTACGTTTATCTAGTTCTACACCCACAGATTCTAAACCGAGATTTTGAGTAGCGGGGATGCGGCCTGTAGCTACTAAACAAGCATCCACTTCTAAAACTTCTAAGTCTTCTTTGGTTTGAAAATCGGCTAATTCAATTACTACTGGACTACCAGGAATTACCCGTTTTGCATATACCCCCACTTTGGTTTCAATATCACGGGGGGTAATTAGTACCCGTTCTGCCAGTTTAGCAATATCCCGATCAAATCCGGGCATGAGTTGATCTAAGGCTTCGATTAAGGTGATTTCACAACCCAAAGCCGAGTAAATATCAGAAAATTCCAAACCGATGTAACCGCTACCAATGATGGCTATCCAGTCGGGTAAGGATTCTAATTTTACACCTTGGTCACTGGTAAAAACGGTTTTACCATCTACTTCGATTCCTGGGGGGACAAAGGGAACAGAACCAGGACAGAGAATAATATCTTGGGCAGTAACGGTTTTTTCGCCGCTATCGGTGGTAACGCTCACTTTGTTTGCACCGGCGACCTTTCCCCAACCCCGGATGATATCAACTCCTAGACGTTTGAGACTGTTGGTTAAGTCTCCTTGAATTTTGGCGACTAAATTATTAGCATGATTGGCGATCGCTTCTCTTTCAAATTTTACATCACCAATCTGAATCCCCAATGACTTGAGGTGGTGAGCGTTGCGTAATTCTCGCACACGTCCAGAAGCTGATAATAAAGCTTTAGAAGGAATACAACCTCTGTTAACACAAGTTCCCCCCATTTCAGCCGCTTCAATGATCGCTGTTTTTAGACCATAACTGACAGCGTGTAAAGCTGCCCCATGTCCACCTACACCAGCGCCAATAATGACTAAATCGTAATCAAATTCATGACTCACGTTACTTTTCCCCGTGTGCTTCAATCTATTCTTAACTAAATGTTAGATGATAGTTATCGGCTGTTTTACCAACCGTTTTATTACGTATTACCGTAACTTGGCGTACTATCACACCATTCTGGGAGGGAGGAAGAGGCAGGGGGAGAAGAGGCAGGAGGCAGGGGGCAGGGGGGAATAAAAAAATTACAATGTTTTCCTTCCTTTCCTTCCTTTCCTTCCTTTCCTTCCTTTCCTTCCCCCCTTTACTCATTTCCTTTTTCCCTTTCTTCCCAACTGCTAGAACAGTCAAAATTATAAATAAATCTTAAGATTTACTTTGTTATTACTTTCTGAAATTTTAGCCGACAACAGTATAGTTTATGCGCTTTCTGCATTTCTCGGATTGCTTGCAGTGTGCAAATTAAACATTTAAGCTAGATTTTAGGTTGTGTGTATTTTAAGTTTTTATAGGCTATAGTGCCATGTCTATTTTTAATCTGAGTGAATTTACTGTTCGTCGTTATGCTAATGCTCAGTCTTATCAACGGGGTGAGTCTTATTTTCAAGCGGGTGCAGTGATTAGCGCTACTCAATATGGTGATTTATTACAGGCAGAAGTAGAAGGCAGCGAAAACAGAACTTATCAAGTTACGTTGAGTTGTGATGAAGAAGGGAATATTTCGGGTAGGTGTACTTGTCCTTATGATTGGGATGGTTGGTGTAAGCATATTGTAGCCACTTGTCTGGTTTGTATTCATCAACCAGAAAGCATTACTAAGCATCCATCTTTAGAACAAATGTTAGGTAGCTTAGATCATGCTCAAACTCAAGGGTTAGTACAGGCGTTAGTGGCTGAACATCCCGAACTACTGGCAGATATTAGTCAGTATATCAGTGAAATGATTAACCCAGCAGAGAAGAAAACGGCTAAACCTCGCTCTGTGATTAATGTTGACCCATTTCGGCGACAGATTGAAAACATTTTGGAAGATGCTGCTAGTGCCCGGGAAGAGGGTTACTATGATTATTATGATCAAGATAATACTGACCTGAATGATAACTTAGAAAATGTTATTGATGAAGTATGGGAATATATTAACAGGGGACAGGGGGAAGATGCCATTGCTATTTTAAGTGCCATTACCTCTGCTTGTGTGGATAATTGGCAGGATGCAGATGACTATGGTGCAGATCGGTGTTATTTTAATGAAAAATTAGATTTGGCTTGGACTGAAGCTATTCTTTGGACTGAGATTCCCCCAGAGGAAAAAGTAGATTTACAGGTAGAATTAGAAAGCTGGCAAGATGAATGGAATGTTGATTTTGGTTTAGCTTTAGCAGCTTTACAACAAGGTTGGGATGATCCAGAATTAGTACAAATCTTATCAGGAAAGTACAATTATAGTGACGTGTGGGTGGGAAATGCACCAGAGCTTGCTGATAAATTAGCCCAAATTCGGTTGAAAATTTTAGAACAACAAGGACACGAAGAAGAATATTTATACTTAGCTAAAGCTACAGGACAAATTGAAAGTTATTTAGTTAAATTAGCCCAGTTAGGGAAAATCAAAGAAGCTACAGAAGCTGCCGCAACTGAAATGACTTCTATGCAAGAAGCATTTAGTTTAGCCAAAGCCTTAACTGAAAAAAGAGAATTAACAGAAGCTTTAAAAATTGCTCATCAAGGTTTAAGTTTAACCGAAGATAACTGTAAGCATGATTTAGGTTTGTGGACAAGTGAATTAGCGGAAGAATTAGGAGAAAATGAAATTAGTTTATTAGGTTTAAAAACTGCGTTTGCTGCCAAACCTGCTTTAATTTATTATCAAAAACTGGAAGATTTAGCTGGCGATAAGTGGGAAAATTTAAAACCAGAATTACTAAAAACTCTGCGAGAAAGTGATTCTTGGGGTAGTCAGCAAGCAAAAATAGATATCTGGATATATGAAGATTTGATAGAAGAGGCGATCGCCTACGTCGAAAAACACCATAATAGTTCTAGTCTGGTGCATCAAGTGATGACAGCCGCAGCTGCCAAAAAGCCAGACTGGGTAATAAAAAACGCCACCAGTCGCGCTGAAGCCATTATGGATGCTACCCAATCAAAATATTATGAAATAGCAATTGACTGGCTGAAAAAAGCCCGTGCTGCTTATCTTGCATCAGGAAGACACCAAGAATGGCAAAAATACCATGCGGAACTCATGAAAATTCATGCTAAAAAACCTAAATTAATGAAATTATTAAAAAGTAAAGATATGAGTTAATCACTTTGCACAATTATTTACAGCACGTTTTAGGTAAATGAGGTACTTCAATTTCTGACTCATAATTCCATTTAATCCAAAATCTAAAATCTATTAATTCAAAATCTAAAATCTAAAATCTAAAATTTCCCTGTTCCCTGTTCCCTGTTCCCTGTTCCCTGTTCCCTGCTATATCACCAAAAAATTAAGCATCCCAGCTAGACAAATACGCCAATAAACTAGGATGCTTAATCATCAAAGATTGTTACAGTAACAACAATTTTCTGGAGAAATATGCTGTGTTAGCTAAGAGAAGCTTTTAAGCTACCGGGTTTGCTCAAATCACCAGTAAAGACAACACCACGTTGATTAGCATTCAAATGACGCAGAATTTTGTAAATAGATTCAACTTGCTCAGATGCACCAGCTTTTTGTGCAATTTCCTCAATTGAAAGTGCTTTCTTTTCCGTTTTCAACACTTCCACAACTCGTTTTTGTAAATCTAAAATCGCTGCCGCAGCTTTTTTCCCAGCTTCTACACCAGGTTGGTGATAAGCATTAATATTCACTAAGCTGGCATATAAACCCACAGCCCTTTCGTACAATGCAACTAACGCGCCAACTGTGCGAGCGTTAACTTGGTGAATAGTTACAGTAATAGAATCCCGGCTATTTTCGTACAGTGCTTGACGTGTACCTTGCAAGAAACCAGAGAGATAGTCACCAGATGTTACACCAGGATCTATTTCTGGGGATATTCCTTCACGGTCTTCTAAAACTTCAATTAAAGTGGCAAAGAAATTGGGTACACCTTCCCGCAATTGCTGGACGTAGGCGTGTTGGTCGGTAGAACCTTTGTTACCATAAACGGCAATACCTTGATAAACGGTTTTCCCGTCTAAATCTTTCTCTTTACCCAAGGATTCCATGACTAGTTGTTGTAAATAACGGCTAAACAACAACAAACTGTCCTTGTAAGGTAAAATCACCATGTCTTTTTCGCCTTTGCCTTTGCCTGCATAGTACCAAGCTAAGGCTAATAAAGCGGCGGGATTTTTCTTCATGTCAGGGATGCGGGTAGCGTCATCCATTTCTTTCGCGCCTTGTAACACAGCACGAACATCTATTCCTTGCAAAGCCGCAGGAACTAAACCCACAGCAGACATTTCCGAAGTACGTCCACCCACCCAGTCATACATCGGGAATCTAGCTAACCAGCCTTCAGATTTAGCAACTTTATCCAGGTTACTATCGGGGCTAGTGATAGCTACAGCATATTGGGCAAAATTGAGATTCTTAGCAGCGTAAGCTTGTTTGACCTCAATCATGCCATTCCGGGGTTCTGGTGTGCCTCCAGACTTGGAAATGACCAAAACTAAAGTGCTAGAAAGATTGTCTCCCAATTGAGTTAATAAGCGGTCAATCCCTGCGGGGTCGGTATTGTCAATAAAATGAATGTTTAGCGGCGGAAATTCCGGCGATAATGCCTCGGCCACAAACTGGGGACCTAAAGCAGACCCACCAATGCCAATGGAGATGATATCGGTGTAGCGGGGGGCTTTGGGAGGGTGAATAGCGCCAGTGTGCACCTGTTCCGCAAAAGTTTCGATTTGTTCTAATGTGTGGGCGATTTCTTGGGTTAGTTCCGGTGTGGGTGCTAAATCTGGGTTACGTAGCCAGTAATGTCCTACCATCCGGTCTTCGTCAGGATTGGCGATCGCACCTTTTTCTAATGCTGCCATATCCGCGAAAGCCTTTTCAAATTTAGGCTGCAACGTATCTACAAATTTAGCATCAAAGCGCATCCGGCTAACATCTAGATACAGCCCTAATTCCTCGTGGAAATATAACCAGTCTTGGTATCTTTGCCAAAGCGCCCTAGCATCCATACATGGAAATCTCAAATAATTTGTTAGTCAAATCCAGTTTAATGTATGGTTCCGGCACTCCCTGCTTTGTCTTATACAGTTTACCGTTAGCAGGGGGGCAGAGGGGAAAGAGGCAGGGAGGCAGGGGGCAGGGGGGCAGGGGGGAAAGAAGAATTAATTCCCTAATGACTAATGACTAATGACTAATGACTATTGCCTGTTCCCTGTTCCCTGTTCCCTAATAACTAAAATTTATAACCTCTACCAAGCCAATATTGCCAATCTTCTAAGGCTTCTTGTGTGTCTTCATCCGGGTCAATGGCTTCTATTTCAGCAAGTTTGGCTGTCTGATAATCGTCCTCTTTTCCACCTACATAAATCACTTCTACATACATATCCTTTAAACAATCATCCTCTGGTGCCATTCCTAATACTTCCACTTCTTTTTCTTCAATTGCACCTGTTTTCTTAACTTTCTTCTTCCATTTTGCCATAAAAGGAAAAGCCAGGGTATCATCAAGGTAGTAATACCAACCCATTGCCCTTTCTTCTTTATCTTCAGCATCCACAACTATTTCATTGTTAATGCGGTCTTCTCTGGTTGCATCAAGTTCAATACTAGCCATAAGTTCAAAGTTAAGCTGTAATAAGTTTGCAAATAATTGTATATCTTTTTAGCAATTTTACCGAGCAAACTGCCACTCTGGGATAATTACAATATCTTACCAAGCTCACTTTGTAAATTTACTTTGTCTTAACCAAGTCCGAAAGGCTTGAATCATGGGAATTTCCCCAATTTCTAAACTTTGAGCCAGGAAGTGGGGGATTTCGGTGGTTAAAGGCAGATTAAAGAATGTGGGAGAAACATTACACGGTATATAAACACCTGCTTGCAGTTGATAAATTTCCATTACAGGTTGATCATAACGCCAAATTTCAGGAACACCCAAATCACGATAAATAGGCATTCTATCTACAGATGCACTTTTATAGTCTACTTCAATTACTAAATCTGGTGGTGGGTCTTGGTTTAAATCTAAGTTTTGTTTATTTCTAACTAAAGGCTCATTTTGAATATAAAAACTAGAGTCCGGTTCTACTCCACGGCTTAAGCCTTGACGTTTACAAGTAATTGAACCTGTACTTTTTAAGTTTAATTTCAGTTTTTCTGCTAAATTATCAATTAATTTTTCAATTAATCTTTTATTATGTTCATGGGGCATTAATGGAGTCATAATTTCTAGTATTCCCTGGTCATAAGCTAATCTAGTAGTGCGATGATTTCCTATTTCTGCTAAAATGGTTTCATAAGTTTGCCAACTAATATTTTCTAATATGACTCGTGGGAATTTAGTTGGAACTGCGGTTAACATTTTAATTTACCTCAGTGTTGATTTGACAATATTTGGAATTTTCATCATTGGGACAGAACTAGAAAATTCTGGTGTTTAAATCCAAATTTCCTTTAGGCTATGTTCCTACAATGTATTATACTCCACGCAGATTAACAGTTTTTGGGTAAAAAGCAAATGGCTAAAGCCCCTCAGTAATAATTTACAAAGGGGCTGAAGTGCTAAATTATTTTGTAATTCGATATTTACCGCTATGTGTTCATTTGCGGAAAATTCTGGGGTTAAGGCGGAATGTTCTTTGGGGTTGAGTGGGTTGGCTGGGTTTTGCTTGAGTGGGTGTACCAAAAGAAACACCATTTTTTAAGTTAGCACCTGTACCACCATCTTTAACATCTAGGAAGGGTTTAAGATTAATTCCACCTTGAGACGCAGTTGTTTGATTGCGATTACCACCTAATATGGTTCTACCAACATTATAGATATCTCTAACTCCACCCTGACGATTATTTCTATAGGTATTGACTGCAACGGTTGATTTACCTTCGTCAGCATCTACGAGGTTTTGAAAGACGCTACTAAGGATGGTATTGGGGTCTTTGTCACGGGGGACTGTTAACACTAAGCGACAACTAGGTACAGCGTCAGTGGTAGCGCAGATGGTGTTTTCGCTGTTTTCTCGACCTGTGCGTAATTCTTGCAAACCATCAGGACGGAATAATTCTAAACGAGAAGCGATCGCTTCACAACGTTTTTGGGGTGTCCAACCACCTCCTAACTCTTGTGGTGCAGCCCAAGCAAAAAACTGTCTTGGTTGGCTTTCGGGTTGGTACATTACAGTATGTCTACCATTATAAAACTGACAGCTAAACCGGGTGTTACTGTCTATTGTGGTGGTGGTAGTTGGTGTGGTGGTTGAACCTGATGAGTCAGTAGGAACAACTACCCCACCTGTTTGAGCATAAGCACCGGCTTGACCTAAAATTAAAGATAAGCTTACACCGCTTAAACATACGAACCGTAATGATTTAGAAATCATATAATAACCCTCCAAGGGAGATACATAATTTTAGTGTTGTCTCCCTTGACGGAGAAATTTTAGTTTTGATTCATTCTGGCGTGTCTTTTTTTTCTTCTTGTTCGGGTTGTTCTTCCCGTTGCTGTTTTTCTTTGAGGATTTTTTTCACTCTAGCTTGTATTTCTTGGTGTTTTTCTACTCCCTCATATCTAAAGCGGTTATAGTTATTGCGGGAAATTAAGGTTTCTAAATATTTAACCCGTTCATCTCCACCAGGGTGAGAGGATAGCCAAGCCGGTGGTCTAACCTTCTGCTGTTCATCCAGTGTGACCATTAAGTTACGCAAACCATCCGCAGCATAACCGGAAGCAACTATTAAACGTGTTCCTAATGTATCCGCTTGTCTTTCCATGTCTCGACTGTAGCTTAAGGCGGAAAGTTGGCCAATGATACCCCCTAAAGGTAAGTATTGGGTGACGTTAGAAATTAAGTTACCTTGGGTAACAAGTTGGAAACCGTGGGATAAAACAACGTGTGATAATTCGTGAGCAAGTAAACCAGCTAATTCTGCTTCCGAGTCGGTTTTGGCGATCGCCCCTGCATGAACAAATATCTTACCACCAGGCAAAGCAAAAGCGTTTAAACTTTCATCAGGAATGACAAAAAATTCATACTTAAACTCATCCCGCCCCGCTATTTTAGCCAATTTCTGCCCGATATCATTCACATAGGCCAAAGTCGGTTCATCCAAGATTAAATCTAACTGTTTTCTGGCTTGATTAGCTACCGACTCACCAATAGATTGTTCACCTTGTAGCAACATAATGGTAGAATCAAGAGCCGAAAAGGGTCCGATTAAACTACCTGTTACCGCATAACCCACAGCCCCAGTGATAATGTTAGCAATGGTATTACCACGAATTTCTTCTTGAATATAAGCCCGGTAACGTTTGAGATTTTCATCTGCTAATTTGCTAAACTCTTCCGCTTGGGGGCTTTGGGGGTTAAGAATGGCAAACTGACGCGCAGCCAGGGAAGCTTCCATCCATTTTTTTGCTTCTGCTAAAGCTTGAACTCTCGCTGTCACCAAGTCTGGTTGGTCGGGATAAAGAGAAGTTGCCCTTTCTAGTGTATCTAAGGCTTCCTTGTTGCGATCGTATTTCTTCAAAGCCTCAGCATAACGCAGATGTCCAGGGACAAACTCTGGATATTGTTCCACCAAAAGCTGTAAAGGAACTAAAGCTTTAGTTTGCAAGTTGCGTTCTAACCCTGCTACACCCTCTCGCCAAAACACCCGACCACCAGGGGATAGTTGCGCTGGGTCAACTATAGCCGGTTTGCGCTCTACAGTGGTAACAGCAGTTTTGCTAAAAGGTTCTTTAACTTCCCGGTAAATTTTTTCTGCGGCGGCTGTGTTTCCCGCCAAATATAATTTATCAGCTTCAATGAATCTTTGTTGGCGGGCTAGTTCTTCAGGACTGAGGGCGGGTTCTTCTTCTGGTTTTGCTTCCGCGTTTTCTGAAGTTGGCTGTTTTTGTTCATTTTCTGTAGCGGTGGGTTGCGGCGCTGGACTTTCCTGACTGGGGGGAGTGGTAACTTGTGCAGGAACGGATAAGGGTTGTGTCAGGATAATTAAAATCGCTGTTCCAACGGATAATATTAGCCAGTTGATGGCTAACAGCAGAGACTTCCATTTTCGTTTCATGTTGTAACCCACCTAAGCAAAAGGCTGTCTATAACTATGCTAGGAGGAAAAAATACGATTTGCACAGGGTTAGGTTATGATTTTTGACTAAATTTATAGAATTTTCTTAATTTGTTTAGGTTAATTTTAATTTGACTGTAGTTATAAAGGGTAAATTTTTAAACGCAGATTAACGCAGATGAACGCAGATGTTGGTTAGCCTTCCCGCAGGGTACACAGATTAAATTCAAGATGATGGGAACAGTTTTTCAATTTGTAGCGGACACCATTGACATTTTCTCATCAGTTCAGCATTAGCAAGAGTTAAAATTTTCTGTAACTCAATTATTCCTACATATTCTGCTGCTTCGTCTGGGGTAATTTTACTAGATTTTTTCTTGGTTAAAAGTTCCTCAAACCGAGTTTGTAATTTATCAGTAAATTTAAAAATATAGATATTACCAAATTCTATCATTTTTACGCCTTCAGGAATCAGCGATGAAGGGGAAATCATTGATTTAATATTCATAATTTAATCATGCAAATGAAAATAATGAAATATATTTTGTTAACAACAGAATTAATTATACCAAACAGGTTTAACTCTTCCCTTTCCCTATTTTTTTAGTAAATTGAATTTTACAAAATTACTCATAAATTATGAATTTGACTGGCGTTAATAACCTGCTCAACTGTAATATTTAATTCGGGAAATGTGGGGGAGATTATTCTATCTTTTCCGGTAAATGCTTTTACTTGATATTTTCCTTCCACCAGTTCATAAACAAACACAGTTGGTAATTTGGGATTTCCCAAATAAATCCGAGCAGCAATAGCTAAATAATCCACAATCCAATATTCTTTAATTCCTAAATTTTCATATTCTTCTAATTTATCAACATAGTCATCTTCCCAATTAGTTGATACTACTTCTACCGCTAATTGAATTGGTTCAAGGACAGATCCATAAGTTGTAGCATTTGAATTCCATAAAGATGCACTTACAATACTAACATCTGGTCTTCTTCCTCTTTCTTCCCCTTTGCTGGTAATAGTTCTAATAACTATATC
Organism: Nostocaceae cyanobacterium; assembly: GCA_035299225.1. Lineage (GTDB taxonomy): Bacteria > Cyanobacteriota > Cyanobacteriia > Cyanobacteriales > Nostocaceae > DATGXB01. The sequence continues at coordinate 123,791 of DATGXB010000128.1, read as the reverse complement.
TTTATCCACAATATAATCAAGTTTTAAACGCCGAATTTCATCATTGAAATTAAACATTAAAAATCTGGCTACATTTTTATGCGCTCTAATTGCTTCCACTTTAACAATTTCCCCATTCACTAATTCATAAATACCATCATCAGGACATTTTTCAAGAAATTCGATAAAAGTCAATTTCGTTAGTGTACTGCTAGTCATCTCAACCTCCTATTTTTATTTGGGAGATGTCATAATAGTGGAAAATCAATCATTTTAAATGTGAACTTGCTTTTTACTAACTTTACTAATCTTCCTCTGTTTCGGCACGCTCTTGGTAATATTCTCTCATTGCTTCCTTGGGAATAATAGCATTAGAAGGTTCATCAGCAGGAATATCTCCTCTAGCATTAATCCAAGGATCTTCACGATGAGTCATTTTCTCTAATTCAAAACCATCATACCCAAAATAAACTTCTGTCAATTCTTCTAAAAAATCATTGACTTCTTGAGTAAACTTAGGTTTCTCAACTTCTTTGAGAATAGGTTTCCAGCTAAAACTTTTGTACTCTTGATATAGAGCAGGAATAACGGGACCATGAATCCAGGCTTCAAAATCTTCGTCAAATAACGGTTGTCCGTCGTATAGTGCTAAATACCAAGCTTGAGCATAGTAAACCAGTTTTTGCAGTTTTAAATTGCTCACAAAAGAACCGCTTTCATTAGCAAGCCAGATGAAGTAATCAGCTATTTGATTTGCTGTAGTAATAGCCATGATTAACCTCCTCTTTCGGCTAAACTTTTATTTATAGTAGTATTGTACTATAGTTTTAAAAACTAGGGAAGAATTTTGATAAAATTCCTGCATACTGAATCATACAACAGGAATTTTACCCAAAACTATAAATTAACCTTTCATAATCGCATCTAACAAGATTCCAGCATCAAAACGCACGGGGTCGGTACAGGGTAAATTGGTGATAGACTGGGTTTGTGCGATCGCTTCCTTCGCTTCCTCCTCCCCTAAATCTTTCGTATTCAAAGCAACTCCCACTACAGGTACAATCCCAGAAGCACCCGCCACACTAGCCACTGCTTCATACATCTTGATTACTTGTGGTAATGGGGGAATTGCCACATGGGGACAATTCTTAATGTGTGTTTGTCCTGCTTTATGCACAAGTATCAATTGTGTCGGTTGAGAACCGCGAATTAACGGTAAAGTGGCTGTTGAACCAGGATGCAATAAAGAACCTTGCCCTTCAATATGTAGGATGTCATAATTCTTACCAAATCTCATTACAGCCTGTTCCACAGCACCCGCCGCAAAATCTACCCGCACCGCATCTAAAGCTATGCCATCCCCTTCTAACATTAACCCAGTCTGACCGGTGGCTATAAACTTAGAACGCCAACCGCGCAATTTTCCCACCCAGTGCAACTCTAAACTAGTGGACATTTTACCAATGGCCATATCTGTTCCCACAGTCAACACCCGACGACAGGGTAAACTCCGCGCCATTGCTGATGCTACTTCTAAATTTGGTGGTTCTTTGCGAACATCCCAAATTAACTGACCTGGTTGGAGGAGAGCTTGTAATTCGGGAATATTAGCTAAAGGTGTATGTAAACCATTGACCAAAGACATCCCTGCTTTTAGCGCATCTTTAATATCATGCCAGTAATCATCTGGTACAGCTCCACCTTTAGGCGCAATACCAATCACCAATACTTCCGGCCGATGTACCAAAGCCGCCGCCATTGATGATACTATTGGTATGTCTCGTTTGATTCCCGTTAATTCTGGTAAAGACTTCCCAGGTGATTCGCGGTCAATCACTGCGACAATTGGAGACTCACTATAGCGAATTAAGGCTAAACCTGTTTTTCCCTGAGTTCCTGTTAATCCTTCGTGTAAAAGAATCGCTATTCTTTGATTAAGCGGCAAACGCACTGTATTGTACCCCCAAACCTGGTAAATCGTTAGGCAAAACTCTTCCCTTTTCCACTACCGCACCCGTAAAAGGATCATCAATCAAGTTCAGATGACTATCTAAATCTAAATAATCAGCTAACGGTGCTAATTGTAATGCGGCTGTGTTAGCAAGGCAACTATCAGAATAACAACCAAACATCACTTTTAAGCCGTGTGTCTTGGCTATATTGACCATCCGCATGGCCTCACTTAACCCCCCGGATTTCATCAGCTTTATATTAACACCGTCTATAGAATCTACTAGCGGGGGAATGTCAGCACTGGTAAAACAACTTTCATCTACAAACAGAGGTAAAGGTGAATGCTGTTTTAGGGTGGCTAAATTTGTTTCTTGACCGCGTGGTAGTGGCTGTTCTACATACTGTATACCCTGGTCAGCTAACCAACTACACATAGTTATGGCATCGGTTAAACTCCAACCCCCGTTAGCATCCACAAAAATCTGATTTTCCCCTACCTCTTCCTGCACGGCTAAGAGCATTTTTTGATCGGCTTCTATTCCCTCTGGGCTACCTAATTTAATTTTAAATAAGCGGACATCTATATAATTTAGCCAATCTTTTGCCCTTTTGCGAGCATTTTCTGGGGAATTAATGCCAATAGTTACGGAAGTAGGGACAATCAAATTAGGGTTTAACCCCCATATTTTCCAGGTGGGAAAGTTTAAACTTTTGCCTAACCAGTCATGTAAGGCCATGTCTATGGCGGCTCTAACTGCTGATATGACTTGGTTTTGAGCTAAGATTGTTTCGATTTCTTGCCGTTGCCAAGGGTGAAAGGTTTGTAAAATCGGGGTGATTTGCCGTAGTGTATCTTGAATTGTATCAGTTGACTGACGGCGATCGCCTACACCAAACGGCGAAGCTTCTCCCCATCCTTCTATACCGTCTTCACAGATTTTTACCCAGACATTTGTCGTTTGTGCTGTTGTTCCCCGGCTAATAGTTAACGGAAACCGTTTATTAACGGTAAATAATTTTACATCTATGTCCATATCCTGCTTACCAATTTGGTAAAGAACAGTTTAAAGGAATGGTAGCAGCTATGATCAATTTTGGATGGCAAAAATACAAAAACGCAAAGTTTAACTTTGCGTCGTTGTCAAGATTTATTATAAGTAATTAGGCAGAATTAATTACACAACTTCTTTCCCTGCACCGCACTGAGCGCAGTCGAAGTGTTCCCTGTTCCCTGTTCCCTTGCAACACGTAGGAAATTAATTTTGCACAACTACTTATTTTCACTGTAGATTTAGAAACCAGCTACTGGAGTGCCTTTTAATTCAAATACTGGTTGACTAGCAAACTGTCCTAAGCCTGCTGTGCTGAAAACAGTTTTCCAATCTTGAACTAATGTTTGGTCATTGGGATTAGCTGCACGTAAATCATTTAATACTTTGAGAGTTTCTAGCCAATAACCATTATTAGCATATATAGGTAAACGATCTGTATTTGATTTTGCCCGTGCTAACTGTTGAGCGACTGCTGCTTCTGGTTTTACTCTTTTGACTAAACCGCTAGTTCTTGCATCACCACTACGATCATCTGGGTCACACGATAAAGAGAAACGCCAGACATATTGTTTACCAACTTCTAATCCAGGGAAACTGCTAGGTAAAGTATAATGTGCAACTCCATTATTGGCAGTTAAGTCAATGGTTTCTCGTAGTAGTATGCCTTGATTTTCATCTCTGAGTAGAAATTCTGCTTGTTGCGCTGTAGTTTTGGGAATATTCACAAAGAATGTGGGGCGATCGCTTAAAGTTAATTCTACAGGCCCTTTGCCTTTCTTCTCTTTAGGGTTTGGTGGTACTAAGGCTGTAATATCTTGCTGTGCATTGCAACTACCACGAGCTGCTCCCGCTTCTAAATTTCCAGACGCTCTCACTTTACGCACTCTAAATGGCAACCCACCACGAAGCCGAGGACGGGTACGTGCTATTTGTGTTCCGTTGGTTGCATTTCCAGAATTAGTAATTGGTTTGGCATTTCCTACCAGATTAGTTAACGCTAAATCTGTAAATAAACCCAAGGTAAGTGCAATCAACAAAAGATTTTTTTTCATAGTTTTAGTGTTACTTGATAACTAAGGGATGAAATTATGCAATAGGTTCTTGAGAGAAACGTATAGAATTTGGTTCAATTAATCCGCAATCCTACCTTTTACAAATTATAAGCATTTATTAATTCAGGTGATAATTGTTGCATCACCCAAACCTTACCGCAGGAGGCAGGAGGGAAAACCTTTTCCTGTCTGAGTTTTCAGTTTCAGTTTGTACATCATTTACCTGAAACGTGCTGTAAATAAAGGATTTCCGTTTCCAGCAGTTATTCACCACTTAATGACTTGCTTGAGTTGACTGATACACGCACTCTTTTTAGGTAAGAATTTTGTGTTATGGCTCAAAATATCACTATTAAGGCTATTTTATACCAGATTTATATAAATTCAATGATAATTTTAGTATTTACGCTGACCAAGGTTAAATTTAATAAAACTTAACATAAAGTGCTATCAGGCTAGTGCTAGGTAAAGAGAATTTAATTTTATTGGCTATAAATAAATTCATTTGTTTAGACTGTTTCAGAAATTACCTCAAGACTATTTATAATCATTTTAACAGGGTTATTTCATTCTCATCAATTCTACCTGAAAATAAATAATGTTGTTGGCGAATTAATCAGAATAAGTATTGATTTTTAGGAATTTATTGCGTTTTAACGCAATTTAGCTTTTAGCCCAAAATTTATTTTAGGGTGGTTGATTTTAAGAAGGAAATAACCCTATCATTTTAGAGACGTTCTATAGAACGCCTCCTTTGTTAAAAGATATATTTTGTAAAGTTTGGATGTAGAGTAGAGTGGATCAAAAATTATATTTTCTCCTTAATTTTGTGTACTTCTACTCTAATTCTAGGCTCTAATTTTAGTCAGTTCCAGATTTTGACTAATTTAAGAACTGACCTTTGTTTTTGGGGTAATTCCTGTATTATGTGGTTCTAAATTAGATAAGTAACTAATTGTTAATAGTGGCATTTCTTGCCAGCAGGATGTACAGAACCAATAAACCTCACCATGACGGACATGACGCAGAATAGAACCACCGCAACACGGGCAAGTGTTGGCTCTCATGTTCATACCAATGTCCTCCTTTGAAAAGACTTTTGTTAGAAATAGACAAAAATTTTTAGTTAAAATTTCATTTTGGTGGTGCGAATGTGTCCGTTGGCTTTTCCCTTGGTTTGAGAATTTTCTCAGTTACAGCCGACAACCAACCATACCTTAAATAATATATATTACTATGCTGACATTTGCATCTATCTTGGGGATCATCATTTCTGAAATTATTCTATATTGTTGCTGACAAATGTGCTAATTTTTAAGTTGTAAATCCTAAATTTTATCATGGTATTCGTGATTTATTGCCTGTTTAAGCAAAATTATTCTATTTTCTTCTTGGGCTAAAGAAGGGGTTTACATAACTTATAATTTTTAATTTACGGGCTTTTTGGTAACTGAATGAAAATTACTACTTGGAATGTTAACTCAATTCGGACTAGACTAGAGCAGGTGATCAATTGGTTGAGTGAAAACCCTGTTGATGTGTTGTGTTTGCAAGAAACAAAAGTCATAGATGCCGATTTTCCGCGATCGCCTTTTGAAAATCTTGGTTATCATTTGTATATTTCTGGACAGAAGGCTTATAACGGGGTCGCTTTAGTTAGTCGTCAGCCGCTAAGTGATGTCACCACAGGATTTAATGCTGTTTTACCAGATTTACCGGATGATTTGATTGAACAAAAGCGGGTTATTACTGGTGTAATTAATGATGTGAGAATTGTTAATCTTTATGTTCCTAATGGTTCAGCTATCGGCAGTGAGAAGTATGATTATAAACTACGCTGGTTAACAGTATTGCGGAAATATTTGCAAATTCTGTTAAAGTCGCATCCGGCTATTTGTATGTGTGGTGATTTCAATATTGCTTTAGAAGATATAGATATTCACGACAAGGTGAAAGCGGAAGATCATATTATGGCCTCAGAAGCAGAGCGCCAAGCTTTGCGGGATATTCTTGCTTTGGGTTTTGCTGATGCTTTTCGCAAATTTACCAGCGAAGGGGGTCATTTTAGTTGGTGGGATTATCGCACGGGCGCATTTAAACGTAACCAAGGCTGGCGTATTGACCATCATTACTTAACTCCTGTTTTGTATGAACGCGCTCAAAGCTGTATTATTGATGTTGCACCACGTAAACTGACCCAACCTAGCGACCATACACCGGTAATTGTAGAATTTTAGAGTTACAACAACAAGCAGGGGGCAGGGGGGAAGAAAGAGGCAGAGGGGCAAGGGGGCAGGGGGGCAGAGGGGAAAGAAAAAAGAACAAAGAATTAATTTTCTATTACCTATTACCTATTATCTGTTCCCTGTTCCCTGTTCCCTGTTCCCTGTTCCCTGTTCCCTGTTCCCTACTTACAAATTGATATAACTATGACAGAAAATCATCATTTATCATCACCAAATTTACAGATTTTTGAAGAAGTTGTGAATTTTTTCAAAAATGATAATTGGCCATTTGTGCAAATGGAAGACCAACCAATTTTGCAAACTAATTTTCAAGGTGAAAATGGTCAATGGTCTTGTTTTGCGAGGGTGCGACTGGAACAAGAACAGTTTATTTTTTATTCTGTTTGTCCGGTGAATGTACCGGAAAATAAGCGTTTGGCTATGGCGGAATTTTTAACTAGGGCTAATTCTGATGTGGTAATTGGTAATTTTGAAATGGATTTTGATGATGGGGAAATTCGTTATAAAACTAGCATTGATGTGGAAGGGGAAAGGCTGACTTTTGGTTTAATTAAACAATTGATTTACCCTAATGTGATGATTATGGATGAATATTTACCAGGAATTATGGCGGTAATTTATGGTAACATTTCCCCGGTAGATGCGATCGCACAAATTGAAGCATCTGAGTAAAAGTTAATCAGAATTTATACTCTTTCGGCTATCCGTAGTTTAGCAGAACGCGATCGCGCATTTTGTTTAATTTCCTCTTCTGTTGCAGTAATTGGTTTTTTTGTCAATACTTTTAATAAAGGGGAATTTCGCAAACCATGTTTTACCAAACGGTCTTCTAAACTGTGGAAGCTGATAATAGCAATTTTCCCACCAGTTACTAAAGCCGCAGGTGCTTTATCTATCAGGGTTTCCAGCACTCCTAACTCGTTGTTAACAGCGATGCGTAAAGCTTGAAATACACGGGTTGCGGGGTGAATACGACCATAACGGTATTTAGGGGGGACACAATAGGCGATCGCATCTGCCAATTCTGTGGTAGTTTGAAAAGGACGATTATCAACAATTCTTCTGGCAATTTTTCTTGAAAGTCTTTCTTCCCCATATTTAAAAAATATATCCGCTAACTCTTTTTCTTCCCACTCATTAATAATATCCCCAGCAGTTAAAGACTCTTGTCGGTTCATTCGCATATCTAAATTAGCAGTATGACGGAAACTAAAACCCCTTTCCGGCTGATCTAAATGATAAGAACTCACCCCCAAATCTGCTAAAATCCCATCATAACTATTAGCTAAAAACGGAAAATCAGCAAAATTTGAGTGTACAAACTCCACTCTTTCCCCAAATTCTGCTAAATTCTGTTTCGCAGCTTTTAAAGCATCCTCATCCTGGTCAACTGCTGTTAATTTCACATCATCAAAAGCCTGTAAAATTAACCGACTGTGACCACCACCCCCCACCGTCAAATCTAAATAACGACCACCGGGACGCACTGCTAAACCTTCTATTACTTCCCGACTTAATACAGGAATATGGGAAAAACCAACTTCATCTAAATCTAACGGTGCTTGTATATCTGATTTCATTTTTAACCTATAAATTGCAATTTTTTCTCTAAGTGAAAGTCAAAGTGAAGAAATCCTGTATGTGCAGAACTTAAAGCTTTTGGAAAAAGATAGTTATTTTTGCCAAACTATAGGAGTAATGGGTAATTGCTGATAGGTAACTAGTGATAAAATCCTGTTTTCATCCTGTAAATCCTTAAATCCTGGACATCTTGATTCAGATATTTTCCCTCAATCAAACAAGTTAAAAGTAAGGACAAGGCTGTAAAATTTGGTTTTTAAAACCGTAATTTAATTTATCCTACGTCCCTACCTTTTGTCACTTTTAAAAAACTGGAAAAAGCTTACACAATAGGCTTTCTTTCCTCCTACCTTCTCTGACTAGGAATAAGCAGACATGGGGAGACAAGAACAAACAAAGTTTCTATCACCAAAAGCTGCGTCTATTCTACCCACACTTGGCCAGAACTTATATTGTTTTGTCCAGGGTGCGGGATAAGCAGCTTGTTCACGGGAATAGGGATGAGTCCATTCTCCTACTATTAAGCTTTCGGCTGTGTGGGGTGCATTTTTCAACACATTATCTTGAATATCGGCTTTACCCGCTTCTATTTCCGCTACTTCTTGACGGATGGCGATTAAAGCATCACAAAAACGATCTAATTCTGCTTTAGATTCGCTTTCAGTCGGTTCTACCATGATTGTACCAGCCACAGGCCAGGATACTGTCGGTGCGTGAAAACCATAGTCCATCAACCGTTTTGCAATATCATCAATTTCGATACTGGCGGATTTTTTGAGCGATCGCAAGTCTAAAATACATTCATGGGCAACAAGGCCGTTTTTCCCTTTGTACAATACGGGATAGTAGGATTCTAATCTCTTGGCGATATAGTTGGCGTTAAGTATGGCGATTTTTGTCGCTTCCGTTAAACCATCCGCACCCATCATCGCTATATACATCCAAGAAATCACCAAAATACTCGCACTTCCCCAAGGTGCAGCAGATACCGCCCCCTGTCCATTCCCCATATCTACCACGGGATGTCCTGGTAAAAACGGGACAAGATGGGAAGCAACACCAATAGGACCCATTCCTGGCCCCCCACCACCATGAGGAATACAAAAGGTTTTGTGTAAGTTTAAATGGCAAACATCCGCACCAATATCCGCAGGTCGGCATAACCCTACTTGAGCATTCATGTTCGCGCCATCCATGTACACTTGTCCGCCATGACTATGCACTATCGCGCAAATTTCCTGAATGGCTTCCTCAAATACCCCATGTGTTGAGGGGTATGTTACCATTAACGCTGCTAACTCCTGGCTGTGTTTTTCGGCTTTGGCTGTTAAATCTGCAACATCAATATTTCCTTGGGAGTCGCAAGCCACCCCGACTACCTTCATCCCACACATTACCGCGCTGGCTGGGTTTGTCCCATGTGCAGACTGCGGAATTAAACAAACATTTCTCTGTGTTTCTCCCCGACTTTGATGATAATGATGTATCGCTAAAAGTCCCGCATATTCCCCTTGAGAACCGGCGTTAGGTTGTAAAGAGATACCCGCAAAACCTGTAATTTCCCTTAACCAACTTTCCAACTGTTGGAATAAAATTTGATAACCTCTGGTTTGGGAAGCGGGAACAAAAGGATGGATGTTTCCAAACTCCGGCCAAGTTACGGGTATCATCTCAGCAGTAGCGTTTAACTTCATCGTACAAGACCCCAAAGGAATCATCGAAGTTGTTAAGGATAAATCTTTGGTTTCTAGCTGATGGAGATAACGCAATAACTCGGTTTCGGAATGGTAGCGGTTAAAAACGGGGTGGGTGAGATAAGCAGTTTCACGATGTAATAACAGGTGCAAACCGGGTGCTGTTAATTCTGCTAAAGTAAAGGGTAATTCTAATTTACCTGCGAAAACTTGCCATAAATCAATTAAATCTGTGGTGGTGGTAGTTTCATCTAAGGAAATACCCACGGCTGTTTTGTCAAAGATGCGTAAATTGATTTTTTTGGCTTCGGCGGCTAAAAGGATATTTTCTAATTGATTTTCGCCTAATTCTACTCGCAGTGTATCAAAGAAATATTCAGAGGTGATGTTATAACCCAGGCGTTTGAGTCCTGCTGCTAAGGTGGTAGTGAGGTGATGGATTTGGATAGCGATCGCTCTCAATCCCTCTGGACCATGATACACTGCATACATACTAGCCATTACAGCTAATAATACCTGAGCCGTACAAATATTACTGGTGGCTTTTTCCCGTCTAATATGTTGTTCACGGGTTTGCAAAGCCAAACGCAAAGCAGGTTTACCATTGACATCCTTAGAAACACCCACTATCCGACCGGGAACTGAGCGTTTATACTCTTCCTTGGTAGCAAAATACGCCGCATGAGGTCCACCAAACCCCAAAGGAATGCCAAAACGCTGCGTACTACCTACCGCAATATCCGCCCCCAGTTCTCCCGGTGGTGTTAATAAGGTTAAACTAAGTGGGTCAGCAGCCATTGTCACTAAAGCATCAACTTGATGCGCTCTTTCAATAAAAGTCCGGTAGTCGTAAATACTCCCATCACTCGCCGGATATTGCAAAATTGCCCCAAAAATTGATTCAGAAAAATCAAAAGTTTGATGATCACCAATAATTAGATTAATTCCTAAAGGTTTGGCACGAGTTTGTAAAACATCAATTGTTTGTGGATGGCATTCACGAGAGACAAAATAACTATTAGCGTGATTTTTACTTATACCATAACTTAAACTCATGGCTTCTGCTGCTGCTGTCCCTTCATCCAAAAGGGAAGCGTTAGCAATTTCCAAACCTGTTAAATCAATAATCATCGTTTGGAAATTTAACAATGCTTCTAATCTTCCTTGGGCTATTTCGGGTTGATAAGGTGTGTAAGCTGTATACCAACCAGGATTTTCTAAAATATTTCTTTGAATTACAGGAGGGGTAATACAATCATAATATCCCATGCCTATAAAGGAACGGTAAACCTGATTTTTAGCAGCTATCTGTTTTAATTTGCCTAAAGCAGCATACTCACTTTCTGCGGGTGGTAACTGTAAAGATTGATTTAGTCTAATAGCTCGTGGTACTGTTTTATCAATTAAGTCATCCAGGCTAGACAGTCCTAACACTTCTAGCATTTGCTGAATATCATCTGCTGTAAGTCCAATATGCCTTTGTATAAAATCTGGCAAATTAACCTTGATTTCACTTAAACCGCTTGCTGTATTTAAGGGTTGATTTGAAACATCTATTACCACAAGTTTTTCTCCAGAAGCAACCATTTAACATATTGTAATATATAAAAAATAAAGTAATGAACAAAAAGCGGTGGTAAGTGTAAATGTTGTTAGTAAACAATAGCTTTATACTTTCCGTCTTAATTTTGGCGGAGTTGTGGTTGTTAAATCTTGGTTATTTTCCCACACAAGGTTTTATTGTTTTCTTCCCTTAATTAAAATTTACTTCTTAAGCAAAAATGGAAATTAAAAGAGACGCTAAAATTGTCGGTCAATATCGTTATTTATTATCACGTAAATGGGATGAAAATTTACCTCAAGTGACTTTTGTGATGTTAAACCCTAGTAAAGCTAATGCTTACGAAGATGACCCAACAATTACTAGATGTATTAATTTTGCTCATTCTTGGGGTTATGGTTGTTTAGAAGTAGTTAATTTATTCGCTTACATTTCCACAGACCCCCGTGAACTTGGTCAAGTAAATGATCCTGTTGGTGCAAAAAATAATGATTATATTCAGTTAGCTGTAAATCAGGCTAAATTAATTATATTAGCTTGGGGTGCTGGTAAATATCCACAAATTCAAAACCGCAATCAAGAAGTATTAAAATTAATTTATCATCAACCTTTATATTGTCTGGGTGCAACAAAAGATGGACATCCACGACATCCTTTATATTTGAGGAATAGCACAAAACCAATGATTTTTACCCAACCTTAAAATTACCAACCCACACAAAACCACTAAATTTAACTATGACTAACCAAAACTTAAATCAAAATGATATCTTACCAGAACAGCGATTTTTACTTCCTGGTTATTACACTTGGGAAGACTTGGAAAAAATAGATGAATTAATTTCCAAAGTGGCTAAGTTAAGAATCACTTATCTTGATGGTTTAATTGAATTTATGACTGTTGGTGAACAACACGAGTTAATTAAAAGTATTCTCGCTATTTTGATAGAAACATATTTTTTTGAAAAAAGGATCAACTTTATTCCTGTTGGTCGTGCTACCCGTCGTGATCAAAATAAAGAGGTTTCTTTTGAACCTGATGAATCTTATTATATCGGCACAAAAAAAGAAAATCCTGATTTGGCTATCGAGGTTAATTTTACCAGTGGGAGTATAAATAAATTAGAAAAATATAAACGGGTGCAAATTAAAGAAGTTTGGTTTTGGGAAGATAATCAATTATTTTTATATCATCTCAAAAATGGTGAATATTTGCAAATTACCCAAAGTGAGTTATTACCAGATTTGAATATAGATTTATTAGTTCGTTGTGTGTTAATGTCTTCTGTTGTAGAAGCTAGAGAAGAATTTATCAAACAAATATAAGGGTAAAAAATGTTTTGCAATTTCAAAAAATGTGTAGAGACGTTCCATGGAACGTCTCTACAATTCAATTTAATCTATTTATTTTATAGAAGTTAACTTTCATTTAAAATTGCTCGAATAGGTAATGTAAACCAAAATGTAGCACCGGCTTGGGGTGCAGTATGTACTCCAATATCTCCCCCGTGTGCTTCGATGATTTGTTTACATAAATATAAACCTAAACCTAAACTTACAGAGTTGCGAGAATTTCCCCCACGATAATATAAATCAAATAATCTTTTACTTTGTTCATTACTAATTCCCACTCCGTTATCGCTAACAGTACAATAAATTCTTTTTTCTTCTAAAGTGGCTTTAATTTGTAGTATTAAACCAGGGGGATTATGTTTGATTGCGTTAACAATTAAATTAGAAAAAACACGCCATAATTGTGTCGGATCAGCGTTAATTGTGGGTAAATCGGCTGTAACTAAATTGGTGAGAGTAGCTTGATTTTCTGTTAACATTGCGTCTAAATCGGAAATTGCTGCTTCCACAACTTCGCATAAATGCACCGGTTGGAGTTGTAAAAATACCCCTTGAGTTTCGCTGATGTGCGCTTCCATGAGAGAATTAATTAGGTTCAGCTGGCGATCGCTACTTTGAATCATCCGTTCAATTATCGTCCGAGACAGTATAATTTTTTCATCTGGACGTGATAACAAGTTTTTCAACACCATTAAACCGCCAAGTACCGGGTTACGTAAATCATGGGAAACAGCATGAATAAATAAACGCAGTGCTTCCTCACTTCGTTTGCGATCGCTAATATCTAAAATTACCCCCACCACACCGCAAATACTTCCATCCGCTTTAGAAAAAGTAGCTTTATAAAAAATCACATCATGCTGAATTGCATCAGCAAATATCATTGAACTTTCATAAATTTGTATTTCTTGTTGAATCAATAATTCTCTATCAGCTTGGTGATATTGTTCCGCTAAATCTCTAGAAGTTAAATCATAATCTGTTTTACCAATAATTCTCTCTTTATTTAAACCTAAAGCTAACTCAAAAGCTTGATTACAACCTAAATATTGACCATGAAGATTTTTATAATAAACTGGCGTAGGAATTGTGTCAATTAAAACTTGTAAAAAATTTAATTGTTCTTGTAGTGCTTCTTCCGCTTGTTTGCGTTTAGTAATATCCTCAATCCATCCTTCATAATAAAGTAATTTTCCCTGTTCATCCCTTACTCCATAAGCTTTTTCAGAAATCCAAACAATAGTCCCATCACGACGATAAATTTGTGATTCAAATTCAGAAACTATACCATTTTCTTCAATTAATCTGACAAATTCTGCCCGACGTTGGGGGTTAACATATAATTGATTTTCAATATCAGTAAAATTTGCCGTTACCTCTTCTGGTGATGAATAACCATAAATTTTAGCTAAGGCCCGATTAGCAGTAATATATCTTCCATCTGGACTACTTTGAAAAATTCCCTCCACCGCATTTTCAAAAATACTCCGATATTTAACTTCTGCTACTTTTAATTGTTTATAAGCTGATTCTAATTCTTTACGGGTAAAAAATTCTGAACGTTGGAGACGATCATATAAATAAACTCCAATATCACAAATAGTACATAACCAAAAAAGATATAAAATAAAAGTAACATTATTTATGTCTGGATAATTGGGTAATGCTTTTTGCAGATGGAAAATCGTATTAACCCCAAAGTAGTAAATTAATACCCCTAATTGAGAAAACAAATGTAAATACCACCTCACAGGCATAAACGTAGCTTGACTAATAAATAATAAAGTCCAACCCAATGTATCTGGCAATGTATAACCTTTGAGATTAGTAAAAATCTGTGAAGATAAACTTAGCGACCAAGAAGTAATTAAAAATAACCAACCGGGATGATAGCGGCCAAATTGATTTTTATGTAAAGCAAAACAAATCAGTAAAATTAGAAACAAAATTCCATTAAACATTAAATTCTGTTCTCTAATAGCTGCGGGAATTTGGTCTAATTCTGCTAAGTGAAAGAAAAAATCGTAAATATTGCGGAGTGTAAAAGTAAAAAGACATACTAATACTAACCATAGCCAAAGATTTAATCTTTGCCAGAAAAATTGATGTCTAAAGGTTAACCAATCTTGATTTTTAGGCCAAGAGGCATAAATAGCAGTAATTTCCTCAGTTGTGGTTGGTGTTCTAAAAGCTAGTTTCCACCACTTTCTAATTTTTCTCCAAGAGGTAGCCATTATTTTTTTACCAGATTTACCCATAACCGGGAAGTTATCGCTATACTTCCAGACTGCCATAATAACTTTATATCTGGTAATTTTTGGTGTTTTATTTTCAATTTGGCTAAATAGCTATTGCTAACTTTGATTTATTTCTGATACAATATAAATCCTATAGCTATCTAAAAAGAAGAAAGGGAACTCTTAACACTTCGGCTGCGCTCAGTGCGGTGTTCTTAACAGGGAACAGTTTATGTTCATAAATAACTTACAGCAGGGAACAGGGAACAGGGAACAGGGAACAGGGAACAGGGTTGAAAATCTCTTTGTATAAGGGTTCGTTCCAAAAATTTGTACCTCATTTACCTGAAACGGGCTGTAGTATTACTATACTAATTAAGGTAAAAGATAAAAGATAAAATAACTAACTTGAACCTCCTGCCTCCTGTCTCCTGCCCCCTGCCTCCTGATCAGCTAAAGGTAAGGTAAACCAAAAAGTTAAGCCATGTTGCTGGCTTGTGGTAGCCCCAATTTCACCATGATGAGCTTGAATAATTTGTTTACAGAGATACATTTTTAAGCCAATGCTGGTAGAACAAGGTGCTTGAGGATCACGAATGTATAAATCAAACAGGCGATCGCATTCCGTTTTACTAATAGCGATCCCATGATCTTGAATTTGTACCCGCATCATTCCCTTAGTAACTTTAGCTTTAATAGTAAAATTTAATCCCGGTGGGTTTTGTTGCAAACTGTGAGTAAATAAATGAGTTAAAACTTTTTGTAAACGCCCAATATCTACCGTTACAAGCGGTAAATTATCAGGAATTAAGTTATTAACAGTAGATTGATTACGACAAAATAAAGGCTGTAACTCAGTGATAATTTTATTAATTACTGTCCGAAATTCCACAAGTTGACAGCTAAGAATTAACTCCTTTTTTTCACAGGCACGTATTTCTAGCAATGAATCTAGCATTTCTAATTGATACTCATTTCCCTGAATCATTCGTTCTAAAATAGAAGCAGAAACAGGAATTTGTGGAGATTGGTTATTTTGATTTTCTCTTAATTTCTGACTATTTAATAAATGCTGAAGTACCATTAAATTCCCCATAACCGAAGTACGTAAATCATGAGCGACAGTATGTAAAACTACATCTTTAACTCGGTGTAGTTCTTCCAGTTCTTGCATTTTTTGTTGTAACTGGCCAGTGCGTTCTTCAACTTGTCGTTCTAAATCACTATTTAAGATTGCCAATTGTTCGTAGATTAAGCTATGCTGGAGAGCGATCGCTAATTGTTCCGACATTTGTTTGAGCAAATCAATTTCAATATTTTGCCAATTACGAGTACGAGAACATTGATTAGCAATTAAAGCCCCCAATAACTCATCTTCTAAAATAATCGGGACAGCTAAAGAAGCTTTGGTTTGAGTGATTTGATAGTGTGATTTTAATTTAGCAGAAGCAGAAATTTTGCTTGTGTCTTCCACCACCCGCACTCGATTACTAGCAAATAAACTTTTTAATTCCTTTAAATAAGCCTCATCATCAGTAGACCAACCTAAAATTGAAGGATATTTAGGATCTACCGATTCCGCTACAGTTCTCGCTCCTAAATTAGCATTATTTAAGCCAATAAACACCCGATCTACTTGCAAAAATTGTCTTACTTCTGTAACAGTAATTTGCAAAATTTCCTCTAATTTCAAAGAAGAACGAATCCGAGCTAAAGTTTCCGTTAACAACCGATCACGTTGTGCAGCTAAATGTAATTGTGCAGTAGCTTTTTTACATTCTGTGATATCTCGCACCAACGCTAAAACCTCATTTGTTCCACAAGCAACCAACCGCGCTTGATATTCTCGCTTTCCCAAAGGTGTCAGCAAAGAATATTCCCACACTTGCCAAGTTTTTGAATTAAGTGCTTGTGCAATGGTATTTTTACCCATTACAGCCACATCATAAGGTAAGAGATCGCGCAAATTTTTTCCTAATATTTCTGTCGCTGGAAAAGGAAAATTTACCTCATCTCCTAGCATTTCTAAATATTCACCATCCCGACTGATACGCAAGACCAAATCAGGTGTAGCTGTTAAAATTGCTTGATATCGAGTTTCAACTTCAATTAACTTTCTTTCTAATAGTTTATGGTGACTAATATCCATAAACATACCATTCCAAACTAAATCCCCATTTGCTTGTGATGTAATTTGGGCAACTCCCTTTATCCATTTCAGTTTACCACTTTTAGTCATAATCCTACCTTCCCAACACCAAGATGCTAGAGTAGAGAAACTGACAGTAACCGACTCAATCAAGCTTGGTAAATCTTGAGGATAAATCAAATTATCAAGAACTTGCCAATCTGCTTGAATTTCTTTCGATTCTATTTCGCAAAGTTCCCTACAACCCGGACTCACATAGAGGACTAAAAAAGCACCATCTTTTTTTTGACAGACTTGAAACAATGACCCTTTAATGTTATCAGCAAACTTTGACAACAGGATGATAGTCTCTTGTTTATCATCAGGTGTATGGGACAATTTTAATGTTTCAACCACTCTTAAAGCCTGAAATAAATAAATAGTAAAACAATGATTTAAAGCGATGGTTGTTAATTGGGCAGTTTTGATCCTGTAGGAATAACTACCAACCAGATTAAACAAGCCTCTGTTTTCAGGTTATATTCTAATGGGTGAACTTGCATTCACCCAATCGGGTGAACAAATCCTTAGCAGTCAATAATTTAACAAAAACTCTTTTCAATCTAGATATTATCCCTACTAATATCAATGACAATTTTAGAAAAATCACCAGTCTGAGTATTATGCTGTTAGAATTACAGCCAATGTTATTAAAAAATTGCAACAGTCGAAAAAGATTGGAGAATAATTAAAAGTAAAGCTTGGTAAATTAATTTATTATGTCAGGATAAATATATTACAACTGATTATAATCCTCTTTTCCTCGCTATACCAACCATAGAAATAGTTCAAATAGTCTGGACAGTTTTCTGGTAGCTATATCGCTTATTCTCTAAGGCTTTGAGTTAACAGCAATAATTAAATCAAAGTCAGGTCTACACCTAAGTTGCATTTAATTCGACATTTCCTCTGATCCATACGCTGTAAGCTTTATGGCTTCGTTTTAAAAACTGTCTGGAGTATTGTCATATTAAATTGGATTAGATATAATTTTTAACATTCAATCCTAGATTATAGGTATAATCTAACTTTAAGGTCAACTTAAAAAATAATTAGTTAAAGGTGCATCTTATGGAATACCAAGTTTATGAATTTCAAGCCTTAGATAAACGATTGACAAAATCTGAGCAAGATTATATTCAAACTCTATCAAGTCGGGTACAATTAACACCAAATACAGCAGTATTTACTTATAGTCATTCTGATTTACCTGGTAATCCTAAAGATTTGTTAATCAAATGTTTTGACATCATGCTATACATAGCAAATTGGGGAACTAGGCAGTTAATGTTTCGTTTACCTCTATCCTTGGTAGATTTGTCAGAACTAGAACAATACTATTTACCTGATGTTATTTCTATAGAAATTGCTTCTCAATATGTAATTATTAATATTGATATAAATGAAGAAGAAGGTTTGGGGTGGATAGAAGAAGGTGGTTACTTATCTTCATTGGTAGGACTCAGGGATGATTTATTAAATGGTGATTATCGGGTTTTATATCTGGCTTGGTTAAAAGCTGCACCAATATTATTAGAAATGAAAGAAATTGCAGAAGACGAATTAGAACCTCCTGTACCAGCCAATTTACAAAATTTATCAAGTAATTTACAGGCTTTTATAGATTTTTTAGAAATTGACGCAGATTTAATTGCAGTAGCCGCACAAAATAGCAGTTCTAGTAAAGCGAAAGAACAAGCTTTAGTAGAATTGATTCCCAGTTTACCAGAAACAGAAAAAAACGATTTTTTAACTAGATTATTAACAGGTGAACCACTGCTAGAAGTACAGATCACAAAAAGATTAAAAGAATTATCCCAGACTTCAACTACTACAAATAATTCTGATGATAATAGGCGATCGCTCTCAGAATTACTAGAAAGTGTTCAAAAGCAAAGAGAAATCCGTGAGAAACAAGAGCAAGCAGCAGCAGAACAAGCCAGAATTAATAAATTAAAAGCATTAGCACCCAAACAAAACCAAATTTGGGAAGAAGTTTTTAAACTAATTACCCTTAAACAATCAAAACCTTATGATCAAGCGGTTGCTCATTTAGTGGATTTGCGTGATTTAGCCGAATTTGAAGGTAAACTACAAGAGTTTAGAAATAGAATTAACCAAATAGAAAGGGATTATAGTAGGTTTTCTGGTTTAATGTCACGGTTGAGAAGAGTTAATTTAATTTAACTAATGGATTTATGCACCAACAATTAAAACACTCAATTCTCCCTCAAACTAACCATAATGAGTTAGCACGACAAGAATTTGTCCAAACATTATTCTCTTATATTGGGCAAAAAATTAACTCACAGTTGTATGAAGTTTATGAACAACAAATAGAACCAGAATTTCAACAAGAAAATCAACGTCCTCCCCAAAACAGATTTGAAGTAAGGCAAGCTTTACAGGATAATTCATCTTATATTTGGTGGAGTGCTTTAAGACGCACATCCCAGGAAATATTATGGGAATCGGTAGAATCTAGTATTGAACGTCAACTAGAGAAATTAATAGCTAAATTTACAGAAATTTGCCAAAAACCTAATTCACAAAAGCTAGGTTCTTTAACATTAGATCCAAATTTTATTATTCCCAAATATCAAACTGTCGTTGATATTCACTGTATGCCAGGAGGATATCATACAGATTTGATTAGTAATGATATTACCGCCGGTGCTCTCTATGATCGAGGAGTTTATATTTATTCTCAAGGACGTTTAGGATCACTAAATGATGGTTTAGGACAAGCACTAGTTCACAACTATTTAAAAGTTAATTACCCTGAATGGCAACCCCAACGTATTTTAGATTTAGGTTGTACCGTTGGCAATAGTACAATACCTTATGTAGATGCTTATTCAGAAGCAGAAGTTTATGCTATTGATATTGGTGCAGCTTTATTACGTTATGCCCATGCTAGAGCCGAATTTTTAGAAAAACGAGTATATTTTTCTCAACAAAATGCCGAATATACTAACTTTTCTGATGGATCTTTTGATCTCATATTTTCTCATTTTTTCTTACATGAAATCCCTGTTTTTGCGATTCGGAAAGTTTTTCAAGAGTGTTATCGGCTATTAGCTCCTGGTGGAATCATGGCTCATTTAGATGCACCTTTATATAAAGATATGACAGCCATTCAATCTTTTATTTCTGACTGGGATACAGCCAACAATAACGAGCCATTTTGGAGTGCGATGCGAGATTTAGATTTAACTACAACAGCTATTCAAGCAGGGTTTAGCACCAATCAAGTTATTCCCACTTTTGCACCTGTATTTGAGGCTAAATCTACCCCATCAGCACAAAATCAACCAATAGATAAACGTTTAGGTAAACACTTTGGTAATCGGGGAAATTGGTATATATTCGCAGCTAGAAAATAATTGAGAATAGAAAAATACTATGCCTAGATTTGCAAAAGGAAAACGGCCTGTTTTTTTAGCGAATCAGCAAACAGACCAGCTATTTTCTATGATTATAGCTCTCATGGGTGAGGTTTCTGTTTTGCGCGATCGCCTGGATACTGTAGAACGTTTAGCAGAAGCAAAAGGTGTCATATTAAAGCAAGAGATAGAAACTTATCAACCCGATACCCAAGCTATGGAAGAACGAGAAAAGCAGCGTTCTGAATATATATCTCGTATCTTACGCATTTTAGAGGAAAAATAAATGAATTTGGCTGTGAACCTTATCAATATCACCAGTTCAACAGCCAAGGAATTACTTCAATCTCAGTCTTATTTCCTCTGCTAAATCTGCCAAACTTACTTCCACTTGTTCACCAGTTTTTAAATCTTTCAATGACGACTTTTGTGCTGCTGCTTCATCTGCACCAATAATTACACAAAACTGGATTCCCTGTTTATCTGCGGCTTGAAATTGTTTACCTAGTGGACGTTTATCAAAATTAGTCACTACATTAATACCTGCCTGCCGTAATTGTTGGGAGACTTTTAAATAAACAGGCATTAAATTTTCTTGCATATTTACTACCATTACCTGTGTAGGTGTAGGAGGCAAGGTTTGCAAAATTCCCGCTTTTAATAATCTGCTAATTAAGCGAGTTAAGCCGATGGAAATACCCACACCAGGCATTTTCTCACCTAAAAACATTCCTACTAATTCCTCATATCTACCCCCAGAACAAATACTGCCTAAAGCCTCATGTCCCATTAGAGTAGTTTCGTAAACTGTACCAGTATAGTAATTTAAACCTCTGGCAATAGATAAATCAATACGGAATCTGTTTTCGGCAACTCCTAAATTACGTACACCAGTAATTACTGTATTTAACTCTGTCACTCCTAAATTAAATTGTTCCGCATCTGGTAAATTTTCCGCTAGATGTTGGAGTTTATCTAAAACTTCATTTACACCACCATCAATTTTTACAAAATCAATAATTTTCTGGGTTTGTTCTGTAGAAATACCAATTTTTTCTAACTCTTGTTTAACTTTAGCTTCTCCAATTTTTTCCAACTCATCAATAATACTAATACAGGTTTTAATTTGATTATCTGCCACGCCTACAGATTGAAAAAATCCTGTTAAAATTTTGCGGTTGTTAATGCGAATGACAAAATCACCAATATTAATCGCCTCAAAAATTTCTGTGATAATCGCTGGCATTTGGGCATCATAAAGTAAACTGAGTTTTTCCCGCCCTATGACATCAATATCACATTGGCGAAACTGCCGAAAGCGTCCGTCTTTTGCCCTTTCTCCCCGAAATACCATATCCATTTGATAACGAGCAAAGGGAAAAGTTAACTCATTTAAATGACGGGCAATATAAGCCGCTAAAGGTACAGTTTGATCAAATTTTAAAGCCCTGGCTTCTGAACCAGTTTCCCCTGCTCTATCTTTTTCCGATTGGCGATTAGGTGGTAAAATCGGCTCTATACCATAGATAATATTATCACCTTGATTACCTTTAGCCTGTAGCACTTCTAGCCTTTCTACTGCTGGGGTTTCAATCGGTGTAAAACCGTAACTTTCAAATACTCGGCGAATAATATCTAATAAATATACCTCTAACCGCTTTTCACTAGGTAGAAATTCTGGAAATCCACTAGGAGTAGAAAAGTTGATTTTTTCGCTTTTTGCCATGCTTATACCTTGCTAAGTTAAGATTTTAGAAATTCAACCACTAGAACCACAAAATACTATTTTACTCTTTCTTCCTGAATTAGTGTACGTTGGTAAATTTGATGATCTTTAAACCAATGCCAAGTTCTAGCCCGATGGTTATTGTCTGGACTAATTTGAATCATTTCATATAAATACATTGCCGGAAACTGCTTATAGGCAAACCATAAAATGATTGTCGAATCATCTATTTCCCAAGCTTTACCTTCGAGCCGTTCTGTATCAAACCAGATTTTTTTATCTTGATATGTAGCCGGAAACTGATGTTCTTCTTGTTTACCATTATCCCAAGTATAACGATTTATTTGATAATAATCATAAGAACTATTTTCGGGAAACTGACAAATCAGATAAGATTGATGTCTGTCTAATATTTTACCTATAGTATCAACTAAAGTATAAATACCTTTCCACTCTCCTGTATGACGAGTAAGTACGGGCATTTCTTCACGCATATTAGACATAAAAAACTCCTGTAAATTGCAGAAAATTAATCAGACAATTAAATTGTGAATCTCAGTAAATTTTGCCTATTTTTGACAGTCATCAAACCACCAAGGATCTTTATTAGAATTAGTTTTAATCAAAAATGCTTTTTTCCGTAAAAATCTTTGTAATGCCGATGCACCCATGCGCGAACCTCCTAAACCTGAAAATTTGAAGGCGTTTTTTTCTCCTTCATGCATGATAGCTGTTAATCCTGCATCATTGATACTAATAGCACCAGCATCTATTTGTTGTGCAACTTCTAAAGCTAACTCCTCTGATTGAGCAAATACCGCCGCACTCAGTCCATATATTGAATCATTCGCCAAATGCACTGCTTCTTCAATAGTAGAAAAAGACATAACTGGCATAATAGGCCCAAATGTTTCCTCTATCATCACTTTCATCGAATGGTTAACTTCAGTGATCACTGTAGGACGACACCACCAGCCTCCACCTAATTCTTCCACTTTACCACCACAATGAATTACCGCACCTTTAGCAATTGCATCTTGTAGATGCTCGCTAATAATTGCAGCTTGTTTTTCAGCAATAATCGGCCCAATTTGTCCACTTTCAAGAGCGGGATAAGCTAATTTTAGACTATGAGCCTTGGTGATTAATTGATGATAAAACTGCTCAAATATAGATTCAGCTACATAAATTCTTTCAATGGAAAGACATGATTGACCTGTATTAACTACTGCACCCCATAAAATTGCTGAGGTCGCTAAGTCTATATTGGCTGATTCTAAAACAATGGCTGGGTCTTTTCCTCCTAATTCTAAAAATGCGGGAATAAATTTTTTAGCTGCGATTTCAGCTATTTTACGTCCTGTTTCTACACTACCAGTAAAGCAGATTAAATCTACATTTTCAATTAAGTCTGCTCCTGTTGGCCCTGCTCCCTCAATAAAGGTTAAAACTTCACGTAATTTCGGAACAGAGTTTAATGCTGTCATCAGTGGAGCAACAAACCGGGGAGTAATTTCACTGGGTTTGACAATAACAGCACAACCCGCAAGTAAAGCGGGTATTGTATCAATAGTAGATAGTAATAGGGGAAAATTCCAAGGGCTAATTACTCCCACTAATGGATAAGGAACAGTGGTTTGTTGTAAGGTAATATCAGGAATTGCTGTTTTTTTAGTTGTTCCTTGTAACAATTTGGGAGCTAAATTACACCATCTATCAATGCTAGAAAGGAAGGAATTTATTTCTAGTCCTGACACAGATAATCTACCTGTATCATTAACTAAAGCTTCTGTTAGCTGGTTTTGATTCGATAGTATAGCTTGTTTCCACAACTGTAAGGCTTCGATTCTCCTTTGAACTCCTATTTCCTGCCAATGAATTTGCGCCCTACGGACGCGGTTACATTGTTGAGTTAGTAGCTTTGGAGTTGGGGGAATAATGACGTAATCAAATTTACCTGTACGGGGGTTGCGAATTTCAATTGGTTTTGTCATTAGTCATTGGTCATTAGTCAGTTGTCTGACTCATAATTTTAAATTTCCTCTATTCTTGCAATTATCCCTAATTTGGTTAAACGTTCAATAGTTGCTTGTTGGGTTTTGATGAAGTGTTGGCGGTCTATGTTACCATCTAACATAGTATTTACAGGATAGAAGCGTGATTGCACGTAACTCGCAGCATAAAGTTCAAAGCGTTGACGAGAGAGTAAATTATTTAATCCTGGTCTGTGGCGATCGCGTCTTAATGCCCCTAAATCAATTTCCGCAAAGGCTGCCATACTTTCACCTGTGGCTGTTTCCGCTAAAATTATACCCCGATGGTCAATAATTTTTGAACCACCATCTACCGAAGCACTAGGAATAGGGCTATTAACAATCCCTGCACTATTAGCTGAAATCACATAAGCCATATTTTCTACAGCACGAGTAATTTTAGCTGCATCTTTGGGTGTCATGTTTTTATTATAAACTTCTGATGTGGAATGTAAGAAAATTTCCGCACCCCGCATAGCTAAACAACGGGCTACTTCTGGATATAAAATCTCTTCCGATGCTAAAGCTGCTAAGTTACCAATTTCCGTTTTTGCTACAGGGAAAACTCCCTCTAAACCATAACAATCTAAATATTTATCCCAAACATCATGGGGTGTAGGTGCAAACATGGAGTTTAATCGGCGATAGCGTAAGACAACATCACCAGAAGGAGCAATCACAAAACAGGTTTGAAAGTATAATTCTGGAAAATTGGGATCAAGTTCGTAGGCATTACCCGCCAAAAAGATGTGATGTTTTTGGGCAATTTTTCCCAACGCTGTATATTCAGCCCCCCCAATTTCCAAACAGGCTTTTTCTCTCCAAACTGCAAACGATTCTCCCATAGGAAAACCTGTGAGAAAATACTCTGGTAGGACAATTAAACGGCAGTCTTGACCAATAAAAGCAATACTAGCAGCGATTTGTTCTTCTAAATGATGAATTGTATTTTGGATCTGGGTGCGGGCAGTTTGGCTATCACTGATTTTATTAACGGCATTACAAGTAACTTGCAGGGCTAGAGCACGAAAAGAATTAATAGTCATATACTTTTTCTCAAAAGGTAATCAGCATCACCTTATCTCTATTTTGATTGTGCGATCGTATTCTATATAAATCCTGACTTGAAAATATATTTCGGAAACTAAAGCATCAAAAGTGGCTTTATACCGTTTTACTTTAATCATGATATAAATAACCGGGAAAAAATTTAGCACTGCTAAACCCCTACAAAAATTAATATGTATCAGCATTTTCGTGAATTGGCATTACACATTGCCTCTGAAGGGGCGACAAAAGAGGCTAAAAATCAGACAGTGTATAGATTTGAGCAAATTGTGGTATAAAAAAAATAGATATTAATTTGTACACAAAATCTATGTAAGAAATAATACAACAAATATATCACGAACATTTAAAAAGTCAACTAAGCCGCTCACAATATCAATTGTTAAAAATCCTCTTGATAGTACAGCAATCAGGAAAAGAAGAAAGTTTAGCAAGTTTAGCAAGTGCTTTACCAATACTCATAACATTTGAAAGTCAGCGCAAAAAATTACAAAGATTTTTATCATTACCAAATTTCACCAACCACGCCAAAGTACCTGAATACCAATAACCAGTTCTTTGGCACTGGCTGGCGTTCTTTCCCAATCTTCTGGGGGTATCTGCTGTAAATCAAAAGGGCGCTTTTCTTCCATAAACTCTACATTATCACATTTTCTTGACTATTTTTCCTTTTACCCCCCCGTAAACGGTTACAATTTATGTAAGTCTAGCGATAGATTAACCAGTTAATTATAATTATATTTTAGATAGATAAATTTGCATTCTATTACTTTTTAAAATAATGTGTAGATTAAAAAATACAGGTTTAGTTATGAGTCCAGAAATAGAAAGCAAGGATAAAGAACAGAAGCAAGAAACTCAAGGTCAAGAAACTACAGTTACCGCTTCTGGTGGTTATCAAACCCCGTTACAAGAAGATATTCGTAAAACAGGGGATGCAGAAAAAAGTGATGCTAGACCTACTGCTACACCTGAAGCACCGGGAGAAGATACTGTAGCCGGTAGTCCTAATCAGGGTAATCCATCGCGCTAAAAGTAAACCATTTTCTGTCGAAATTTTCAGCCTGGTTCTGTCATGATGAAAGTGGATATTGTGGTTAAATTTCCCTCAATATCTACTTGTTTTTTGTTGGTAAATGCACGGGAAATATTAGATAAGATTAGAGATTTGGAATGTACTGTATAATTGAATTACATCAATATTTCGATCTAAATGATTTATTAAATTGAATATAAGACTCCTGTTTGATTTTTGAAAAATACGTAGGTGGGCATTTATGAGGATAATTAGCTTTGATTTAGAATCTAATCAAGAAATGCTCACCCTACACATACCTAAATTTTTCACAAATCATTTAGGACTCCTATATAAATGTATATATTATAAAATTTCTCTAGATACCTGTTATTGCGGTGAGTGAAAAACCACTACACAATTTTTCATCTCCATTCAGAAAAAATATAAATTTCGGTGTCACCGAAGAAGAATATATCGGACGCAGTGATGCAGTAAGCAAATATTTTTTACGATTTTTCGGCAATTATTTAGAAAGTAAAATCATGCTTATGGCATAGGATGGAAGAGAAGATCCGGGAAAAAGTAGTTAAACAAAACCCAGGTAGTAAAGGCTATTGAGATTGTGATGACAGCCAGAACTGGTGCTAGAGAAAGATATTGTAAAAAATATTCTTGTTGAGTGTTGGCTTTTTTCATGGCTAATTCTCCAAGTTAGCAATTTTTGCTAAATTCATATAAGCAGTTGTACAAAATTAATTTCCTACGCGGAGTTAGGGAACAGGGAACAGGGAACAGGGAACAGGGAACAGGAAAAGAAGTTGTGTAATTAATTCTGCCTAATTACTTAATTGCTTTAAATATAGAAAATGAGATATAGTTTTTATTCTTACTTTAGAGAGAATTCTTCTATAACTGTAGGTTTTAATTTTCTCTATAGGTATTTTCCGAAATTGGCCGATTGAGTTGGGAATTAAAGTATTGAGCAAGCAAGTCTTGCTAAGATGCTAATTTTTACTCATTTATATTTAAAAATGTATGATTGGACTCAGATTTACTGCTTTGGTATTAGGTGGTATAGGCTCTGTATTTACGGTTATAGGTGTAACCACTGGGGTTAATACTCATTCTTTTGTTAATTCTGCAATTACTACTCAAGGAACTATCGTTAACTTTTCCAGACGTTTATCAACTGATAGTAAGAAACAATCTACTTATTATTACTATCCAGTAGTTAAATTTACAGCACAAAATGGTGAACCCACGACTTTTGAATCGAATGTAGGTAGCAACTCACCTGCATATACTCAAGGACAAAAGGTGGAAGTATTATACAACCCTGAACAACCAAAATCTGCTCAAATTAATTCTTGGGTTGAGTTATGGATAATTTCGGTTGTTTTTGGTGGTGTAGGTCCACTTCTGCTTTTGGGAGGCTTAATTTTTTTATATTATTCATTTTCTGGGAAGAAAATTAATTAAATTTACGAATTATTTTGATAAATTGTTGGCTTGAAAATAATCTTTATTTTAGTAGAAATAATAGTGAGTAACGGCAATGAAGTCTGAAAAATTTGATGTTCAAAATCATGACTGCATTTGTGTGAACCCTGAGAAAATTCGTTGGAATAAATTTACATCTCAACGGGTTGGAGTAGATGAACAATGCGGTAGATTTGGAGAAGTTTCTCTAGAAAAATGCCAAATGTGTCAACGTATTTGGTTACATTATTTTGTGGAATATGAGCATTTATCTGGGTCGGGAAGATGGTATCGAGGCTTAATCTCTGAGGAAGTCGCTCAAACTATCACACCAGAAAATGCTGTGGAGATACTCAATAATTTAGAATGGCATTTGTATGGTGGTTCTTATTTTTTGGGTAAGTTTGGTAAGGGAAGAAAAGGAGGTGTTTATGTTAGTTAATCTGATTGTTCATCATTACCAAATGTAACACAGGGGCTATCAATTTCTTGTATTGGCCGAAATGAACTACAAAATACAACTTGAAAACAGTTAACCCCTAATTCATCGGGATGAGTGCATTCTGTTAGATTGTTTTCTATAATATGAAAAATGCAGTCATGACAGAGGTTTTTATTTTGGGTTGAGTCAGACATTATTCTAATTTGAGTT
Source organism: Nostocaceae cyanobacterium (assembly GCA_035299225.1). Taxonomy (GTDB): domain Bacteria; phylum Cyanobacteriota; class Cyanobacteriia; order Cyanobacteriales; family Nostocaceae; genus DATGXB01. Next base: position 95,533 of record DATGXB010000128.1, on the reverse strand, counting down.
TTAATTTTAGATGAAATATGAGTTTTATAGCTTTATCTTTGCTGTTTGCGGAAGGTTTGGGGGAGATGTGCGATGTGCGATCGCCTCTAAATTCTGCTAAACTAAGGCATAACCAAGATTATCGCTAATTGCGGATTTGGCAATACTTAATTATATTTTTCATTATGAACAATAATTAATCATCATATTCCTGATTTTATCATAAATAAAACTTCTAAATGCTGCGGTACTTTATCGCTTGACTAAAGGAGATAGACGAGTTTTACTAGAACTACCAATTGAAGAACGGAAAATATTACAACAAGTTTTAGAACTTGAAGAATCTTCACAATAAACACTATTCAGCCATGATTAAGCTATCTTAGGTTTGTGTATTTACTGAACTTTGACAAAAACATTATGGCTGAAGAAAAGACCTATTTAGAACTTTCCGAAGCTGACGGGGGTTCTCATAAATTTTATGAAGTGGTTATCAATGATACTGAAGTAACAATTCGTTACGGTCGTATTGGGGACAAGGGACAGATACAAACCAAAACTTACCCCACACCGGAAAAAGCGAAAGCGGAAGCAACCAAAAAAATTAATGAGAAACTGCGAAAGGGCTATGAACCCGCAGTCATGGGAGTACGTCAAAAACGTTCTATTACTCGTCGTCAGGTAACAAGCACAACCTCCTCCGCAAAACAAGCGCCTATTCTGTGGAAATTTAACTCAAATTCTGCGGCTTTTGGGATTTTTATTGATAGTGAAAGATGTTGGATAGGAAATCAAGATGGTGAGGTTTTTGCACTTAACCATCAGGGGGAAGTTATTAATAAATTTAAGCTTCCTGACGGGGTGAAATGTTTGGTTGCTGATGACATTTGGATTTATGCTGGTTGTGATGATGGCAATGTTTACGACTTAACCGGAAAATTACCACGAGTTGCTTATGAAATTGATGAAAATGTGGATATTTTCTGGCTAGATATTTATGATGGTTTACTGGCTGTTTCTGATGCTAAAGGTGGTGTCACTACTATTAACCATGAAGATGAATCTCAATGGACACGTTTAAGTCAGGGTCAATCTGGTTGGATGGTACGTTGTGATAGTGAGGGAATTTATCACGGCCATAGCGGTGGTGTAACGATGTATTCTCGCAAAGAAGGAATCATGAAATGGTATCAAAAAACTGGTGGTTCAGTATTATTTGGATGGCAAGAAAAAGCTGCGGTTTATGCGGGAACGAGCGATAAAAAAATCTATGCTTTTAGTAAAATTGGTGAACCCGGTGCAGTTTATAAATGTGATGCTTCTGTTTATTCTTGCGCTACGGCTTTAGATGGAAAATATGTGTTTGCGGGTGATAATAGTTCTTCTGTTTACTGTTTTAACCAAGCTGGGGAAAGACTTTGGAAGTTAGGAACAGGTTGCGCTTCGGCTTTATCAATGCAATTTTTAGACAACCGAATTTATATTGTGACTACAGATGGTTCTTTAGCTTGTATTGATGCTAGTGAAGCGGCCATTAAAGATGCTCAAGCTGGAACTATTCCCCAAGCTACTATTATTAAAGCACCAAAAACTGAAGGTGCAACACCTTCGACTAATTTGGAAACAACTACTGACACAAATACTGGTGTAATTGTGGAATGTTTTCGGGTTGGTAGTAAGTTAAAAATTCGTGTGGTTTCACCGGGATATAATTCTGATTGGAATGTGCAATTTCCTAGAGATATCCGTGCAGAAGGTCAACGTTATTGGGTGCAGGAAATACGGGAGTCAGCAAGCGGTGGTTTTTATCGTGCTTATGGAGATATTAAGAAGTTGATTTAATTAAGTAAGTCATCAGAATTAATCAACTAAACAACCAGGAGATTAATATTTAAACGCAGATGGATGCAGATGAACGCAGATAAATAGATAAAAAGATAAAACGTTTTTTATCTGTTTAGTTTAATGTGAAAAATAATCGGGTGGTGGGCATTTATGAATAGGGTTTTCTGCTATTCAGAATTTAACATATAAATGCCCACCCTACACTAGCCATATAAAAAAAAGGGTAAAGATAGATTGTATTTCTTCTTTACCCTATTAATCTAGCAGCTAGATGTTAAATTTTTGAGTGATTTTATTAACCCCAAGCTCGCTGGTAATATACAGCACAGTAATTAAAGCCTAATGGTAAAAATCTACAATTCCAGGCTTTTAAAAATGTGTCTCTATCAACAATGGATGTCCAAAAACCATTACTAGAACTTACATTTCTGCCATCAGAACAGTTACCTAAATAAATTTCATCAGAACTGCCTATTTTATAAGCTACTGGCCAATGTGCTGTAAAACCTTTATTGGGGTTGAGCATACCCATGTCAATGAGAACGGGTACTGGTGTTTGCAGATTTCTTAAGAAATATTTTAATTTATCCCATTGTTCTTTACCTGAGCCAAACAGTCCTGAAGCTTCAACATAGGCATGACTCATTCCGTAGTTACGGAGAGCATCTGCTATTCTACCACCTGTTGTTCCCCAACCAAATACAACATCAGGACCCCAACCTGCGGCTTTTAATCTATCAATAATTTCACCACTATTCCAACGACCATAATAACGAGGTAAGCCAAAGGGATCTCGATTATGATAGTCTAACATACTAGCGATCGCCGCTTGTCCACAAGTATTCCAATCAACGTCTGGACGATAGTTGGCGTAAGCATAAAAGCTTTTTGTGGTTAATGTTGGGGTAGATGTTCCTGTAGATGTTCCTGTAGATGGGTCTGGATAATTATCTCCAATGTCACCCTCATAATCTCTGGGTAACATATTCAAAATTGGATCTGCTGAATCTTGAATTAATTTTTGCAAAATAGGTTCTGCTGACGCATCATTTAAATTTTGGTAGTACCAGTTTTTGAATTCTTCACTATTAATGTCAACTGCTTTAGTTTGGATTGTTTCAATTTGTGTAGCCATGATAGTTTACCTCTGGTTTTTTAGCAAAATAGCTGTGTTAAATTAGGAAGCAATTGTGTATTTAAACTAATTGCTTCTCAAGTAAAGATGGATTAGATAAGTAATATTTACTGAGGTTTATTTGCAGTAAATTCGTCTTGTATTATTGCTATCGGAGGCTAAATAAAAAATTATGCTGATAGAAAATTTTTTTTTATTTGCATAATTTACATCTGTAGAGAAGATATATTATGGAATATCAAAATAATTGGACTTGATAAACCAAGATATTAATTTTGGTTTAGAGATTTTCTAATGGCTGAATCAGGATGTCCAGGATTTAAGGATTTACAGGATGAAAACGGGAATTTGATTACCTATTCCCCATCATTAATTACACATTACCAGTCTCAACTAGATAACTAGCAACTTGGGTTAATTTGCGTAATTGACTCTGGTTGATTCTGATTAATTAAATTAGAGCGTTGCTAAATTAAAAAATGAATGAAAGTGTAGAGTTTTGCAGAGGAAGTTTCTCTACAAAAATTTTGTAATCAAGCAACGCCGCAAAATTTTAATTCACCGTAATTACTACACCTTCGCTTTCGTTTCCTAATCTATCTACTGCACACACGGCATAGCTTCCAGGCTGGACTGTGGCAAAGGTTGTTCCTGCGGATAAGATGCGTTGAATGTTCCAATTATTATCATTTTGACGGTAAAGTGTCCAAGAACGGACGTGTTGATTATCTCCTGGTTGCCAGTTTAATCTACCGTTTTCAAATCTTAAGTTTTGGGGTGGGAGGGGTGGTGTTTGGGGTTGCCATGTCATGGTGGGAATGATGGCGGGTTGTTGATAAAATGAGGTTTTAAAATCGTTGGCTATACCTTGAATATTATCTGTGATGAATTTCATGCTAAAAAAGATGTTTCCTAATGATAATTTACTGGATAAGTTACGAGAAATTTTGATTTGTTTGTCTATTTCTGAGGTTTTCCAGTCTTTACCATCAAGTTTGCTGATATTATTTCCGGCGTAAATATGCCGTTTTTTAGGGTTAATTTCTGACCACCATTTTAATAGGGGTTCGTAACTTTGTTGGGGTTGGTCTGTACGCCAATATAATTGGGGGGCAATATAATCTATCCAACCTTCTTCTAGCCATTTTTTGGAATCAGCATATAAGACGTTATAGGCATCTAAACCAACAATTCCGGGGGGTTGTCCTGGTCTGTAAATGCCAAAGGGACTAATCCCAAATTTGACGTAAGGTTTAATTTTTTTAATGCCTTGGGAAAGGCGTAATACCATTTGATTAACGTTATCTCTGCGCCAATCTGCTAAACTAAGTTTACCGCCTTTGGCTTGATAGGCTGCATAAACTTTAGCATCAGGAAATGTTTGTCCGCTAATAGGATAGGGATAAAAATAATCATCTAAATGAATGCCGTCTATATCGTAACGGGTGACGACATCCATGATGACGTTAAATACTCGGTCTTGAACTATTTTTGCACCTGGTTCCATCCATAGTTGATTTCCCCATTGATAAACTACTTCTGGGTTAGTAATGGCTAAATGGGGACTGACATTTACACCGCTTTTGGTGGTAGTTTTGGCACGATAGGGGTTAAACCAAGCGTGTACTTCGATATTGCGTTTATGACATTCGGCGATCGCATATTCCAATGGATCGTAAAATGGATCTGGGGCTTTTCCTTGTGTCCCTGTTAACCAACTACTCCACGGTTCTAACTGGGATGAGTAAAGCGCATCTCCTTCTGGTCGCACTTGTAATATTAAGGCGTTAAAATTTAATGATTGTAATTGTTTGATAATTTCAGTTAGTTCTGTTTTCTGTTGTTCGGTTGTTAGTCCGGCTTTTGATGGCCAGTCACTATTCCACACTGTTGTTACCCAAGCACCCCGGAACTCTCTTTGATGGCTGACTTTGACTGTTTTATCTGTTGGGGATGTGGTGGGAGTAGGGGGAACAACTAAATAGTTAGAGGGAATTTTTTCCGCTTTTCCTAAATATAATAAAGCTTGATAAACTATTACTGCTACTTCGGCGCGAGTGGCTGCAACACGGGGGTTAAGTAGTTTGAGATCAGGATAGTTGACGACCCAACCTAAAGCAGTGGCGATCGCTATTTGATTTACGGCATAATTGGGAATACTGGCAGCATCTTGGTATATTTGCGGCACTTGATTTAGTAAGTTAGGTGTGAGTTTGCCTAAAAGTTCTAAACCATTGACTAAAGCAACTAAAACATCACTTCTGGCTATTCTGTCATTAGGACGAAAAGTTTGATTAGGATAACCAACAATAAAGCCTGTTTCATAAGCTTTTTTAATTGCATCTTTAGCCCAGTAATTTTCTCTAATATCAGTAAAGGGCTGATATTCCCGCTTCACAGTATTCGTAAAAATAGAGGCAATGATTGCAGCGAACTCACCACGAGTTACGGAATTATCAGGTCTAAACGTTCCATCAGGATAACCATTCAAAACCCGACGCTGTGCTAAAGCTTCAATAAAGGCACGAGCCCAGTGATTTTGAACGTCGGGAAAAGTTGCAGGAGTAGATACCATGTTAATTAACATTTAACTGTGATTTTTCTATCCTCCGTTACTTTAACAACTCTCATTACAATTTTACACTTAGTATATATTAAGATAAAAATATACTTTCATTATTTTAGTGATTGATTTTTTCAGTGCCTAAACGCCGTTTTGTCTATCTCCGCTTATTTACCATTGCTTTGGTGACAATTCTTACCGTTTACTACATTTTAGATAACTCACCAGCTTTTCCTTGCGGAAAATGGGGATTTATCAAAACCAAAAGTCAAAAATATTATATTCATCCTGAAAAAGTGGTGATTCAACCCTGGTTAGGTCAGCATAATGTTTATGGTGTTTTTATGTTGCCATCTGGCTATTTGCATGACCATCTGATCACTATAAAATTACCAGATAGCGAAACTTTTTGCGGTATAATTCTTAATGCTGGGCAAAGTGCTGATGGAGTAACCGCAAAACCTCAACATTACTTAGTTAAAGGCTATTTACAAACTCGTACTACCTTAAAATTATTCTTTCAAGGTAAGATTCAGCACTTATTAGAAAACAAAAATTGGCGGTTGGGAAGTGCTAAATTTTAGCTTTTGTTCTGCACTATTCACTTCTAGTTACCCGCATGGGGATTAAAACTACAAGGTAAAAAAATATCAATCTTTCAATTTCAAAATTCAAAATTCAAAGCTAGGAAAGCCTGATTTAACAAGGATTTCCGCTTCTGGATTTGTTGCCGAACTTTGAAAAGTTGGTATAACCTTAGTTCTGTCGGTTGTTAATACCGTTTCACTTTAATCATGATACAAATATAGGGGGTGAGAGTTTGGCGATGCTAAACCCCTACGAAAAGTTGATATGTATCAGTGTTTTCGTGAATTGGTATGAATTTAATTTTGCACAACTACTTACAGCAGATTATAATTAAATGAGGTATAAATTATTTGGAGATGCTACGGAGGAAAAATTTTCACACCTGTGGCTATAGTTTTTGAAAAAGTTTATACTTGCAGGGTAGAAAAATTGTAATTGTCAAGTTTTAAATCAATTTGGATTAAATGAGGATAAAATGATGAAAGAGCAATTATTACAACGTCTGCAACAACTTAGATCAGAGTTTGAAGCTGGTCAAAGAGTTCTAGCTGAGTTAGATGCTAAAAAAGCTAATATTACAGAAACTTTACTGCGGATCAGTGGAGCAATTCAAGTATTAGAAGAAGAATTAGCTAGACAAAATAGTGCTGACAATAGTCAAGTATTAGAAGAAGCACAGCAAGTCTAAAAAAATCACAATTCATCAAAAAAGTATAGTTTTTTCCTGTAGGGGCGTTTTATCAAGCGTCTCTACAAATATACTGTTTTCATTCATAAACAGCATAGTGGTATCCTTACAAATACTATAGATATAGCAAAATTATTGATTGTTTAGGAACTTGTCATGAACCGTTCAAAATTAGTCGCTATTATTACAGGGGCAATTTCTATACTTTTAGCTGTTGCGTATTTGATTATTGTGCAGATTCTTGATTACCGTGATATGCAGCCTGCACCAATAGGTCAAATTGAACAGCTATCAATATTTATCAGTAGATTCGCTTAATTTTAATGTCTTAATTTTAAGGTTCTAATCCATCCCGCTACGGCGGGTTTAATTTTGTTTAATATCTTCTAACTTGGTCAGTAAAGCCATAGAATAAACCAATGATTACGATTTGATAAACTAATTCTGACACCTATAAGAATTAATTAGAGCAAATATTGCTGATTTATCTAAATTAGTAATTCCCTTTTGGAACATATAAAGGTAAGCTATCTATTACTAACAATATTAAGTAAAGATAAAAATCCATTATTGATCATGGTTGGTTAGATTGGGATCAACGGTATTTGAGATATAACGGTTAATTTTTGACGTAAATATAAGAGGTAACTAAATGGCTCAGTATTTTCTAGAGACTGTTTGGCTAATCCCTTTCTATGCTTTAATAGGCGGGCTTTTAGCTGTACCCTGGTCGCCAGGAATCATCCGTAAGACAGGGCCAAGACCGGCAGGTTATGTCAATATTGTCATGACCTTTTTATCTTTTCTGCATTCTGTCTTTGCCTTGCCAGCAACTTGGAATCATCCAGCACAGGAATTATCATTTTCTTGGTTATCTACAGCTGGTTTAAACTTGACAATTAATTTAGAAATTTCTGCGATTAGTGTTGGTGCGATAGTTGTCATTACTGGTTTAAATTTCCTAGCCCAAATCTTCGCTATTGGGTACATGGAAATGGACTGGGGGTGGGGACGTTTCTATTCTTTGTTGGGTTTATTTGAAGCGGGACTTTGTGCTTTAGCTTTATGTAATAACCTATTTTTCAGTTATGTAATTCTGGAAATTCTGACTTTAGGAACTTACTTATTAGTAGGTTTATGGTTTAGTCAACCATTGGTGGTAACTGGGGCTAGAGATGCTTTCTTAACTAAGCGGATAGGTGACTTGTGTTTGTTAATGGGGGTATTAGGACTTTGGACATTAGCAGGCACTTGGAATTATACAGAATTAGCCCAATGGGCAACTACAGCTAAAGTTGATCCGACAATAATCACTTTAGTAGGCTTGGCATTGATAGCGGGGCCAATGGGTAAATGCGCTCAATTTCCCTTGCATTTATGGTTAGATGAAGCAATGGAAGGGCCTGTTCCTAGTACCATTTTGCGTAATTCTGTAGTGGTAGCTACTGGGGCTTGGATATTAATTAAATTGCAGCCTGTGTTAACTTTGTCCCCCGTGGTTTCCTCCGCGATGGTGGGAGTTGGTGCGGTAACTGCGGTGGGTGCTTCTTTAATTGCGATCGCTCAAATTGACATCAAACGCTGTTTATCTTACTCTGTAAGTGCCTACATGGGTTTGGTATTTATTGCCGTAGGCGTACAAGAAGAACAAGCAGCACTGTTATTAGTTCTCACTCATGCTTTATCTGCCGCTTTGTTGGTGATGAGTACAGGTGGTGTTGTCTGGAATAGTATTACTCAAGATGTTACCCAACTCGGTGGCCTGTGGTCACGTCGTCCGGTTTCCGGGATAGCTTTTATTGTTGGCACTTTAGGTTTAATTGGTTTTCCACCTTTTGGGAGTTTTTGGGCTTTAACCAAATTAGCTGACGGCTTATGGAATACTCAACCTGTGCTAATTGCGGTAATTATGGTTGTGAATGGGTTAACCGCTTTTAGCTTAACTAGAGAATTTGGGTTAATCTTCGCCGGTAAAGCCAAACAGATGAGTGAGCGATCGCCAGAAGCACATTGGCCGATGGCACTACCGATGGTAATCTTACTCGGTTTTGTTTTACATCTGCCTTTAGTATTACAAAGTTTGTCACTCCTCCCTGATTGGGCTAACTTAAATAAAGATGTAGCACTTTTACTAATTTGGTCTAGTATTTTCGGTTGCACTATTAGCGGTGTGATTTATCTCGGTAATATCATTCCTAAACCAATTCGTCTCCCCTTCAAAGGTTTACAAGATTTACTCGCTTACGATTTTTACACCCCCAAACTCTACCGCATGACCATTATTTTCAGTGTTGCCCAACTCTCGAAAATTGCTGATATAGTTGACCGTTTTGTAGTAGATGGAATTGTCAACTTTGTAGGTTTATTCTCCCTTTTGGGTGGTGAAGGTTTGAAATATAGCACCAATGGACAAACCCAGTTTTATGCCTTTACTGTGCTTCTGGGAGTTGGTGTTTTAGGTGCTTGGGTAACTTGGCCATTTTGGGGAGTACAGGTTTTTAATTTGATGTTTTAATTTTTGATTTTTCAAGTGACTAACAATCACTTGAAATTATCTCATTAACATAAAAATTAAACTATTCTAGTCGGGCAAAATGCCCAAACCACAAGACTAAAAGACAAATCTTTTAAGTTAGAATAATTGTGAAATTATCATGTTAAGCGTTTTAATTTGGATACCCATTTTAGCAGCGATTATTATCGGGTTTCTCCCTGGTAAATTAATCCAATCTAGTCAGATTCGGTTAGCATCTCTCACTGTAGCGGGTCTAGTTTTACTCTGGAATATTTTTATTCTGTTTAAATTTGACCTTACTAATCCAGGGATGCAGCTAACAGAATATTTACCCTGGAATGAAACCTTGGGTTTAAATTATCAGTTAGGTGTAGATGGGCTATCTTTACTAATGTTGGTATTAAATAGCCTACTCACTTGGATTGCTATTTGCAGTAGTAGTCAAGATACAGAAAGACCCCGGTTATTTTATTCCTTAATTTTGTTAGTTAGCGGTGGTGTAGCAGGGGCTTTTGTTGCTCAAAACTTACTCTTGTTTTTCTTGTTCTACGAATTAGAATTAATCCCCTTCTATTTACTAATTTCGATTTGGGGAGGGGAAAAACGAGCTTATGCCGGAATTAAATTTTTAATTTACACTGCCGTTTCCGGGGCTTTAATTTTAGCCACCTTCTTAGGGATGGTGTGGTTAACCGGTTCGACTAATTTTTCCTTTGATGCCGTTACCACTCAAAACTTATCCGCAGGTTTACAATTTGTCTTATTAGCCGGAATCATCTTAGGTTTTGGCATTAAAATTCCGTTGATTCCTTTTCACACCTGGCTACCTGACGCTTACGTAGAAGCTTCCGCACCCATTGCCATTTTATTAGGTGGAGTCTTAGCCAAATTAGGTACTTATGGACTATTACGATTTGGTTTAGGAATGTTTCCCCAAGCTTGGGCAGTGGTAGCACCTACTTTAGCAATTTGGGGAGCGATTAGTGCAATTTATGGGGCAGTAATAGCGATCGCTCAAAAAGACATCAAACGCATGGTAGCATATAGTTCAATCGGTCACATGGGCTATATCTTACTAGCAGGTGCAGCCAGCAACCATTTAGCCTTAGTGGGTGCAGTTTCCCAAATGTTTAGTCATGGTTTAATCCTAGCAATTCTCTTCCATTTAGTAGGAGTTGTAGAAACTAAAGTTGGCACCAGGGAACTAGATAAACTTAATGGTTTAATGAGTCCCATTCGTGGTTTACCCTTAGTGAGTGCTTTATTAGTCTTGGGTGGAATGGCCAGTGCCGGTATTCCTGGTTTAACCGGTTTTGTAGCAGAATTTATCGTTTTCCAAGGTAGTTTTTCTGTCTTCCCTGTTCCTACCCTGTTATGTGTAGTCGCTTCCGGTTTAACCGCAGTTTACTTTGTCATTCTTCTCAACCGTACCTGCTTTGGTAAACTCAACAATGATTTAGCCTACTATCCCAAAGTAATTTGGGCAGAAAAAATCCCCGCTTTAGTTTTAGCATTGTTGATTATTTTCTTAGGTGTACAACCTACTTGGTTAGTGCGCTGGAGTGAAACTACAACCAGTGCGATGATAGCGGCTATTCCCACACCTGAGAAAACCGTAGTTTCTCAAGTAGCATTAAAACAATAAAATTCAGCTAGGAGGAAGGATGAATTTCAATTCTATTCCCATGAGTTTAGTCATATTTCGCTTTGTGATTTCTCCCTTCCTCCTCTGGGATGCTTTAGATGGTGAAACTACGATTTGGTTTTTAATTGGCTTTATTGCGGCTTTTCTCTCTGACATATTTGATGGCATTATTGCCAGACGTTTAGGAGTTAGTAACGCCAATTTAAGACAGACTGATAGCTGGGCTGATGTATCTTTATTTAGCTGCATTTTTATTAGTGCCTGGTTAGTCCATAAAGATGTATTAATAGCTTATCGTCTCCCCTTACTCACCGTTGTTTTTGCTCAATTAATATGGTGGATAGTTAACTTAATTAAATATGGAAAACCTGCCAGCTATCACACCTACTCAGCTAAATTTTGGGGCATTACCTTATTTATTGCCATAGTTTCTTTATTCGGTTTTAACTATGGGGGAATTGCCCTCTGGCTAACTTGCATTGCTGGCTTGATTCATACCCTAGAAGAAATAGCCATGACGTTCATTTTACCTGTTTGGACTCATGACGTTTTAAGTATATTTCATGCTTTAAAAATTCGTCAAAATATACAAAATATTTCTACACCTGAACCGCCAAAACTCTAAATAATCCATAGGAAAATAACATGGTACAAACACCCGATAGACCAACAACCAAACTTCCCCCTTCTCAACATGAATTTGCTGAGGTAATTCATCGTTTAGAAGCTGGCGGTTCAATGCTGCCAGATACCCCAGAAAACCTAATGCAAATTATCGGCATTTATAAAGCTTATGCCGTACCAATGGATTTTTATTGGCGCGACTTACTTTATATTGCTGAAAGAGTATTTTTAGAACCATTTTCCTTTTTTAAATACTTTTTACCTCAAGAATATTTAGACCTTCATAATCATTATGCAGGTGATGATGCAGACTTAAGAATCTGGAGGGGTCCAGCCACAGCCCACCCGGAACTATTGGCATTTATGGAAACAGGCGAAACTCGAAAAATGCCAAAAATCCTGCATCACTTATTACATGACCGCGTAAACATGGAATTTGCGGAAGCTTGTATGCGGGCGATGTTATGGCATCGGCAGATGTACACACCCGTTAACCAGTTTGATGGTTACTTAGATTCAGAAGAATACAAAGCCAACGCCGATAAAGCCATAAAAGCTTACTTTAAAAAGAACCCCGTTATGTTGGGAATGTATAAACTATTTCCCGATATGTTCTTAGAACAGTGTCGGCAAATGTCCTACTATGCCAACTTGGGGTTATTCTGGGAAGTAATGGCACCCGTGTTTTTTGAAATGTCCGATATTTATGATGAGGGTGGGTTTAAGGGTGTACCCGACGCGATGAACTTTTTGGTAAATGGAATTTTTGCGATCGCAGGTCGTCCCATTTATCATCATGTATACATAGATGGGGAATGTTTTGAAATTATCCCCAAATCTAAAGGTTTTACCTGGTTGTATGAAGCCGCCCTTCCTTATGTAGAAGCCGTTTTTTATCGTACCGCCCCCTTCAGAGGTACAAAATCATACAACGCCCAAGCCAAACAAGTACCCGAAGATCAAAAAGATTTCCATTACGGCATTCTTTACGCTGACGTGTTCCCCGTAGGTACAGCCGGCATCCCCCCCACATTATTAATGCAAGATATGTTACACTTCCTCCCACCATATCTTGTAGATTACTACAAACAACATTGCCGGGGTGAAGAAGATATGTTAATTCAGTTGGGAGTCAGCTTCCAACGGTCAATGTATAACGTCACATCCGCCGTAATTCAGGCATTAAGAACAGCGTTATTATATCCATTAGATGACCCCAACCCCAGACATTTACAAGCCAACCGCGAATTTTTTGAATCCCAGCTAAACCGCTTTACCCGTGCCGACTATGACATGAGAAAAGCCGCCCGGTTAAGCCAAATTCAACGCCAAGATTACCGTTAACTGCTCAGGTTTTACCCGTGAATATCAAATACTAATTGATACCGTTCCTTTGATAAGCGGCGTAAAACCCTTAAATATTCTTCCGCTTCGGTACGACTGCGAAACCTAGCCACACAAATATTTACAGGAGTACGCAGCCGAAAGATTGCCCAAGGACTTAACTTTGTGCGATAGTTCATACTATAACGATGAATTTCGATAGTTACGGCCTAGTTAACTGCTAGGCTAATTTTGTTTTGTGAAAGAGGAAACAAAAAACAATCAAGAAAAATTTTTCTTGAGGCAACTAAGAGAACAAGCAGGCTCGACTCGTCCACAAGTTAGGGATACAATCCGCGTTTCTGAGCGTAGACAAGCCGACTGGGAGACAGGCCAGGCTATGCCAAACGCCGAAAACATCGCTGCTTTGTGCCGTTTGTACAAAGTACCTTTAAAGACAATGTTTAAGTCTTTAGGTGTGGATGTTTCGGATATACCTGATGATTAATTATTCTCCTTTGTTAGTAGAAAAACATAACTTGCTAGTTAGTGAAAATGTCTGAATCAGGATGTCCAGGATTTAAGGATTTACAGGATGAAAACAGGATTTTCATAATTACCCATTACCAGCCTCAACTAGCAGCCTCAACTAGATAATTAGTAACTTTGATTAAATAGATAAAAAAGTTACAGTTTTTTGTTGATTATAACTAGACATGATATCTAAAAAGTTGGCTCTTGTCAATATGTCTAGTCAGAATGTCTAAGTAAATATTATGGTAAAGAAAAGACCAAATAGAGAACTAGACGGAAGTGAGTCACCTTTGAGAAACCTAAGAAATGAATTAGGTATGTCTCAAGAGGAGTTTGGCCGTTCCATTGGCACAACTGGTAGAACTATCAGCCGTTGGGAATCTGGGGACAGTGTAGCAACTTTTACAGTCTCCCAGATGAAAGCATTTGACAGACTGCTACAATCTAAAGGTAAAACCATCCAAGATTTACCCGATAATTTTGCACCGCAGAAACCACAACCCACCACAGAATGAGGGCTGAAAATGGGATAGAATATTGACAATGGAAAAGAGCAAGAAGCAGAAACAAGAAAGCGACTCACCCCTAGAAGCTTTGAGAATAGAGCGAACCAACTTAAACCAGGACGAGTTTGCTGTGCGTTGCGGTATTCCCAGAGCAACTTACCAGCGCTGGGTATCAGGTAAAACCGAAGCACGGGTTACTATTGGACAACTGAAAAAAATTTGTCATGAGTTAAATATAGAACGTATAGACGAATTACCTGATGATTTCAGTCCGCCAAAATAGGAGGAAAGACCTTGAGATTTTTAATTTCTCCTCTTTTAATGCCAAAATTAACCAGTTAAAATAACTGTTACTTTGCCAAGTTAGTTAAATCAACTGAGTTTGTATTGTAATTATTATGAGTATACGCATAATGTTTTCCGTTGTCAATGCGTACACGCATAAATTTTGAAAAAATGCCTAGAAAGCGTGTACAAGATCCCGATAAAATGCCTCGTTTGCAGATACTCCGCGAGGCTGTTGGTTTGTCACAGACCGAGTTAGCCAAAAGGATACCCGATAAGACGGGTAAAAAAACGCTAAATCAATCAGCAATTAGTCGTTGGGAAAGTGGGGAAGATAGGCCAGAGTTGACCATCCCTCAAGTAAAAGCTTTATGTCGTGCTTTGGGTAAATCTCTGGATGAGTTACCGGATGATTTCGGACCCCCAAAACCAGAGGAAGAGGCGGAATAGTTTTGAATACAAGCGTCCTGAAGCCCTGAAATAAATTTCGGGCTAATAGCTAAATTGCGTTAAAACGCAATCAAATAACACTAATTCAGTATGTAGCAATTATCTTGTATAATAGGCGTAGTATCTTTGAGAAAGATTTAAACAGTATGAATACCTCAAAAAATATTGGTTGCATAGGTACAGTATTAAAATTGTTGCTATTTATACTAATAATAATTTCCCTTTTTTGGCTTTTTGACTTATTCAATAAAGTTGAGCCTCCAGTACAAGCAGCGATGGTTACTGCTCTTGTAGGCTTTGGTTCATTAGTTATAACTAATCTTTATACTACACAACGAGAAATAAATTTAAAACTTAGAGAAAAGAAAGTAGAGGTTTATTCTGAACTACTGAAATCGTGGATCACTGCATTCCTTGATTTAACTTTAAATGCAAGAGAAAATAATTATCAGCCAAATTCTGTAAGTCGTGATCAAACACTGAACAAATTCATCGAGCAAATAAAAGATATTAAAGATGATTTAATTTTATGGGGTTCAGATGAAATTATTAAAAAATATTCTCAACTGACAAAAGATTATCAAGAAGAAAATAAAAATGATTTGGAACAAACAGTATCGCTGATTATGTTTGGAAAATTTATGCTCTCTTTAAGAAAAGATATAGGGCATAATAACATAGGAATAGATGAATACGATTTAATGTCCATATTCATCAATGATATAGATGATTATCGTGAATTAAAACCAGAAATAGATAAGATTATAGAATCAAAAAAATAAACTACTATTTTAGTTGAAATATCGCCTTCTTTTCTCTTCCTTCGTGTCCTTCGTGCCTTCCCTGCGGGACGCTACGCGAACGCGGTTCATTCCCTCTTCCGTCTCAACATCACCAAAAAGCCGCTTTCAAAGTAGAAAATTAAACTATGTATGAAAAAACTACTCCTGAAAATTTAACTCGCTGTGTTGCCTACTATAATAAATTGGGTGATGATTATTTAGTAGATATAATTAAACTACCCAAGATTCCGCTTGAGGAATTAAGGAAACTTTGGGATCAGCCGGAAAATGAGCCGATGATAGATTGTTTCCCGATTAATACACCTGAGAGAATTGATTTTTTTGAAAAAATTTTAGGGCAAAAATTAGAAATAGAAAAATACACTTACTTTCTAGAAACAATCTAATTTTTATTTATTTCTAACTTCCACAAGCCAAAAGAGAAAATTGATAATTAGCGATAAACTGAAAGCGATAGAAAACAAAATTAGAAAAAACAAAGCAGCACCCGATTCATTAAACTCTGTGAATGTTGCTTCACTGGGACAAGCGGACTCCATCGCATAATCAAGACCGATGATAGTTAATGAACCCCAAACCAAAAAGAAAATAAGTTTAGCAATAGTGATTTGTAAAAACTCTTGCCATCGAGATAGAGAAGTTTTAATAAATTTATAGGTATATCCCCAAGCAGAAATTAAAGCCAGGGCAAAACTGCCATACACACCCAGATCAAACCAAATACAATTTTTTGATGGTGCAATTATTAGAGTTAGAAATATCAAGTAAGCACCCACAAAATAGACTAAATTAGGGAGAATTAACCGCCAGTGCATAAATTTAGGTATTTTAGGTAATATTTGCATTATATCTGGTGATATTACCAAATCCCCACGGCTAAAAGAGCGATGGCGAAACGCCCACCGTAGGCGATCGCAAAACCCCCACTTAATAGCGATCGCAAAACACCCGTCGTAGCTGATGGCGAAGCGCCCGCCGTAGGCGATCGCCTCTACTAACCAGTTAGCATATAAAATACAGTTATCTAGCTCAAAAGTGCTTATTCATTTGATAACACCTGCTTTTCTCTTTCTGATGCTAAAATCATTTTCGCCAAAATTTTAGGATTTGGAATATAATCAACAGTTGAACTAAGCCCAGATTATTGTAGTATATATTTATACTATAATTAGCTAGTGTAATAAAATTAGCAGGAAGTTTGGCACTTTTGCAAAGTAGTAAATTAAGACAATATGTTATATAAACAGATAATGCTTACTAATCAATAGATGAGCAATAGAAAAACTACTATAAAATTAAACTCACTGATAAAAAACATCTAGCAAATAAATTATTTTCGCCTGTAAATAACTAAAATCAAACAGTTATTCCTGAGTATCAATTAAAATCGCCAGAGATTAAGACGGTTTTCCTAATTTTTAACTGGTGATAACTTACATTAGTTGAGTGTAAATTATATGGGACAAGGTTTTTTACAAATTGGCTTAACGCTATTTATCATTATAGTTATGACTCCCGTTTTGGGACGCTATATGGCTCGTGTTTTTATGGGGGAAAGTACATTACTTGATCCAATCTTCAAACCGATAGAAAAAATTATCTTTCTGTTAGGAGGAGTAAATAAACAAGAAGATATGACTGGTTGGCAGTATATTCGAGCCATTATTTACAGTAACCTATTTATGGGCATTGCTGTATATTGCTTGATTGCTTATCAGCGATTGCTGCCAGGAAATCTTCAAGGCTTTGGTGCGCCAAGATGGGATTTAATACTGCATACAACTATCTCATTTTTAACTAATACCGACCAACAACATTATGCCGGGGAAAACACTTTAAGCTATTTTAGCCAATCCGCCGCTTTAGGTTTTTTAATGTTTACCTCAGCAGCCACAGGGTTAAGTGTGGGTATTGCGTTTATTCGGGGCTTAACAGGGCGAAAATTAGGAAATTTTTATATTGACCTCACCCGCAGCATTACCAGAATTTTACTACCAATTTGTGTAGTTGGGGCGATCGCTCTCGTCTCTTTAGGTGTCCCCCAAACCTTAGAAAGTACGTTAGTCGTGCAAACCTTGGAAGGTGGAACACAGTACATAGCTAGAGGACCCGTGGCCTCCTGGGAAATGATTAAAATGTTAGGTGAAAACGGAGGCGGGTTTTTTGCTGCTAACTCAGCCCATCCTTATGAAAATCCCAACGGTGTATCTAACTTCATCGAAACGATCGCCATGTTAGCCATACCCAGCGCCTTAATTTACACCTACGGCATATTTGCCAATAACCTCAAACAAACCTGGTTACTGTTTTGGATGGTGTTTTTAATTTTTGTGACTTTGGTGTGGGTGGCAGTCGGGGGTGAAATCCAAGGCAACCCAGTCATTAATAATGCTTTAGGTGTAGAATTACCCAATTTAGAAGGGAAAGAACTGCGGATAGGTGTGGTTGAAACAGCATTTTGGGCAGTGGCCACCACTGCGACGATGTGCGGTGCTGTGAATGGGATGCATGATTCCCTAATGCCTCAAGGGACATTTGCCAATTTATTGGGTATGTTTGTGCAAATTATTTGGGGAGGACAGGGAACAGGTACAGCATACCTATTTATATATCTGATTTTAACCGTTTTCCTCACAGGGTTGATGGTGGGACGCACCCCGGAATTTTTAGGGAGGAAAATTGAGAAGAAAGAAATAGTTTTGGCCAGTTTGATTTTGCTGATTCATCCAATAGCTGTATTAATTCCCAGTGCGATCGCCTTAGCTTATCCCATCACCCTCTCTGGCATCACAAACCCCGGCTTTCACGGCATTTCCCAAGTATTTTATGAATATGTATCAGCAGCTGCTAATAACGGTTCTGGTTTAGAAGGACTAAAAGATGATACTCTCTGGTGGAACTTAAGCTCCAGTGCGAGTATCTTCATCGGCCGCTACATTCCCATTATTGCCCTGTTGTTATTGGCTGATAGTATGTCTAAAAAACTAGAAGTACCAGAAACACCAGGCACACTCAGAACTGACTCTATACTGTTTACCACCATTACAGCTGGTGTCACTCTCATCTTAGGAATGTTGACTTTTTTCCCCGTCTTAGCTTTAGGACCCATTGCCGAAGGTTTTAAACTAGCAGCAGGGTAGGAGGCAGGGGGCAGGGGGCAGGGGGCAGGAGGTAGGAGGCAGGAGGCAGGAGGCAGGAGGCAGGGGGAAAATAAGAATTAATTCCTAATTACCTGTTGCCTAATAACTAATGACTATTGCCTGTTCCCTGTTCCCTGTTCCCTGTTCCCTTTTCCCTGTTCCCTTTTCCCTAATAACTAATGACTAATGACTAATGACTAAATCAAGAACACCAAAACAACGGCCAAATGTACGCCGTCAAAAACGGAAAAAATCACGGGTTAGCACCCAAGGACTCTACCCTAGAGCCATTAGAGATGCTTTTATTAAACTTAGTCCTAAATATGCCATCAAAAACCCGATCATGTTTTTGGTCTGGGTAGGTACAATTATTACCTTTGCAGCTACTATTGATCCCCAGTTATTTGGGCCAGTTAATCAGAAAAATCCCCAACTTTTTAACGGTTTATTAACAGGGGTTTTGTTCTGTACAGTTTTATTTGCTAACTTTGCCGAAGCATTAGCGGAAGGTAGAGGAAAAGCTCAAGCTGATGCTTTACGTTCTACGAAATCGGAAACTGTTGCTAAAAAACTCGGTGAAGATGGTTCTGTTACGGAAGTTCCCTCCACCAGTTTAAAACAGGGTGATAATGTCTATGTGGTGGCTGGTGATGTGATTCCCGCCGATGGTGAAGTAATTATGGGTGTGGCTTCGGTGGATGAGTCAGCCATTACTGGGGAATCTGCACCTGTGTTAAAAGAATCGGGTTCTGATGTGGCTAGTTCTGTGACAGGTGGAACGCGGATTATTTCTGATGAGTTGATTATCCGCATTACGGCTGATCCCGGTAAAGGTTTTATTGACCGGATGATTGCCTTAGTAGAAGGGGCAGAACGGAATAAAACACCTAATGAAGTTGCTTTAACTGTATTATTGGCAGTTTTAAGTTTGGTTTTTCTCTTGGTGGTGGCTAGTTTGCCGGCTTTAGCTTTTTACGTCAATATTCCTGTTAGTGTGCCGGTTTTAGTTGCCTTATTAGTTGCCCTGATCCCGACAACTATCGGCGGTTTGTTGAGCACAATTGGCATTGCTGGGATGGATAGAGTTGCCCAATTTAATGTTATTGCTACTTCTGGCCGGGCTGTAGAAGCTTGCGGTGATGTTAATACTTTGGTTTTAGATAAAACTGGGACAATCACTTTGGGTAATCGCTTGGCGGAAGAGTTTATTCCTGTCAATGGGCGAAATATGTCACAACTAGCTAATGTGGCTTTAGCGGCTAGTTTGTTTGATGATACGCCAGAAGGTAAATCTATTGTTCGGTTGGCGGAGAAGTTAGGGGCAAAATTTGATTTAGATAAGAGTCAGTGCCAAGGTGTAGAATTTTCGGCTAAAACTCGGATGAGTGGAACTAATTTACCAGGGGGTCGAGAAGTACGCAAAGGTGCGATCGCTGCAATTAAAGGTTTTGTTCGTTCCCGCAATGGTCGAGAAGTTCCAGACTTAGATGCTGCGGCGGAAAGGGTTTCTCAACTGGGTGGTACACCTTTAGCGGTTTGTTTAGATCATCAAATATTTGGTGTAATTTATCTTAAAGATATTGTCAAGCCGGGTATTCGTGAGCGATTTGACCAACTGCGGCGCATGGGTGTACGCACTATCATGTTAACTGGTGATAATCGCACTACGGCTTCTGTGATTGCTAGAGAAGCGGGGGTTGATGATTTTATTGCCGAAGCGACACCAGAAGATAAAATTGCTGTGATTCAGGAGGAACAAGCCAAAGGTAAGTTAGTGGCCATGACTGGGGATGGTACAAACGACGCTCCCGCTTTGGCTCAGGCTAACGTCGGTGTGGCGATGAATACAGGCACTCAAGCGGCTAAAGAAGCGGCTAACATGGTAGATTTAGATTCTGATCCGACAAAATTGATTGATATCATTAGTATTGGTAAACAGCTATTAATTACTCGTGGGGCTTTAACTACTTTTTCCATTGCCAATGATATCGCTAAATATTTCGCCATTATTCCGGTGATTTTTGCTGGTGCTAACTTAGCTAGTCTGAATGTGATGAAGTTAACTAGCCCAAATTCAGCGATCGCCTCAGCACTAATTTACAATGCTTTAATCATTCCAGCTTTGATTCCTGTAGCCTTAAAAGGTGTAGAGTTTCGCCCTTTAACCGCTAATCAGTTATTACAGCGTAACATTTTTATTTATGGTTTGGGGGGTGTGGTCGCTCCTTTTGTGGCGATTAAATTGATTGATATGTTGATTGCATTTGTTTGGCAAGGGTTAACTTAAATGAAAAAAGTAAGTTTCAATTGGGAATATTTAGGGCAAATTAATTTTCTTTGGTCGCAGGTACGTAAACACCAATTACCTTTAGCTATTTTTATCTCATTGTGTCTAAATTTATTAATTGCGCCTGTGGTTTATGCCAATGCTGGTGGAGTTTTAGAACGCCGTTCAGCTTGGGCAATCGGGATTTTAGGATTTGTTACTATTAGTTTAGCAATTTATTTAGTAATTGTGATTTTTCAACCAGAACGGTTTTAGGAGGAGGAGGAAGATGAGGAAGTAATTTTATATTCCTCCTGCCTCCTGCCTCCTGCCTCCTAACCATTACACCTTTATTAATTAACTTATTTACTTATGGCATTTATACGAGAGATTTTTCGCGCTTTGCGAATGATTTTATTACTTTGGTTAATAACAGCAATAGTTTATCCGGCGGTGATTTTAGGAGTTGGGCAATCTCTTTTCCGATTTCAAGCCAATGGTAGTGTGATGTACAATATAGATAATCAACCCATCGGCTCAACTTTAATCGGTCAATTATTTACATCAGACCGCTATTTTCACGGTCGGCCTAGTGCTGTTAGATATAGTCAAGGTAAAAAAGCTAGGTTGAATGGTATTTCTGGCGGTAGTAATCTTGCACCTAGTAACTTAGAATTAATTGAGAAAGTCAAAGCAGAAGCTGCCGAATTTTCTGATGATAATATTCCTCCTTTAGCAGATTTAATTTATGCTTCTGGTTCAGGTTTAGATCCCCATATTTCTCTCAAAGCAGCCCGTCAACAGTTGGAAAGGGTAGCCCAAGCGCGTGGTGTTCCAGCTAGGGATATTATTCCTTTAATGAATCAATATACTGATAACAGATTTTTATGGATATTTGGTGAACAGGGGGTTAATATTTTACGTTTAAATTATGCTTTGGATCTTCAAGATATTAACAGAAAGTTGAATAGATAGTTATAGAGTTCCCTTTCTCTATTATGAAAAAACGTGGAAAACATAAGATTTATATTGGTATGGCTCCTGGTGTGGGGAAAACATACAGGATGCTGGAGGAGGGTTATGCTTTAAAACAAGAGGGTATAGACGTTGTTATTGGGTTGTTAGAAACTCACGGACGCAAGGAAACAGCAGATAAGGCTGAAGGTTTTGAGATTGTTCCACCACAGGAAATCTCTCACGGTTTGTTAAAGCTGAAAGAAATGAATACGGCCGCGATTATTGATAGGTCGCCTCAAATTGTGTTGATTGATGAACTGGCTCATACTAATGTTCCCGGTTCGGCTAGGGAAAAACGCTATGAAGATGTAGAGGTGATTTTAGAGGCGGGTATTGATGTTTACTCAACTATGAATATTCAACACCTGGAAAGTTTAAATGATTTGGTGGCTAGAATTACAGGGGTAGTTGTCCGTGAGCGTATTCCTGACAGAGTTTTAGAAGAGGCTGACGAGGTTTTAGTAATTGATGTTACGCCAGAAACTTTACAAGAACGTTTATTAGAGGGAAAAATTTATGCACCGCAAAAAATCCAACAAGCTTTAGATAATTTTTTCCAACGCCGAAATTTAATTGCTTTGCGGGAGTTGGCTTTGCGGGAAGTGGCTGATAGTGTGGAAGAAGATGCCCTCGCTTCCTCTCCTCAAGGTAATTTATTTAATATTCAAGAACGGGTTTTAGTATGTATTTCCACTTATCCTAATTCGATGCAACTCTTACGACGTGGGGCGAGGTTGGCTGGCTATATGAATGCTCCTTTGTATGTTTTATACGTTGGTAATCCTGAACATTTCTTAACGAAAGAGGAAAGTTTACATTTGCATACCTGTGAAAAGCTATGTCAAGAATTTTCTGGAGATTTTATTAAAGTTAACAGTACGAACATACCTCAAGCGATCGCTAGTATTGCCCAACAGTATCGGATCACTCAAATTGTCATCGGGGAAAGCAGGCGATCGCGTTGGGATATTCTTTTCAAAGGTTCTCTGATTCAACAATTAATGCGCTTGTTAAAAAATATAGATTTGCACATTATCGCAGGTGCTAAGAAATGAGGCAGGGGGCAGGAGGCAGGGGGCAGGAGGCAGGAGGCAGGAGGCAGGAGGCAGGAGGCAGGAGGCAGAAGCACAATCATTATTTCTTATCTTCCTTATCTTCCTTATCTTCCTTATCTTCCTTATCTTCCTTATCTTCCTTATCTTCCTTATCTCTCCTCTTCCCTGCTTCGCACTCCTCCCTATTCTTCTTACTTAAAAATAATAGAGCTCGCTGTTGATGCAAGCTCTAATTATGGATAAAAATGCAATTTTCACTGAACGGAATTTATGAATTTTTTTAGTCCTCAAAATCTTCAGTCATGCCAGGATTAATTAATGTAATATCATACTCATCACTAGAGTCAGCTTGTCCTGTACGCTGATTATTTTTGAGTAAATAATAAATTGCTCTTACTTGAGGGCCAAAAACAATTTCATCTTCATTTTTTAGATCATGGGCTGGTATTTTACGCCCATTAATCATGAGTCCATTAGAACTGGGTCTTCCCTTTGCATCACCATCCACAATGCGGTAATAAAAACTTTGACTACCATTTTTGCGCGGTAGTCTCACTAATGTAGCATGGTGACGGGAGACAAACTGCGACATTAAACGGATATTACAATCACGATCTCTACCGATAGAATAGACAGGATTTTCTAAGGGAAATTCCTTACGTCCTTGATCATCTTCAATAATCAGTAGATGGTTTTCATTAGGTTCTGCTGCCATTGACAGATAGTTACTTAAAATTGGATAAAGTTGGTGGTATTAACGGTATTTGAGTAATTTTTTGCTATCGGTTGTTGCTTAACTGTTTGCTGAGTTAGGGAGACTCTAGCCCAAAAACCGTTAAATTACTTACTCCTTTAGTCATTTATATCATACATTATGTTAATTGTATGGCTTTAGTTGCTCTGGGAGGAGATGGATAATTTTTGAGTTATGACTCAGTGTAACCTAAGATGAACTTTAAAGTTTTATAGGTTGATATTACCTCCCAGTAGTAATTTTACGGTTTAATTTTTAGCCTACGTAGTAATATTGAATTAGTTACTACACTAACTGAGCTAAAGGCCATAAGTGCGGCGGCGCTGGATGGACTGAGAACAAAATTCATCTGTGGTAGTAAAGCACCGGCTGCTAAGGGTATGCCAATTGTATTATATGCAAAAGCCCAGAACAGATTTTGACGAATTTTTTGGAAGGTGGCACGACTTAACCTGATTGATTCAACTACGTCAATTAAGCGATCGCGCATCAGTACAATTGCTGCGGTTTCTATGGCTACGTCTGTGGCACTGTGTAAAGCAATGCCGACATCAGCCTGAGATAATGCAGGTGCATCATTAATTCCATCCCCCACCATAGCCACGATAGCTTTTACCTGTTGCTGTTGTATGGTATTTTCCCCGATTTGTAAAGATTTAATGAGGTGAGCTTTTTTGGCTGGGGGAATGCCTGCCATAACATCACAACTATCTATACCCAATTTTTGAGCTATGGACTGGGCTGCTTCTAGTCTATCGCCACTGAGCAGCATCACTCGTAAACCCATTTGGCGTAGTTGGTCTACGGCTGTTTTGGCATCTGGTCTGAGGGTATCACTAACTGCAATTAATCCAGCTAAAGTTTGATCAACGGCAATACCAATCACTGTTTTACCAGCTTTTGCCCACTCTAGGGCAGTGCCTTGGGCATCTTCACTGATACTAATACCATGCCAGTTTAACCAGTCCCAGTTACCTAATAGGACAGGTTTACCCGCAACTACGGCTGCAACGCCTAAACCTGGTTCGGTGTGGAAATCTGTAGCATTGGGGATTGATAGGTTTTGTTGTTGTGCGGCGCGTTGAATGGCTGTGGATAGGGGGTGATATGTACCACTTTCTACAGATGCGGCTAGTTGTAATAAGCTGGTGGGGGTGTGGTGGTTGTCCAAAACTAGGCAGTCTGTAACGGTGGGTTGACCTGTGGTGAGTGTACCGGTTTTATCAAAAATTACGGTATTGAGTTGGTGCGCTTTTTCTAAAATGTCACCACCTTTAATTAATAAACCTCTTTCTGCCCCCATGCCCGTACCGACTAAAATGGCCGTAGGTGTGGCTAAACCTAAAGCGCAGGGACAAGCGACGACCATCACAGCGATCGCTAATTTTAAACTCAGCAGTAAACTAGAATATTGAGTAACTGTAGTATGATGACTCATCTGATGCCCCATTTCCATAGTGCTGGAGATGGTGAGGACTTCCGGCCAGATGTGAGTACCAATTAAATACCAAAACAGAAAGGTTAATACAGATGCGGTCAAAACTCCATAAGTGAAATACCCCGCAACGGTATCCGCTAATTTTTGAACTGGGGCTTTACGGGTTTGGGCTGCTTCCACTAAAGCGACAATTTGCGCCAGAGTAGTATCATCACCTGTTCGAGTAGCTTGAATAGCGATCGCACCAGATTGATTAATAGTTCCCCCCGTCACCATTTCCCCTGGTTGCTTCATCACCGGCACCGCTTCCCCTGTTAGCATGGACTCATCTACAGTAGTTTGTCCAAACTTTACTTCCCCATCAACGGGAATTTTATCCCCTGGTAGCACCTGTAACCATTCTCCCACCCGCACCTGTTCCGCCGGAATTTCTAGAATATTCCCACCAGCCACCAAGTTTTCCGCTTCTGAGTCCACAATTAATCTAGCGGTTTGGGGTTGCAAGGCTAATAATTGTCGAAATGCTTTTGCTGCATTCCCTCTAGCCTGTTGTTCTAAAGTCCTTCCCAACAGGATAAAGCCCAACATCATCACAGGTTCATCAAAAAAGCACTCCCAACCCAACTGGGGAAATAACAAAGCCACTAAACTGGCAGTATAGGCGGTTATTGTTCCCAACCCGATGAGGGTATTCATATTTGGCGCACCCCGTCGCCAACCTAACCAACCATCGCGCAAAATTGGTCGTCCTGGTATCAGCAACGCTAAGGTAGCTAAACCACAGTGAAACCAAATATTATTTAACAAGGGTAAAGAGTTGGCCAAATCTCCTAAATGTCCAACTGCTGATAAAACTAACAACACCCCAGCAATAACCAACTGTCTAACATTGGCCAACATTTCCTGGCGGTGTCTTGTTTCTGTATCTTCTAAACTTGATTTACTTCCCCCCGCTTGACTGTTGCGGGGTTGAGAGGGAAAACCTGTTGCTGTTAATGCTTGGGCTAGTGCATTTACATCTACCTCACCAGCCATCGCTTCTACCACAGCCACCTCTGTGGCTAAGTTCACACAAACGCTTTTTACTCCCGGTTGTTGAGTGAGTTGTCTTTCCACAGCTTTCACACAACCAGCGCACTTCATCCCCCCCACATCTAAAATAATTTTCTCGGTTGTAGGGGTAGAGTTTGAGGAAAGCTGAGTTTTGGGGACGAGTTGCATGGTAATCTTTCAATTTCACTATGAAAACCAACGCCTCAATCAAAGCGTTACTTCTTTGAGATTAGCGAATTTTTGAGCAATGACAAAATATTGAAATTACAGCAGGGAACAGGGAACAGGGGGGAAAGTCTCTTTATATAAGGGTTTGTTCCCAAAATTTGTACCTCATTTACCTGAAACGGGCTGTAAAAGTTAAAAGTTAAAAATACGGATAAGTAATTAGGCCGAATTAATTACACAACTTCTTTTCCTGTTCCCTGCACCGCACTGAGCGCAGTCGAAGTGTTCCCTGTTAAGAGTTCCCTGACTCCGCGTAGGAAATTAATTTTGCACAACTGCTTAAGTGAGATGCAGAAGCAATTTTACATTCCTCCTACCTCCTAAAATTAGGTTTTTCCAATTTCCTTTTTTAGCAGTTGGCGGTGTGAATAAACATGGTAAATTATAGCAGTAAATTGTATTGGTAGCAAAAAAACCAGATGTTTGTAAAAATCGCTGATAGGTAAATTAGACATCGTGCAAAAATAGCACATCCCCATCAGTAGTAAGATGATTCTGATTTTTTGTTTAGGTTGAAAATTTTTCATAATGTTAGGAGACAGGAGGGAAAGACTTTTCCTGTCTGAGTTTTCAGCTTCACTTTGTACCTCATTTACCTGAAATATGCTGTAAAATTTTTCACAAATAATTTAGAATTTCTATAAATAAAAATCAACAAGTCTTTTATTTATATTTTACAGGTTTGTACTTTACATTATTCATTCTAAAATTATCCTTTCTCTTGCATTTTTAAAACCAACCTTGCTTATTAACAAAATAAGTATTAACAAAATCTTGATGATTTTTATTTAAGTAAATCATCCCTTCTATTAAACCTACAAGTTGCATAATTATGAAAGCAAAACCGTAAGATAGAGAACCTCCCACTAGGGAAATTATCAGCATTGCACAGCCTTCTGCATAGTAACCAAGGACAAATTTATGTATTCCAAATCCACCCATAATAATGCCACAGTAACCTGCTAAAAGTTGTTTTGTTGTGTGAGATGGGTTGAGATTTGCCATAGCTGTTAATACTCCTGAATGCTTGAAGTGTATAGAGTTTTGAGCAAGAATTAAGACAATTAGAAAATATGCTGTGAAACTAATAAGTAGTCGTGCAAAATTAATTTCCTACGTAAAGCAAGGGAACAGGGAAATAAGTTGTGTAATTAATTCTGCCTAATTACTTATGTCTGTAAATTAAACATTTCTATCAGAAGTTGATATGTGATTCCGATCCACACCTAAGCAAAAGAACTCTTTCCTCTCCATAGCCATCACCAAGGCTATTTCTGTTTTTTTAGGTAAAATACAGAGAAATTGATGATATGCAAATATAATGATTCAGCTAAAAATCACTGGCAATAAAAAAGTAGTGCAGCGTAGCAGAAATAACTAGCCAGTGAAACCTTATTAAACACCAGTTAAATTAACCTTCTTGCCTCCTGCCTCCTGCCTTCTTAAATTACGTTTTAATTCTCCTGTAAAAGAGAAATAAAGTTGATAATTAGCTAAAAATTGCCATACCATAACTCTTTTTACAAATATATAAAGTTTATGTCAGGACATTTTTTCGCTGACTGCAATGATCACGCTGAAATTGAAAAATTCTGTATTATAAACTACCAGAAGGTTGTTTTTTAGCATTCCCTCTGTTCATGATTGCAACTTAATATTTTACTGAGCAAAAATTACTCAGATAGAATTAAGTAACTCAATTAATTTTTTTGTAATGAACCGCACAACCTTATTTAAGGTGAGCATTTAGCAAAGTAAACACGCTTGGCAGAAAAAGATTATTTTGGGTACTGATGATTAATTTTTGATCAGCCCTATATAGGCTGATGTAATCAAATATTTGATTTGTAGGCAACCGTAGATTAGTGTATTAATTAGTACCAGTTCCTAAGAGGAATAGACTTAGCAATGTGCCGCTATTCCAAAGACTATGTAGGAGGATAGAGGAAAGCAGATTGCGCGATCGCGTGTAAACTACTCCTAAGACCATTCCTAAAGCTGTCAGGGGAATAATCTCTGATAAACTCAAGTGAGCAGCCGCAAAGAGCAAACTACTGAAGAAAATCGCACCAGATACGGGTACATAACGGGTAAGAGAGGGAAGCAAGAAACCGCGAAATAAAATTTCTTCAAATAACGGAGCTGCGATCGCCGCAGTAAAGAAAAATATTCCTAAAGCAACATTATCTTTGTTTTCCAGTGCCAACTGTAAAAGCGGGTTACTACCACCCTGCCCCTGCCACAGCTTTTGGTTTACCAACGACACCACCACCACCACAGGTAAAGCCGTACAATAACCACCTAAGCCCCACCAAAACCAATTACCCCGCACACTAAAGCGAAACCAATCACTTGCTAAAGGTAAATACCGCTTAACAGAAATATACAACACTGATAAAGACCCAGACGCTACCAGCAAATAACTCACCAGAATATAAAAAGCCTCAAACCGGACATTACTGGTAGAATGTTTAATCGGTAAAAGCGTCAGCAGTTCCGGGACCACAAACTGTCCCAACAGGAAAAACCCCACCACAAACACCTGTAAAATCGTCTCACCATCCCAAGGAGTCGGCCAAGGTTGATCAGCATTTTGTGCCAATACAGCTTCTCTACCCTTAATTAAACGCTGACCAAACAAAAACGCCAACAGAATTAAACCAATAAAAGCGGTAAAAGCCGGAACAGTCCCAATAATCAGATATTTTAATAAAGCTTCAGCTGCGGCTTCTTGTTGTGCTGCTTGCACTGTAGCTAAAGCATCAGAACGCTGTTGTAGTTTGTAAAGTTCCGTTAAAGCCGTAAACCGAAACCACCCATCAAGATTATTTTGAATCAAATTTTGAGCATTGGGAAGTAAACGAGGTGGGTCACTCCACAAACCGCTTAACACATCAGCCGTTTTCATCAACTCCGGTTTAACTGCCGAGTTAGCAATTTTTTCCAACTCCGACCAAGTTTGCACCGCCTGATCAGTTTTACCCTGTTGAGCTTGTAAAATTCCCAAACGTAAATCTAAGTTAACCAATTGTTTCTTAAGCTGCGTAATAGATTGTTCTAACTGCTTTTCTTGAGCAGGTGCAGAAACTTCAGTATCAATCGGTTCAGATGGTAGCGGTTTGGCAGGTGCAGCAGCAAGACCATCTTCAGCACGTAATTTTTTTAACTGCTGTTGGGACTTTTCTAAATTAGTCTTTGTAGAATTATATGCTTCCCTATATTGCTCAGTCGCATCCTGCAAAGGACTGTCACCCAGTAAAGCTTTACGGATAGCCTGCGTGTTTTCTTCGTCACCGTCTTCCGGTTGCCAAGCTAAAGCCTGTAAGACAATATTAGTTTGATAGAGTTCTAGACGACCTTGAACTTGAGGCTTTTGCCAACTAACAAACAGAGAAGCCGCCGACGATATTACTACTATAGGCGTAAGTATAAAAAGTAAAAGAAACCGTTTAATTGTCATCCATCCCTCTTGAAAAGAACATTATAAAACATACCCCCTTGGCAATTATCGCAAAGAACACGCGAAAAAGTGGACAGATAATAACCAAATCTCTGAAAACTAGGGATATTAAGCTTTTTAATTCATTTTAAAACATTATGTCTAATCATGCTAAATCTTAATAAAATAGCAAAGTTATTTCCTTGTGAGTATGTCAAAATCAAAATAGTCAACCATCTATTTATTTTTGTCGAAAAACTGCTCATGAATTTACAAGAAGAAACCATCGCTAAAATCCGACAAATGCCAGAATGTTTAGTTAAAGAAGTGAATAATTTTATAGACTTTTTGATGATGAAGCATAAAAACAATAATTCTGATCTTTCCGAATATTTATCTAATTTAGAAGATTATGAGAAACGTTTAGCCAGAGGTGAAATTAAGTGGTAAATATTCAATCATACAAAATTAAATATAATCATAAATCGTAGGGACATAGCATTGCTATGTCCTTCTTTGTATGGGTTTTAAAATTATTGATTTTTGGTTTTGTTCCGCAACACAAACTACTATACTGTTACTAAAGAATCATCATTTTCATTTTCCCAAGTAAGTAAAGGTTCAAGTTGTCCTGATTCTGTAAAAGTTTTTGCGGCCAGTAAGCAATAATATAAATCAACACAAACCTTTTTAGGATAATTTACTCCTTGTCCACCAACAATCAATTTTTCTACATCAGATGTTGATGATTTATGTGAAGCAGTGCTTACTTTATGTTCAGGAGAATTTGTCTTATCGGCTTCAAGTAATGCTTTAAGAAATAACTGTAAATTCGGTTTTTGCTTAGACTTATTTATTTTGGGTTTGAGAAGGTTAAGTTTGGGAAGGTCGGAACCACGTAAAAGTATATAAAAATTTTCGTTGTCTAGAGTGGCTGTAACAACATATTTTCCAGAATTACCTCCTCCAATCATCATATAAGATCCATCATCGGCTTCTAAACTAACTAAAGTTTTCGTAGTACCATCTAATTCAGAAATAGCTGATTCAATTTGCTCCCAAGTTGGATTTTCAATAAAATTTTCCTCATTTCTATTACCAGTCCATTTGTCTGTGTATAATTTCGATACAAACATGATTACCTCCTTGTTTTGGGGGGTTCTACTTTTATAGTTTTACTTCCACTGGGAGTAATAATTTCTAGTTCTTCTATACCTAACTGCCAGGCCATAGAATTTACACCACCCCTTAAACCACAAGCATTACACAAATCTCTGTCTACAATTAAACGAGCTTTAGTAGCTTTAATACCTGCATCTTTCACTTGCTGGAAAGCGTCAGCTTCAGCATGAAACTTTGTGATGTTATTGACTTTAAAAGTGATTTGCCTATGAATTTTCCTGCTACTAGAGTTGATCCCAAAAAAACTTTGACCGTCTATTTCTATTTTAGCAATTGTTAATCCATCTGTTGCGCTACCAGCAGGAGGTAAACCCAGATTTTGTCTATATTGCACCAAATCATCAAAAATACTCTCCGTCTTCTTTCTCCTTGTACTTAATATATTAGTAACTCTATTTAACGTGCTGTATATTATATCATCTATTTTGTTTTGTTACACATAAGTTATCAAAAATCCAAAACTGTAAACTACTTTATCTTTTCCCCCGCCCAAGCGCGAAATAATCTGATTACTGCAATTTCACCGAGGGTATAACTTTGTTCAAGAAATCTGCTGATGTCATTTCCTGAAATGAGAGGAAAAGCAAGACTAGATTTAATCTCAATATATTGTTTTTCCACTAATTGATAAAATTGTAAAACTTCTCCGTTATATCTCCATAATTCTGGTACTTTTAAAGCTGCATAAATATCAAATTTATTTACTCCGCTTGGGGTAATATCAATTTGAATGGCTAAATCTGGTGGTGGAACTATGTTTAAATCTAAATCTCTTTTACCTCTCATTAATTGCCAATTTTGAATATAATAACTCTGATCTGGTTCTATCGCATTTTTAACAGTTTTTAGTTTTAATGTGGTTGAACCTGCGCTAATAAGTTCAGTGTTAAATAATTCCGCTAAAACTATAATAAAATGGTCAAACTGACCTTTTGTATTTTCATGTAAAAAACCAGGTGACATTATTTCTAAAGTACCGCAGTCGTAAGCAAAGCGAGAACCTCTATGTTCCCCTGTGTCGGTGAGTAAAGCTTCAAAGGTGTCCCAGCTAACGTTATTTAAAACTGTTCTTTGTTCCGCAGGTGTTGACTGGATAAGCATATTTAGGATTTCTGTTTGATTTTTGAAAAATTAGGGGTGGGCATTTACTAACGTTTTCTCTTTTTGCTCAGTTTTTTACCCAAAAATGCCCACCCTACACATACTTACAGCCAGTTTCAGGTAAATGAGGTACAAATTTTTGGAACAAACCCTTATACAAAGAGACTTTTAACCCTGTTCCCTGTTCCCTGTTCCCTGTTCCCTGCTGTATTATGTCAAAATACTAGATAAAATTCCCAAAATTTTACCTATGTTAATAATATAATACTCTGTTAAATCAATTTCTACTACTTGATTATTAAGTTTTAAAAACTTCCAGGTTGTTCCGGTTGTCACTGTTCCGTAAATTGTGGGAATATTATTTCCTTCCCGTTCATTAAATAATTTAGCGGCTATCATTTCCGCTACGCATTGTCCTAAACCTGCATTAATATTCTCTTTCTTTGCTTCTACAATGGTAATAATGGGAGCTTGAATAAATAATAATTCTGGAGATGAACTAATAATAAAATCACAATTCCCATTTAATCCCTTAGCTGCATCTACTGTAAAATCTATTCCTGAAAATAAACTAATTTTTTTGTTTAAATATTTTCTAATAGCAATTAAAATCGGTGCTATAATCATCTCAGAGCGAGATTTTTCTGTATTACTTGCTAATGCTAAAGGGATATTTTCTTCTAATATTTCAGCTAATGAAGTCAGACATTCTAACTCTGGGACATCTGCAAAAATATTAATCTTATCAGCAATAGTTAAATCAAAAGCCTTTCTAACGCTATTTAAAGAAAAATCACTGTAAGACATAATTTTCCTCTTTGCAATTCTACCCAAAAAGTTAATTAAATAAGGTGGGAATGACCCACCCTAATTTTATTCATCGAATACACTCGCAAAAAATTCTAAAGTATCTTTCAAAGCCTTGATAAAAATATCAATTTCTTCGCGGGTGTTGTAGAAAGATAAACTGACTCTGGCTGTACCCGGTAAACCTAAATGACGGTGTAAAGGTTGTGTACAATGATGTCCCGAACGTATGGCCACACCTTCTTGATCTAATAATGTAGATAAGTCGTTGGGGTGTACTCCTTCGGTGGTAAATGCGGCTAATGCGGCTCTACCTTCACCATTAGCATTAGGTTTTGGCCCGTAAATTTTGACTTGGGGAATTTGTGCTAATTGTTGGAACAAATAAGCCGTTAATTCTGCTTCATAAGCATGGATTTTCTCCATACCGATATGATTAAGATAATCTATGGCTGCACCTAATGCGATCGCTTCCCCGATAGCAGGTGTACCAGCTTCAAATTTATGGGGTAATTCTGTGTAGGTAGAATGGTCTAAATATACATCAGCAATCATTTCACCACCCCCCAAAAATGGTGGCATTGCTTCTAACAATTCCAACTTACCATATAAAAAGCCGATGCCAGTGGGAGCGCACATTTTATGTCCAGACGCTACCAACCAATCACAATCAATTTGTTGAACATCTACTGGTACATGAGGTACACTTTGACAAGCATCAACTAAGAATTTCGCATCGTATCTGTGGGCAATTTTCGCAATTTCTTCTACTGGATTAATACAACCCAAAGTATTAGAAATATGCACCACTGAAACCAGTTTTGTTTTGTCAGAAATCAGTTGTTTAAACTGTTCTAAATCAAAAGTTTGTTCCGGTGTCAGTTCTACAAATTTTAACACCGCGCCAGTTTTTTGAGCAACAAATTGCCAAGGAACAATATTACTATGATGCTCCATTACCGACAGAATTATTTCATCTCCCGGTTGTAAATTGTTCATTCCCCAGCTATAAGCTACTAAATTAATAGCTTCACTAGCGTTACGGGTAAAAACAATTTCTTGACGCGATTTTGCATGAATAAAATCAGCAACTTTATCTCTAGCGGCTTCGTAAGCATCGGTAGCTTGAGCGCTTAAAGCATGGGCCCCGCGATGCACGTTAGCGTTATAATGTTCGTAATAATCACGAATAGCATTTAAAACAGCTAAAGGTTTTTGAGAAGTAGCCGCATTATCGAGATAAACTAACGGTTTTCCGTGAACTTCCTGTTTTAAAATCGGGAAGTCGGAACGAACTTGATCAGCTATGGTTTTAGTAGAAGTGAAAGTCATAATTTAGTCATTAGTTATTAGTTATTAGTCATTAGTCATTGGTCATTAGTTTTTGCAAACTCTCAGGCTTCTAATAAAGACTGTTGACAGTTTTAATGAGTTTTTCGTGCAAAGAATTAACAGGTATTTGGTTAATAATTTCGACTGCGAAAGCATTAACTAATAATTTACGTGCGTCATTTTCATCAATACCGCGACTTTGGAGATAGAAAATTTCATCATCTTCTAACTGACTGACGGTAGCACCGTGAGCACATTTCACATTATCCGCAGTGATTTCTAATTGGGGTTTGGTGTCAATTCTAGCTTTAGAAGATAACAGTAAATTTCGGTTTAATTGTGCAGCATCGGTTAACTGTGCGGGTTTAGGAACAAAAACTTTACCATTAAAGACAGCGTGAGCGCGATCGCCTATAATGTTCTTGTGTAGTTGCTGGCTTGTGCCGTGGGGATAGTTGAGAGCGATCGCACTGTGAGTATCAGCAACTTGATTTCCCCAAATTACCGATAACCCGTTTAACGTCGTCTGGGTTTGTTCACCAGTTTGCAAAACTTCTAAATGATGACGTGATAATTTTCCACCCACTGTCACCGCATGACAACTATAACGACTATCTCGCGCTTGTGTCACCGCAGTTTTACCAACATGGAAAGCATCAACACCTTCCCTACTAATTCTAGTATGATTAACTTCTGCGTTGTCTGCTAACCAAATTTCCGTAACTCCATTGGTGAAATATTCCCCAGTTGTTGAGGTAGTAATATAATCCTCAACCAAATTAATCTGAGAATTAGTTTCCGCTACCACTAAACAACGAGGTTGAGAAATTATCGCACCTTCACCAACCACAGAAACAAATAATAAATGAATCGGCCGCTCAACCACTAAATTCTTACTAACCCAAATTACCGCTAAATCATGAAAACCAGCAGTATTCAGAGCAGTAAATACTTCCTTTGCACCTTCAGACTGTGCTAAATATTCCTTTATCCGTAAATTATAACTTTCAGGTAAACTTGCCAAATTACCAACAATTAAACCAGATGGTAAATCAGAAATTGTTGATAAATCAGATGCAAAAATCCCATTCACAAACACCAACCGGCTATTAGCGGCTTCTGGTAAAATTGCATCCTCTGGTAAAGAACTTAAATCAAACTTTTCTACCGACTTAAATTCTACCCCTTTTAAAGCCGACAAATCAGTAAAACGCCATTCTTCCTCACGAGTATTAGGAATCACAGAATGACGTACCCAATGAGCCGCATTATCCTTTAACTCTTGTAACCAACCAGTTGATTTTTTCGCACTTACTCGATTTAACAACTCACTTAAATAAGCATCCCTGTCTACCAAACTAGCTGTTAAACCTAGAGAACTAGAATTAGGTATTGCACTGGGAGAAACTTGAATTGACATTATACACCAACTCCTACAGCCGCATTTTCTAACACCCAGTCATAACCACGAGATTCTAACTCTAGTGCTAACTCCTTACCACCACTAGTAATAATTCTCCCTTGTGCCATCACATGAACAAAATCCGGCACAATATAATCAAGTAATCTTTGGTAGTGAGTAATCATAATCGTGGCATTTTCAGCATTAGTTAATTGATTTACCCCATTAGCCACAATTCGCAAAGCATCAATATCTAAACCAGAATCAGTCTCATCTAAAATCGCTAACATTGGTTCTAATACTGCCATTTGCAAAATTTCATTGCGCTTCTTCTCACCACCAGAAAAACCTTCATTCACACTACGACTGAGAAAAGCCGGATTCATTTTTACAACTTCCAACTTTTCCTCAATCAAATCATCAAAATCAAAAGCGTCAATTTCCTCCAAACCCTGTGCTTTTCTGCGGGAATTATAAGCCACCCGCAAAAAGTCCAAATTACTCACCCCAGGAATTTCCAAAGGATACTGGAAAGCCAAAAATATACCCGCTCTTGCTCTTTCCTCCGCTTCCATTTCCAATAGATTTTGTCCTTGGAAAATCACCTCACCACCAGTCACCGTATAAGCTGGATGTCCCGACAAAACCTTAGAAAACGTACTCTTACCAGAACCATTAGGCCCCATTATCGCGTGAACTTCACCATAACGAACCTCTAAATTTACCCCCTTTAAAATCGGAGTTCCATCAACCTCAGCCGTCAAATCCTTAACCGACAACAAAATCTCACTATTATCAATAATCATCTTCTTTCTTCGTGCCCTTCGTGCCTTCGTGGTTTAATAAAAAAAATCTTCAACGCCTATCCAAGTAAATAAAAAATACGAAAGTCTTGCTGAATAATGCAAAGAAAATAGCTCTCTAGCTAAAAGTAGGTGCAAAAGTTTTCTTACCTCCTGCCTCCTGCCCCCTGCCTCCTGCCTTCTCACATTAACCAACACTACCTTCTAACTTCAAACTCAACAACTTATCAGCCTCTACCGCAAATTCCATCGGTAACTGATTGAATACATCCTTACAGAAACCGCTAATCATCATTGATATTGCATCTTCTGCCGAAATACCCCGTTGAGAAAAGTAGAAAAGCTGATCTTCCCCAATCTTAGAAGTAGAAGCTTCATGCTCCACCTTAGCAGTATTATTCTGCACTTGAATGTAAGGAAAAGTATTAGCCTGGGCATTATCCCCAATCAACATCGAGTCACATTGAGAATAATTTCTTGCACCCTTAGCAGTGGGATTCACCTTCACCAAACCCCGGTAACTATTACTAGAATTACCAGCCGAAATTCCCTTGGAAATAATCGTACTGCGGGTATTCTTACCGATGTGAATCATCTTCGTTCCCGTATCAGCTTGTTGCTTATTATTAGTTAAAGCCACCGAGTAAAATTCACCCACAGAATTATCACCCACTAACACACAACTGGGATATTTCCAAGTAATAGCCGAACCAGTTTCTACTTGTGTCCAAGAAATTTTAGAATTAACCCCTTGACATAAACCGCGCTTAGTCACAAAGTTATAAATTCCGCCTTTACCACTCGCATCACCAGCATACCAGTTTTGCACTGTAGAATATTTAATTTCCGCATTATCTAATGCTACTAATTCCACTACAGCCGCGTGTAACTGGTTGCTGTCATACATCGGTGCTGTGCATCCTTCCAAATAGGAAACATAGCTACCTTCTTCAGCCACAATTAAAGTTCTTTCAAACTGTCCTGTATCACCAGAGTTAATCCGAAAATAGGTGGATAACTCCATCGGACATTTTACACCTTTGGGAATAAAGACAAAAGAACCATCGCTAAAGACGGCGGAATTTAATGCAGCAAAATAATTATCAGCAATGGGAACAACGCTACCCAAATATTTTTTAACTAATTCTGGATGTTCCCGCAAAGCTTCAGAAATAGAGCAAAAAATCACCCCGTCTTTCGCTAACTTTTCTTTAAAAGTAGTAGCTACAGAAACACTATCAAAAATCGCATCAACCGCCACATTAGCCAGGCGTTTTTGCTCTGATAAAGAAATACCCAGTTTTTCAAATGTTTCTAATAAAGTCGGGTCTACTTCCTCTAAACTGTTAAGCTTTTCTTTCTTTTGCTTTGGTGCGGAATAATAAATAATATCTTGATAATTAATAGGAGGATAGGTGACATGAGGCCAGGTTGGCTCCGTCATTTTTTGCCACTGACGAAAAGCCCGGAGACGAAACTCTAGCATAAATTCCGGTTCGTTTTTCTTGGCGGAAATCAAGCGAATAACGTCTTCGTTTAGTCCACGCGGGATGGTGTCGGCTTCTATGTCAGTGACAAAGCCGTACTTGTAAGGTTGGTTGACTAAGGTTTTGACAGTGGCACTCATTGTTAATTAGTCTCTTGTGTTCGTTTGCTTCTCTTTAAAGGATGGGAGACGGGATATTATCCGCCTCTTCCCTTGGATTGCACCGAGTGGTTACACGACTGCTACAATAGAAGGGAAGATTAAAACAACAACTCTGTTGTTTAACTTATCTTCATTTTACGCTAGATTAACAACAACAGTGTTGTTAAAGTCAAATTTTCAGAAAAAATTTTTTGGACTAAGATGGCGACTATCCAGCAGTCCTCAACCAAACAAGAGATCCTTGAGTATTTGCTGAAGCATTCTAAAGCAACGGCTTTGGAGTTAGCGGAAGTTTTAGATGTCAGTCCCCAAGCGATTCGTCGTCACCTCAAGGATTTGGAAGCGGAAGAATTAATTGTAAATTCTAGTTCTGAACAAGCGGGAATGGGGCGACCGCAGCATATTTATAAGCTTAGTAGACAAGGAAGAGAGCGTTTACAAAAGACAGTTAGCGATAATTATGGTTATGGTGAATTTGCAGTTGCGCTGTTAGACACTGTAGCCCAAACCGTCGGCCATGACCAAGTTAAAACTATTTTACAAAAACAATGGCAGCGTAAAGCGCAGGAATACCGGGAAAAAGTCGGAAATGGGGATTTAAAACAACGGGTGGCTAATTTGGTAGAACTGAGGAAAGCCGAAGGGTTTATGGCTGAGTGTCATCCAGTGGAAAGCGAGATCAATAAAAATAGCCTTGGCTTTATTATTACTGAGCACAATTGTGCTATTTCCAACGTTGCAGAATCATTTCCTAGTGTTTGCGGCCATGAATTAGAAATGTTTGCAGATGTTCTCCCTGACTGTCGTGTAGAACGCACCCACTGGATTATTAATGGTGAGCATCGTTGTGGCTATTTAGTACAAGCACAGGAAAAGAAAGTGTAAAAAATTTACTTGTTCTAGCTGCTAAAAAGTAATATATTTTACTATATCTATGTGAGATAGCATTTTTATGGACATACTACCCAACCAATCATCAACACAATTTCTGACTTTAGAAGAATCTGCCAAAGTAGATGCGGCTTTATTATCTTCTCCAGAAAAGTTTTTAACAAGGCTGACCATTTCTTCATGGAGAATTTTACAGCAGATAGCCAAAGAATATGAAACTTCCATAGAGAATTTAACTACTCAACAAATAATTGCTTGGTTTGAAAAAGATGCTAAAATTAGGCGCGAACAAGGGGTAGAAGCAGCTTATCTCAAATGGTAACTCTAACCATTGATATATGTACAAACGTCGGATTTTTTTTCAGCACAGCTTCGCTATATTGGGGTTAGTAGGATTTTGGCTAATTGGTTGTAATTCTGCTCTTACTGAAAATAATGATTTGACTCCGGTAGTAAAATCTATGAAGTTAGTTAGCAGTGCTTTTGAAAATAATCGTTTAATTCCCCCTAAATATACCTGTGACGGTGCAGATATATCTCCTCCATTGAGTTGGGAAGATGTACCCGAGCAAACCCAAAGCCTAGCATTAATTGTTGATGATCCAGATGCACCTATCAAAATTTTTGTACATTGGCTAGTATACGATTTGCCCCCTACATCTCGACAACTTCCTGAACAAATCTCCCAAGAAAAAACAATTAAAAATGGTGGGGTACAGGGTAAAAATGATTTTAATAAATTAGGCTATGGAGGCCCTTGTCCTCCTAGTGGAACACATCGCTATATTTTTCAAATTTATGCCTTAGATAAAAAATTAAATTTACCACCTGGTGCTAGTAAAGCTCAATTAATAGCCGCAATGGATGGACATATTTTAGCCAAAGGAGAATTAATCGGACGCTATCAACGCCAACGTTAAACAGTTAAAATAATTTAAATAAAAAGCACTTGAAAAAGTGCTAAAACTTGCATAATTTAACTTATCAATTAGCAATAATTCAGTATTTACTCTCAATTAATTTCCATGATTATGAGAGGCCAGACTAGGCGCGAGCGAAGTCAAATGCTGCTTACTCTACAAGAGTTTGATTAAATTTAGAGATGCAAATTACATGAATTATAGCTAAATTTACTTTGTTTTCAGCAGTCATTTAAGCATTGTAATTATTATTTCTAGGAGTACGAGCACCTGCCACTGCTCCCATTAATGCAGCTGCTAAACTTAACAAAGAACCAAACACAAACCACCACAATGTTCTAGAAGTTGCAGCTGCAACTAAACGGGTTTGTTCTTCCGTTAGTCGTGGGAGGTTTTGTGGTAAAGTTGTCCCTTCTGGTTGTTGGATTTGATTAAGAACTTCAGCCGCATTATAAGCCGCTACACCAAAAGCGCCCCAAACCCCATTTGCTAAGAGAAAAGAACTAACGGCTAAAGTTGTGGCCCAAAGAATTGCCCCGTTAAGTAATGCTGTATTTCGATTCATTGGCCCACAGGCACGAGTTGTTACCCAACCACCCAGAAATAGAGACAATAATAAAGCCAAAGTTGACCAAAAATCAACATTACCAATTACACCACGGGCTACTGTTACTGGTGCTAAGGAGTCAGCAATTCTACCTGCACCAAGTGCCCCAAAAAAAGAACTTAAGATTAATTGGGTAGCTAAAGCCACTAAAACACCAGAAATAATTGGACCCCAACGCACCCTATCCCTGTACTCACTCACTCGTGTTGCTACAGCCGACTCTGGTGGAATTAGTTCATCACCTACACGATTTACGTATGACATAGCGTATTTTCTCCCTTGCTATAACAGCAAAGTTTTCAGATATATTTATGCTTATGTTTAAAATTAAATTCCTGTTTGGGGTTTTTAATCTCTATCACCAGAAAGAGTTAGTTACTCTATCCTCAGTTAGAACTAAAATTCCTCTATTACTTAGTTATTGAAAAATTGAAACAATTTAGTCTTTTTGATTTTTAGAAATGGTGAATAGAAAATGAAGATACAAGATTTCCGTGGGATTTTTTTAAAATACTGAGGTGGGCATTTCCGAAAGTTTTCAGCTTTTATTCAGTATTTTACCGAAAAATGCCCACCCTACACATACTTAAAATTTTTCATAAATCATTATAGATATTTTTTTATATAATTATTGCATTTTACTCAATAGTGATTATAATCTTAATTACCAAGAGAAAAGTAATTATTTATCAGAGAAAAAAATCGGCAAAACAATAGAGTTTTAGCCGTGGCTGTTTAGATAAAGCTGACAAATATAACGCATTTTTCAGCGAATTTTTACGGCTGTACCTATGGCTGTGATTAGTAACAATTGTTTATGGAATCTACTCTTGATTTTAATATCAATTACAGCATCAGCACTTAATTGTTGTGCCTGTTGTTCTAATTCTTCTAAAACCTGACACTGTGCTATACCTACCCCATTCTGAATATTATCTAATAAAGAGTAACGATAGACAGATTCTGCTGTTACAACCCCTAAGTAGGATTCAATCACAGCGCCTTGAATGACATTAGTGGTGGTTAAAATCATAAATTGATCCCATTAACAGCATATAAACATTTTTTTGGAATTACGGGAACATCTACCACGTTAAGTTGATCCTACCTTGCCAAGAGGAAAATATTAAACTCCTGATCTGTGCTGATTACCTTCTTAAGACCAGTAAACCTTGGTTGAATAGTGCATTTACGCAATTATCAATTTAATGACTCTTGATTCTGGTAACATTTTTGTATATTATTTGCATCTGAACCATTAGGAATCTAGTTTGATTACTGAATTTACTTGTGTAGACAGGCAAGAGTCAAGAGGCAAGATGATTATATAAAACTAAGGTGTACTGAGTTTTTTCAAACATCTAATAGGAATTCTATATTAATATAGCAGTCCTATGTGATTGTTGAAATTATTTGTGGAGGTTAGAGAACGCTTAACAAGTAATAAAAGACTGACTTGTTAAGTTGCCTATTGTTGTTTTAATCTACAAACAAAAATTCTCTAAAGATTTCTGGAAATTGACTGGGAAATTTACTATGTATAAACACCAATCTCTGTTAGTGACTGTTCTATTATTAGGAAGTTTCATTACTACTACACCTGTGATTGCACAGGCTGAGGTGGTAGTAGCACAAGCCAGAAATGCAGAGTTAAAGGAACTATTGGAAGAAGGACGAAAACAAGTAAATGCTGGCGATTATGATGGAGCGATCGCTACTTATCAACGTGCTGCCCAGATAGATCCGAAAAATGCGAAAATTCATTCTGGTATTGGCTTTTTGTACGCTCAACAAGGAAAATTCCAACCGGCTTTAACTGCATACAGACGAGCGATCGCTCTCAATCCTAATAATGGCGATTTTTACTATGCAGTCGGTTATATCAAAGGTAATTTAGGTGATACCAAAGGCGCAAAGGAAGCCTATCGTCGTTCCATTCAACTCAATCGCAACAATGTTAATGCTTATTTGGGCTTAGGTGTGACTCAAACTATTTTAGGTGATTACACAGCAGCAGCTTGGGCTTATGAACAAGCACTTAGCCTAGACCGCAATAATGCCCGCACTTATGAGTTAATGGGTTCAATGTATAAAAAACGCCGTCAAACCAGACAGGCTAGTAATGTCCTACAAAAAGCCCGTGATTTGTACCGTCGTCGTAATGACTCCGAAGGTTTGGCTAGGGTAGAGGCGATGTTGCAAGAGTTGGGAGGCTAGAATAATACTCAAGCGTCCCATTTATTCTCCTTATAGGGACGCGCTTTAATTAATTTTGGTAGAATTTATTTATTAAAAATGTATTTTATTTTACTGACCATAAATTTATCACTCATTTAGCAGCAAAATATTTATATCCATTTAGACATTACTTAACAAAATTAAATCTATAAGTTTTATTTATTATTTGATTAGCTAAATCTTTTTTAGTTAGTATAATCTGATATTAACTGAGTTTAAAAAAAGTATTCTTTCTGACAAGCACCCTTTAATCAGGGTATTAATCTATACTGAATAGGTATTAACTAGCAATGACTACTACATCCATCTTTAAACGGCTATTAATGGCCAGTGCTACCACACTTTTGATATTTGCTATGGGTAACGTTCCCGCTAATGCAGTACAGTACAAAATTTCTGGTATATTTGCTTCTGAAGCTTTTACAAAAAGCGATGATGACTATAACTTAGAAAATGGTTTTTTTGATGGTGTAATTGATTTTGGTGATTTACGTCAGCCAGGACAATGGGGTATATCTAGTTATAATTATGAACCGACACCACAATGGAAAATAAATTTTTTCCAGGCTAATGGCTTACCCAATGGGGGAACAACATCAGAAATACCTCCTTCTCGAATGTCAAAAACTATTTCTACATCTAGCCAGAATGGTCAAAGTTCTATTCTAATTGAACAAGAATATCGTGATTGGGTAAACAGTTCACTGCTTTATACTCAATCTTTTAAGCTTTTCTTTGATCAACCAGATTACACTGGTAATATCACAAATCAGTCCTATTTTTATACTTGGCAAATTCCCTATCGTGGCCTTAGTTTTCTATCATCGTCTTATGAAATTAACCTTACAGGTTATTCTGAAAAATTACCACAAACAATCATACCAGAACCCAAATTCATTTTTGGTTTAGGGGTGTTAGCTGTAGCAGGTTTATGTCTGAAAAAACGCCAATTACAAAAGGTATAATTTTAAAATTATGGGTAATATTTTGATTAATTACCCATGTTCATCAATGCTGTGAACTTAAACTACAGTAGAAAAGCTTTTCGATTGGTAATCGCTTCTAATGGCATTCCAACTACTAGCGATCGGCATTCGCCAACCTGTACCAAAGGCGCGGTCTGTAATTTTTAAGCCTGGGGGTGCTTGACGGCGTTTAAATTCGGCACGGGCTAACATTTGTATTACTCTGTCTACTATGGCCGGGTCGTGACCTGCTGAAATTATTTGTTCTACAGATTGATGATTGTGAATCAGACGTTGCAAAATATCGTCTAAAATTTCGTAGGGAGGGAGAGAATCTTGGTCAACTTGACCGGGTTTAAGTTCGGCGCTGGGGGCTTTGGTGAGGATATTTTCTGGAATGGGTGCGGGTTGTTGATTGGCGTTTAACCAGTTGCAAAGAGAGTAAACGCGGGTTTTGGGGACATCAGCAATCACGGCTAAACCGCCATTCATATCACCATAGAGGGTACAGTAACCGACGGCCATTTCTGATTTGTTGCCTGTAGACAGGAGGAGATAGCCAAACTTATTAGCGATCGCCATTAATAAGTTACCCCGTATCCTTGATTGTATGTTCTCCTCCGCAATCCCAAATTCTGTTCCGGCAAACAAATCAGCCAGG
Organism: Nostocaceae cyanobacterium; assembly: GCA_035299225.1. Taxonomy (GTDB): domain Bacteria; phylum Cyanobacteriota; class Cyanobacteriia; order Cyanobacteriales; family Nostocaceae; genus DATGXB01. The sequence continues at coordinate 51,103 of DATGXB010000128.1, read as the reverse complement.
GAATGATCAAAACTTTGCATTAACTCCCCAATCGGTAAAATCTGCGTTTTAATCCCCAAATTTTCCGCTAAAGCTAAAGCATCATTTACAGAATGTTGGGAACTATAAGGAGAAGGCATCAATACACCTAAAACATTTTCTTTTCCTAATGCGGCGGTGGCTATGGCTGCTACTAATGCCGAGTCAACACCACCACTTAAACCTAAGATGATTTTAGAAAAACGGCATTTTTGCACATAATCTTGCACACCTAAAACCAAAGCGTGCCAAATTTCTTCATCTTCACAACTATACAGACGTGAAACTGTACTTAATTCTAAATCTCGTTGGATTTGATCATAATTAACTATGACTAAATCAATATCAAATCCTTTAGCCCGACAAACAATTTCCCCTTCTCTGTTGACAGCAAAACTCCTTCCATCAAAAATTAAATCATCATTTCCGCCCACTTGATTTGTATAGATAATTGGTAATTTAAAATTTTCCGCACTATGTTTTAACATTGCTTCTCGCACATTTTGCTTACTGACAGTATAAGGAGAAGCCGATAAATTCACCAATAAATCTACACCTAAACTTGCTAAATCAGCCAGAGGATTTACAGCATAACTACGTTTACCCCAAAATTCCTCGTTATTCCATAAATCTTCACAGATAGTCACACCAATATTGATGTTATCTAAAGTGAAATTATTAGCTTGTAATCCTGGTTCAAAATAACGATTTTCATCAAATACATCGTAAGTGGGTAAAAGTCGTTTATGAAATATTTGTTTAACCTTGCCTGTTTCTAACAAAGCCATACTATTAAATAAACTTTTACCACCATGAACATGAAATTGAGAATTAGGGGTAACAGTTCCCACCAAAACAGCTAAATGCGGTGGTAAATCTCTAGCTAACTTTTGTAAAGTATGATTCATAGCTTCCACAAAACTAGGATTTAATAATAAATCTCTAGGTGGATAGCCACATAAAGAAAGTTCAGGTGTTAATAATAAACGTACACCTGCGGCGGCGGCTTGCTGTGCTGCTTCTAAGATTTTTTGAGCATTTCTAGGCAAATCACCAATAATCGGATTAAGTTGGGCAATGGCTATTTTCATAATCAATAATAAACGTTAAAGGCTAGAGTGCGGAATGCTGATGGTCAGGGAGAAAACAGAGGAAAGAAAAGGGGGAAAACAGAAGAATTAATTCTCTTTTGCCTGTTGCCTATTGCCTATTGCCTATTGCCTATTGCCTGTTCCCTGTTCCCTGTTCCCTGTTCCCTCATGACTAAATAAACACCAAAGGCTTATCTTTAAAAGGTGCAAAAGATTCAGCATCAAATCTATATAAACTAGCTGGACGACCTGCACCCCGTGATACTTTTACGCCAGTATCAGACAAAAAACCTAACTTCAATAAACGACTACGGAAATTAGAATAATCTGAAAAGTTTTCCCCTAAAACCGTGGTGTATAACTGATATAAATCATTTAAGGTAAACACTTCTGGTAATACATCAAAAGCCACTGGACTATATTCCAATTTATTCTTTAGCCTTCTATGTCCATAAGCCAGAATTTCATTATGATCAAAAGCTAATTGTGGCACTTGTTTAACCGGATACCAAGCAATGCCAGCAACTCGATCTGCAATTAGTTCTGCTTCCTCAAATCGTACCAAAGCAAAATAACTGACCGATAGATAACGTACACCATAACTATCGGTTTTTTCTCTAGGATCACGATTTGGGCCCCCAAAAGTATACAGCTGTTCTAAATAAAGGTTATTCACCTTGATTTTTTCTGCCATAATCCGATAAGCAGCATCTTCTAAAGATTCTCCCTGTCTGACTAAAGTACCAGGAAGACTCCAAGAATTTAAAAAGGGTTCTTGCTGTCGCATTACTAACAAAACTAACAGCCGATTTTGGGCAGTATCTACGGAAAAAATTACATTATCAACACCGACTTTAAAATCGGCTAAAGGTTGTTGATTGATCGAGTTTCGGTTCTTTTTTAGGTGGCGGGTTGGCATTCGTACAAATGCTGTTGATGAATATAAGCAACTACGGGAGGTGTCAGGGTTTGGGGGTCTTTTTGCTGACGAAAATTACTAGAGGAAACGTCTAAACCCGTTAAAGGCGCGATCGCTATTTTTCCTCCTAGCTGTCTGATTCTCTCTACACTAGATTGATCTATCACATATCCCGGACGGCGTATTACTAGTAGTTGCACCTGCTGCAATAAATTTTCAATCTGATACCAGCGCGGTAACTGTGTTAATAAATCTGAACCAATAACTAAGGTATATTCAACCTCATTTCCCCATTTAGCTTGAGCTTTTTTCACTGTTTCCAGTGTTCTAAAGCTGCTTAATTCTTGTTCTAAGGCTATGTTCTGTTTAGTTACTTCTATATTGCTAATCAACAGTTGTAACATAGCTGCCCGATGAGGTAAAGGTGTTTGCTGTGACTTAAACGGGTTATCTGCTGCCCAAACAGCTACCCAATCAAAATGCTCAGATAACCATTTTAAAATTAGCAGATGGCCAGCAGTAGGAGGATCAGCGCTAGTCCCAAATAAAGCGATCGCCTTCATTTTACTCTGCATCTTTAACAATTCGTTGTTTAGTTTGTTCAGTTAATGTCTGTAATGCTGGAGAAATCTCAACTTTCAATGTTTCTGGTTGTGCTAAACGGCGGACTGTCGCAGGTAAACAGCTAACTGAAGCCGCAGTGCGTTGGCGAATAGTAGCTAAGGTTTCCGGCGCTTGGATTTGCTGACCTTCTTTCACTACTAGTTGTAATAAAGGTTGTTTTCCTGGGGGATGTTCTTCTGCTAATCCCAATGTATCAGTTTGTAACTGACCATCCACTACCCCACGAAAAATTTGCTTTCTACCAGGATAGGTAACTTTACCGCTAGATGCTTTCATCACGGGAATGTGATCAATTTCTACCAGTTTATAAACTCCATTCACTGGAGTACCAGTAACTAGCTTTGTCCCTAGTCCATAACCATCAATTTCAGCCCCGGCGGTTTGCAAGCGTTGTATTTCCCATTCATCCAAATCACCACTAGCAAAAATCGTGATGTTAGGCAGGAGCGATCGCACTTTTTGAGATAACGTAATTAAATCCCCAGAATCTAACCTCACTCCTGTTAATGTTATTTCCCCATTGTTCACCTTAGCTGCCAGTCTTTCGGCTGCGGCGACGGTATCATAAGTATCAATTAATAATGGCGCACCTGGAAAATATTGATGAAAGGCTGTAAAAGCTTGGTCTTCACTGCCTTCTAGGGCTGATAATGCCATTACTAAGGCGTGTGCCATTGTACCACTCGGTTTTTGTCCCAGTTGTAGCGCTGCTAACACGTTAGAGGTAGCATCTAAACCCCCGGCTAAAGCTGCCCTCGCCGCCCACAGAGAGGCTTGAGGACTAAAAGCCCTTCTTGTGCCAAATTCTAATAATGTGGCTTTCTCTCCCGCAACATCCCGTAATCTTGCCGCCCTGGTAGCAATTAAGGTTTGGTAATTGATGGTATTTAACAAATAAGTTTCGATAATCTGTGCTTGCCAAAGTGGTGCTTCTACCCGCAAAATCGGCTGATGAGCAAATATCGCCGTTCCCTCTGGTACTGCCCACACATCACCAGTAAAACATCCTGTACTTAATAATTCCCAAAATTTAGCAGGTGCTTGAGTAAAGATACCTGTTTCTTGTAAAGCCCTAATTTGTCTAGCACTAAACCGGAATTTAGCTAAATATTCCATCGCTTGAGTTAAACCCATCGCTATTAAATAGCCAAACCCTGCTGGTAAATGACGAACAAATAATTCAAAACTAGCCCGCTTTTGTTCTATCCCTTCCCCTGTATAACAAGCTGTCATTGTCAGCTGATACAGGTCAGTTAATAAGCTGTAATCTTCTGTACTAATGTTTAATTCTGGATTTTGATAGTTTTTCGACACCGTGTCTACATCTAAAGAAGTAGTCATTTTAGAGCGTCCTACTCACAGAGCTTATGTTATTTATGGTAAGACTCACCATAAATAAATGTCAACTCCCCACAGTAAAACTCAATAAATTCAGCTTGAACAGCAGTCTATAAGGTAGTGTTTTCATTTATTTAACACTTCTTAATGGTTTTTATTCATAAAAGTCAATTACGAAGGTTTTATTTTTATCACAGGATGTTAACAGGATTTACACCAGCTATTGAAAGTAAAAAAATTTGGTAATTACGGAAAAAATTTCTTGCTTTGGATGCCGGAGTTATGGTATTGTGGAAATTAACAATCTAATATAATGGGAATGTGGAAGCAAAAAAATAAACAAGCAATATTCCATTATACTAAATATACATCCGAGTGCGGCTAATGTCAACTATTTAACCAAAAATTTTCGCGTTTTTTTTTACCTTTACAATTAGAAATAAATATTGAAACCCCACGCTGTACTAGTCATGAGTAATTAGTGATGGTTAATAGGACAGTTCCAACAAAAGAAATATCCTTTTTGTGTATGCCAACCAACATTTATACATCAGTAGTGTGCGTTTCCTAACGCACAAAATCTAGATGTCGCTTTTTCAGTCGTCTGATGCGTCGGGGGAAGCATCCTACAATAAACGTTTTTTGCCACATCTTAGACTTGCCATACACAGATGAAATTGGATAATTTATTTTTCGGTCTTCTCTAGGTGATTACATTCGGGGTTTTCATCCTGTAAATCCTTAAATTCTGGACATCATCTCGACTTCGCTCGATAACCACCTGATTCAGACATTTTTCCTAAGAGCAACTGACGTTATTGAAAGTAAAAAAATTTGGTAATTACGGAAAAAATTTCTTGCTTTGGATGCCGGAGTTATGGTATTGTGGAAATTAACAATCTAATATAATGGGAATGCGGAAGCAAAAAAATAAACAAGCTATATTCCATTATACTAAATATACATCCGAGTGCGGCTGATGTCAACTATTTAACCAAAAATTTTCGCTTTTTTTTACCTTTACAATTAGAAATAAATATTGAAGTTGTAACTTATAAGGCTTGAACTATTGCAAATATATCTAAAAGTTGATTGCGGAAAATTTTATTATATTGAGAATATGAGTCAGCAGCAGGAATGAGGATTAGAGTAGATACATCTTCTTCCAGAGATAAAAAGGAGTTGCAGGTTATGGCTATCTCTAAAATGTTGGCGGAAATGGCTCAATATATTTCTGAAGCTTTCATGAGAATTTTTTCACCTGTTGATGATGCTTATCCGGTGATTGGTGTGCAACCCTTTACCGGTATGCCTTTTAGAAAAGGTAGAGTGCAATCTTGGTAACTTCTGAGTTAATAAATCTTTGCATTGGTGTGTCTGGAATTAGTAGAGATGTTCTATGGAATGTCTCTACAATATTTTCAAGCAGGAATCAAAATACTTTCATCAATCAAATGGGATCAGTAGAGACATTAAATTAAATTTAAACGTCTCTACATTTAAGTTTAGTTGATGGGTGGAAAAGTATTCTCAAAAAGTTTTCTTTGTTCTAACCAATCTTTACCAACTTGAATACTAATATCTGAAGCAATATTACCCGTACTTTCGACACGTACTTCACCAAAACCTAGAGTGCTGCGGATCAGTTCTGCGCTTTCACCGTCTCCTTGTTGAGCGACAATATGAGTTACATCTAAAGGTATACCAGAAGGTTTAGAGATAAAAATACGACGATAACCCGCTTGTTCTAAGATTTTAATTAAAGGACGCAATTCTGAGCGATCGCCTCCTGTACTATCTTGAATTGCTACCCGTAATCTAGACGGATCAATCACCTCTGGTTCAAGTCCTTCTGACTCTACACCATAATGTTGAGCCATGAGTTTAGCGATCGCAGTTTTATTAGGCAACCAATAACTAGCATCATACTGTCCCTGTTCGCTAAAAGTCCCAGGCAGCATTAACATTTGCATATTAGAGCGATTAGTACGGATGCCAAAACCCATCAAAGCGACTAATTCCTCAACAGTTAAATTAGTATCAATATTTTCCTTAACTACATTGAGAATGTCAGGTAAGCGGGACAAAGTACCAGGATTGAGAGTTTGGTCAATTAAAGCTCTTAAAACCATTTGCTGACGCTGAATCCTGCCAATGTCCCCCAATTCATCATGACGAAAACGTAATAATTGTAAAGCTTGTTCACCGTTAAGGTGTTGATTACCTGCCTTCAAATTAATATATAAATGCTGTGATTCATCTCTATATTTCATATCTTTAGGAACATAAACAGTTACGCCACCTAAAGCATCAATCAGCTTACTAACACCCAAAACATTAATGCGGACATAGCGGTCTATACCGACACCATTCAACAAATTACTGACAGTCTTAGCAGTTAAAGCCGGGCCGCCAGCCACATTAGCGGAGTTAATTTTTCTCACTCCCTGCCCTTCGATCCGTGTGCGGGTATCTCTGGGAATAGAAAGCATGACAATCTTCTTAGTGTCTGGGTCAAACTTCAGCAAAAGTATGACATCTGCCAAACCATCAAAAGAATTAATCTGGGGATGATAACCAAGATTTTGGCTTTCAGTGGGTGGGTTTTGCACATCATGAGGGAGAACACTCATGCCCATCACCAAGATATTAACAGGGCGGGTGAGTTGAGAGAATTGCAGTCCATCACCAGAGATGCGATCGCCATCAAATACCGCAGCCTCTTGAGGACTCAGTTGGGCTTGCTGCAAAGGCGTACTATCCCAAGAAACTGCTAAAAGTGCCCCCGCCATGCCGGACACCATCGCAATTCCCCCCATACCTACCGCAAACCACAGCCAACGTCCAGATTTTGCTCGCCGGGAGTGCTTACCTTTAGATTTAGATTTAGCTTTGGCGGCTTGATTTTCTTCTGCTGATGTTCTTTGACTCGTCACGGACTTCCTCACACTGACTATTTTGAGATAAATGTAAATTTGCCAACTATATAAAATATATGTAGACAAATCAAACTACGATGGATTTATTGTTGAAACTACAGAATTTCTCCTCAATTTTCCTGTTGATTATTCTATTTGCTTGCTCATTCGCCTAAAATTGGATGGAAATAGGGTAATGATAAACCAGTTTTAGCCATAGTGTTAGGATAGAGTAAATGTAATTTTGTTTAACGTTATGTAAAATTCATCTTACATCTGAGTAGAATTAACTATTTGGTGCAAGAAGGCAGGAGGCAGGAGGTGAGAAGGTTAATTTGACTGGTTTTTAATAAGGTTTCAGTGGCCAGTTATTTCCGCCACGCTGCACTAGTTAAAAATAGCTTATTCATTTATTGGATTTTGGATGAATAACTCCCTCATCTCTCCCTGTCTCTGTTTGGATTTGGGCAATCCTGAGTTAAAAGCTGTCACTCATGGTGAAACCAACTTCCTGCCCTGTTCACTACTTGCGTAGTAGACGTTCTGCCAAATTGCTGAAGCCTGGTAAACGGGGGGATTTATCTTGTAACAAACGCAACATCAACCATAAACTAACCAAAAAATAGCCAGATGTCAAAAAGCTATTGAGGATAAGTAGACGTAAAGAAAGAAAATCAGAAGTTGCGGCCCCAGTGGCGAGAAATAAATATCCTAAAATCCAACTAAAAGCCAGAGTTACAGACAGCCGACTGACAGTAAGTTGTTCCCGACTACCTTGATGACGATAGAGAATCCACAGAGAAGGAAAAAAACCAATTACTGGTAGCAGGTATAAAAGTAGCCATTTTTTGGAGGTGGAGTCGGCTTCAGTAAGATAAGAATTTTTGATGGGTGGTATATTGTCCATTATGTTTGCTCTGATCATAAACTAGAAAGATAAATACAATCATTTAGTTAGAGATAATAATCTGTAAAGAAAGATTCATTTTAGTTCTATCCCACAATTAGTTGAAAATGCAGACACGTAAGCTACTCGACTGGTGGCAAACCCTGACACCGATAGCGCGAATTGGGGCGATCGCGCTATTTGCTCCTTTACTAGTTCTCAACGCTTGGGCAATATCGGCAATTTTTGATTACTTTCATTCCCTGATCGTCATTTTAGTCGGAGCCTCAGTTCTAGCATTTCTGCTCAACTACCCCTTGAGTTGGATGGAACGGCATGGAGCTAGACGAGAACAAGTTGCTATTCTAGTATTTTTATTAGCTTTATCAGTTTTATTGGCGTTGGGTCTGACCCTCTTTCCCTTAGCCTTAACCCAAGCACAGCAGCTAGTAGCACGCTTACCAGAGTTAATTGACTCTGGACGTTCTCAGCTGATGATTTTGAATGAAAAAGTCGAAAGTATGGGTATACCCATCAATTTGGATGCCCTGCTAGTGCAAATCAACGATCGCGTTAAAGGACAACTACAAGCGATCGCTGGACAAGTCCTAAATTTAGCCGTAGTCACTTTTACCAGCCTACTAGACTTCCTGTTGACAATGGTCTTAACCTTCTATCTATTGCAACATGGGGATGAGCTTTGGCAAAGTTTAGTAGACTGGCTACCTGCTAAATTTCGTGTAGCTTTTACCAGAACCGTCCGCCTCAGCTTTCAAAATTTCTTTCTCACCCAATTAATTTTATCTACCTGCATGGCCTCAGCCCTGATTCCTACCTTCCTCTGGCTAAAAGTGCCATTTGGGTTGTTATTTGGGTTAACCATCGGCATCATGGCTTTAATCCCCTTTGGTGGTTCAGTAGGCATTGCTTTGACCACTTCTATTGTAGCTCTGCAAGATTTCTGGATGGGAGCAAGAATGTTGGCAGCTGCGATCGTTGTCCAGCAAATCCTAGAAAACTTAATTGCACCGCGAATATTAGGCAGTTTTACAGGTTTAAATCCTGTTTGGGTGTTAATCTCTGTGTTAACTGGGGCGAGAGTAGGTGGACTTTTGGGGGTAATTGTTGCCGTTCCTTGTGCCGTTGTGATTAAAACTATTATTAGTGCGATCCGTCCTCCAATCGTCACTTTAGAACCAGAAGAGTCACCATCTAAAGAGGTCGCTGTCACCACTAAATCAGAACAATCTCAGGAAAACGAAGGTAAAAATTTGACTATTTCTGAACCTACCCTTCCTTAGTGTAGGAGGCAGGAGGGGGAATAGGCAGGGGAGCAGGGGGGCACGGTGCAAGGGGGAAAAAGATAAAGAATAAATTGCCTATTGCCTATTGCCTCTTTCCTGCGGTAAATCATGGAAATTGCCGATCGCTTACTTCCCGGATATATTCCTGTACGGCTTTAGTAATTTGTTCTCGTAAATTTGTATAAACTTTAGCAAATGGCGGTTGTTTCTGTGTCAGCCCTAAAACGTCAGAAGTGACTAAAACTTGCCCGTCACAGTCCGCACCTGCACCAATACCGATAGTAGGAATACGTAAAGATTTTGTAATTTTCAATGCTAATTCTGCGGGGATATGTTCCAAGACAATAGAGAAGACCCCAGCTTGTTCGAGAGCGATCGCCTCTTGTAAAATTCTCTCACCAGCTTCTTGGGTTTTTCCCTGTTGACGCAAACCCAACTGATGTACTGATTGTGGTGTTAACCCGACATGACCCATAACCGGTATACCTGCCTGCACTAACCTGGCTATAGTTTCCACCATTGCCGGATAACCACCTTCTAATTTTACCGCTTGAGATCCGGTTTCTTTTAAAATTCTACCTGCCGAATGAATAGCTTGAGCAATACTTTCTTGATAAGTCAAAAATGGTAAATCCACCACAACTAAAGCGCGTGTTACACCCCGGCAAACTGCTTGAGCATGATGAATCATCTCATCTAAAGTTAATGGCAGTGTAGTTTTATAGCCTAACACCACGGCTAGAGAATCTCCCACTAGGATTAAATCTACACCAGCTGCATCGAGAATTTGAGCGATCGGAAAATCCCAAGCAGTCAAAGCGACAATAGCCCGTCCTTGCTGTTTCCATTGATTTAATTGCTGGGTAGTTACTGGCATAAACAATTATAGATTTTGGATTTTAGATTTTGGATTGAGAAGAGGTAAAAGGAAATAATAAATAGTCTATTCTGTTTGTTTTACCCTTTCCCCTTCTCCCCTCATCTTTGCTCTACTTCACAAACCGACCAAAAGCTAAATGAGGTCTTGCTATTCCCATTGTAGGCATCACCCAAGCTAACCCCTCGCTGGTTCCCACCCATAATTTGTTCCCCGTATCGGGTGAAATTACCAGCACTCGACTCGAAGGAAGTCCCGCTACTTGGTCTAAAACTGCCCCAGTGTAAGGATTCAATCTGAGCAAACCGTTGGTAGTACCAACCCACACACTACCATCTTGAGCAAAACGCACAGAGGTAACGTTTTTTCCCCGTAAAGGTGTAACAGACCGCATTACTATACCAGTTTTAGGATTAATTACCAATAATTGATTAGGCATTCCTGCCCAAATTAACCCTTCTGGACTAATGGCTAAGGTTTGCACAATAGTTCCTGGTAATCTATCAATGCGCTGCATAATATAAGCATTAGCGGTATTTACCCGCACCACACCATCTAAAGTCCCCACCCACAATTGACCATCAGCATCTAAGGTCATAGCATTAGCACTCACACCAGGTAAATTCTTGACTGTGGTCATGAGCAAACCCTGGTCAGGACTAATTAAAGCTAAACCACTATCAGTCCCAGCCCACAAATAACCCCGTCTATCTACTAATAAGGCTAATACCCGTTTGGAAGGTAACAATAAATTTTGAGCAGTAATTTCGCTGGTGCGGGGATCTACTCTGCTTAATCCTTCATAATTACCTACCCACAATCGCCCTACTTTATCCTGAGCTAAAGCATCAATGATGACATTAGGTAAACTCACACGAGATATAATTCTACCAGTATTGGGGTCAATGCGTGATAAACCCCGCCAAGAAGCTACCCATAGATTACCTGTAAAATCTCTTAATAAATGACTAATACGATAATCAGTTTCAGGTGTCTTTTCTAATACATCTCTTTGGTCGGGGAAAGGGTCCGCTAAAGGTGGTGGCGGGTCTGGTTTATAGGTCGGAGAATTGCTAGAATTATTGTAAGGGCTGGTTTCTGGCTGCTGTGCATTGGCTGAAATAAAGCTAGGTAAAGCTACCAGACTTAAAAGTAGTGAGGTTATCAGTAATTTGGTGCTTTTATACAGGAATAACACTGTTTGATTTCCTTGTGAGATAGTAACTAAATAACTATGGCCTAATTAGGCTCGATATTAATTACCAGTGTTCCCGTTTTTGGCAATTTACACCAAATCCAGTTTTAAAAACCCCCTAAAAATGTTGAGTAATTACCATACTAAGATCATAATATTGCTTACCAAGCCGCCTAAGAATGAATTCTGAGGCTCATAATCGAAGTAAGCTCAAGCTTACTATTTTGATTTTTGAAAAACTGGAACAGTGAAAGCTTTGTATGACCAGGCTTTCAGTCTCAGTATAATTATTCAAATTCCAGCAGAATTGCAATAATTTAATGAATTTAGTCGGCTTTAGCCGAGTTTTGCTATGAGCCTGAGAATTTATTCTCAGGTGGTGTGCTGAATAAAAGGGGTTTGATTCGCGGATTTAGTCTGACACCGCAAGCACAAAAATCAAAGTATCAGGGGGCAGGGGGATGAAGAGGCAGGGGTGCAGGGGGGCAGAGGAGAAAATAAGAGTTAATTCCTAATTGCCTATTCTCTATTCTCTATTCCCTGTTCCCTGTTCCCTGTTGCCTGTTGCCTGTTGCCTGTTGCCTATTGCCTGTTGCCTTTATTATTTAATGTGGGAAAAATTGCTCTGTTGAGGGATAAAATTTTCTATTTCATTTTCTGCTGTTTCTGATGCTTCTATGCTAGGAGTGTAAATTCCTTCGGATGGGTCTTGTGGATCTAAAATATGTTCTAAGTTGGATTTTTTTTCTAAATGAGATAATAAGGAAATATCAATTAAAGGTAATGTAATTTTTACTGTTGTTCCTTGATGTAAACCTAAACTTTCTAGAGTGATTTTTCCTCCCATCAATTCAATTAAATTACGGGAAATGGCTAAACCTAATCCTGTTCCTTCAAATTTGCGTGTATTTGAACCATCTACCATGACAAAGGGACGGAAAAGTTTATGTTGTTGGCTCGGTTCTATTCCTATTCCGGTATCTTTTACTGATACTATTACTTGAGATTTACTACCAAAATGCTCAATTTCTGTTTTTACGGTAATGCTTCCTTCTTCTGTAAATTTGGTGGCATTGCCAATAATATTAATTAGTACCTGTTTGAGTTTAACTGCATCTACCTTAACCGGAATTATTTCATTACTGATTTTACATATTAATTGTAATTCCTGATGTTGGATATTAACTGATTGTAAATTGATTACTTCTAAGAGAAGTTGACGTAAATCTGTAGGGGTTGTGACTACTGATAGTTTACCCGCTTCAATTTTAGAAATATCCAGTAAATCATTAATTATTCCTAATAAGTGTATTGCTGTATCATCAGCTTTTTTCAAAAATTCTAATTCTTCTTCTCGGCTATCACACATATCCTCTCTAACTAGACGCACACAATTAATTATGATATTCAGAGGGTTTCTTAATTCGTGGGATGTGGTAGCTAAAAATTGGGATTTAACTTGGTTAGCTTTTTTGGCTTCTTTCCAAGCGATTTCTATTTCTTCAGCCCAATCTTTGAGACGTTCTACCATTTGATCTATTGCTTGGGCTAGTTGATTTAATTCTTTAATTTTAAAATTATGGGGTGTGGGTTGAGCAGCGTGGTGACTATGTACATTTAAGGCATAATCTCTGAGTTCTTCCACAGGTCCTGCTAAATCTGGGACAAGATACAAAGATGCCAATAAACTTGCACCAATTAAACCTACCATTAATACAATTAAAATTAGTTTAATTTCTTCTAGTCCAAATAGGGCATTTTCTACGCTAGTTACAGCTAAAATTACCCATTTTTGGTTTTGGGTGATGGGACTGGGAATGGCTGTATAGCCAGCAACTAATTCTTGATTATCTGTAAAATATAGGTTGGAAGAGTCAGTACGTCCATCAATAGCATTTTTAACTAAGCTATTTAATCGTTCAGCGTCTGGATGGTCTTCAATATTTGTCCCAATACGTTCTGATAGGGGATGAGCTAAAATGACTCCGTTTTCATCAATTACCATTAGTGAACCGATCAGAGAACCTGGAGCTTTGCTGGTATTTTGATAAAGTGTAGTTTGCAGTTTTAAGACGTGAGCTAAATTACCTCTCTGGTTATAAATGGGAGTGGACAATAATATTTTTAACTGATTTTTGTCATCTCTTTGACCGGTTGTGCCGGTTTTGGGTGGGGGAATGATTCTGATATCTATTTGTTGATTGGCAATGGATAAAGGAATTTCAGCAATGACTTGATTTCCACAACTACTGGCAATGATTTTTCCTGTGATCCAGTTTTGCAGTTGTATACAGTCAATTTGAGTGGGTGATTTTTGGGCTAGTTGATTAATAAAATTTTGAATTCGTGTTGATGAATTGGACTGAATAACTGTTGTTTGACTGGTAATTAATAAGTTTGTTTGGAAGTGAGCGATCGCCTGACTAATTTTATCCCCTTGATTAATGGCACTTTCTGTTAAGTTTTGTTTAGCAGTTTTTAGCAAACTAGAACGCGCCTTATTGAGAGCTATAATTTCTCCTACTAACAACACAGGAACAAATATCAGCAGAATTTTAGTTACTAAGATTCGTCTAAAAGAAAGTTGATGGTTTTTAGCCATTTTATGTCTCACTTCGCATTTGTAAACCACAACAGCAACGAGATGCAATTAGATTCAGCTAGATGAGACATTTTACTAATTTGTACAAATAAACATTAAGATGTATAATAGTAATAAAATTTGACTAACTAAACTGCATTCTACTATACCAAATTTCCAACAAGTTAGGTTAAAAAGGGGTTGGTGTTGCATATCAATCAAGGTAAAAATTTGCTGGACAAAAAAAATAAAAGTCTTATTTTAAATGAGTTTCAACTCTGGGAGGCATTGAGCGCAATCGGAGTTTTTTTCTGCTGTAACTTGAAAAATATTAAATTAATCCAATGGTGCAACAGCGTCCTTATACTACAGTAGTTTTGGCCATGAGTGCAGATGGCAAAATAGCAGATTTTAGGCGATCGCCTGCGCGATTTGGTTCACAAGCCGATAAAGCACACTTACAACAACAAGTTGCTGCTGCTGATGCTGTTTTGTTTGGTGCTGATACCCTCCGTGCCTACGGTACAACAATTATGGTTTCACAGCCAATACTAATGCAACAGCGCACTCAAGCAAATCAACCTCCTCAACCCATTCATCTAGTGCTTTCACAATCTGGCCAACTAGATCCGGGAATTAAATTTTTTCAACAACCTGTAGAACGCTGGCTACTAACCACTAAAATGGGGGCGGAGTTTTGGCAAGGACGGACTGAGTTTGCACGGATTTTAGTGTTTGAAACACCAACGGGAGAAGTAGACACTCTCGCAGCTTGGGAACACCTAACGACTCTAGATATATCACGCTTGGCGGCTTTGGGTGGAGAGCAAGTTATAACTTCTTTACTAGAAGCTGATTTAGTTGATGAATTTTGGTTAACGATTTGTCCTCTGATTTTAGGGGGTAATACTGCACCCACACTCATCGGAGGTAAAGGTTTTTTAGCTGATGCAGCACCTAAATTGCAACTGCTAGAAGTGAAAACAGTGGAACAAGAAGTATTTTTACACTATCGGCTGCAACGATGAGGTGAGATAGATTAGGCTAAGTAATGTTTACAGCACGTTTCAGGTAAATGAGGTACAAATTTTGGGAATAAAGCCTTATGTGAAGAGACTTTTACCCCTGTTAAGAGTTCCCTGTTCCCTGTTCCCTGCTGTATGTTAATTCCCGTATCTTAAGCAGATGTTAGAAAAATCTCAATCTCGCTATTCTGTGCTGTGGACTAACAAAATAGCCGAAATACCCCAAACGGCTTGGGATGCGTTAGCTTTACCCCTGAAAACCCCGTTTTTAGAGTGGGAATGGTTAAATAATCTGGAAACGTCCCATAGTGCAACGGCTAATACTGGGTGGTTGCCTAATCATTTAACATTATGGCGCGATCGCACTTTAATTGGTGCTGCACCTCTCTACCTGAAAGGCCATAGTTATGGGGAATTTGTTTTTGACCATCAATGGGCTGAATTAGCTTCTCGCATTGGTATAGAATATTACCCAAAATTATTGGGAATGACTCCTTTTACCCCCGTAGAAGGTTATCGCTTTTTAATTGCACCAGGAGAAAATGAAGAGGAAATCACAGCCTTAATGCTGCATGAAATTGATGCTTTTTGTGTGCAACATCAAATTGCTACTTGTAATTTTCTCTATGTTGACCCGCAATGGCAACCAATTGTAGAAAAATTAGGTTTTAGCCGTTGGTTACACTATAGCTTTATTTGGCAAAATCATAATTTTCAAACATTTGATGATTATTTAGCTATCTTTAATGCTAACCAGCGCCGCAATATTAAACGAGAACGTAAAGCCGTAGAAAAAGCCGGCTTAAAACTACAAGCTATCAGTGGTGAGGAAATTCCTAAATCACTTTTTCCCTTAATGTACAATTTCTATGCTGATACTTGCGATAAATTTGGTTGGTGGGGTAGTAAATATTTAACTAAACGATTTTTTGAACAATTACATCATAATTATCGGCATCGAGTGGTGTTTTTTGCCGCTTATAGTGAACAAGATCCCCGTGCACCGATGGGGATGTCTTTCTGTTTATATAAAGAAGACCAACTTTACGGCCGTTATTGGGGAAGCTTGCAGGAAATAGATTGCTTACATTTCGATGCTTGTTATTATGCCCCGATTGAATGGGCGATCGCTCACAATATTCAATCTTTTGATCCTGGTGCTGGGGGAAGACATAAAAAACGCCGGGGTTTTCCTGCTACTCCTAATTACAGTCTACATCGCTTTTATAATAACCGTCTAGCTCAGATTTTACGCCCCTATATTGCCGAGGTTAACCAACTTGAACTGCAAGAAATAGAGGCTATAAATGCCGAGTTACCATTTAGCCAGCGTCAATAAAAGATAGTATGGAGTGAGGGAAGGATAGTCAACTTTTTTCCAAATTGTTAATAAATAGACCAACTAAAGAATTAAACTTGAAATGTGCTCTAAAAACATCCACAAAAAAAATTTGCTTTTGAGAAAATTATGACTCTCATTCTTGAAGACATAGCTGCAATTGATGATAAACTATCCCAACGCCATATAGACCTTGATCCCGGTGGCTATTTCATTATTTATATCAATCGGGAAGAAAGGTTAATTTATGCCAAACATTACACAAACGTGATTGATGACCGGGGTTTAGCCGTTGATCCCGAAACAGGAAAAGTCATTCCGGCACGGGGAAAAGTAGAAAGAACTCACACCACTGTCTTTAGTGGACGCACTGCCAAAGAATTATCTGTGAAAATTTTTGAACAAACTGAACCTTGTCCCGTTACTCAATTTAGTCATGCAGCATATTTAGGTCGGGAATTTGTCCGGGCTGAAGTAGCTTTAGTTACAGGGCAAGATTATATTCAAGATTGAGAAGAGGTAGGAGGGAAGAGGCAGAGGGGCAGGGGGGCAGAGGGGCAGAGGGGAAAGAAAAAAGAACAAAGAATTAATTTTCTATTACCTATTACCTATTACCTATTATCTGTTCCCTGTTCCCTGTTCCCTGTTCCCTGTTCCCTACTTCCTAATGACTAATGACTAATGACTAATGACTGTCATTTTATGAACCGCCAGAAGGCTGATTAATTTGATAAATGTAGTAAGTAGCCATAGGAATGATAGTAGCAGCGATTAATAAACCTACTACCCAAAAAGTGGCATTACCTCTATCTTTTTCTGTTTCCTCAGATGTTTTAAAAGTGCTTTCGACTTGTACGATTTCTGTGATTTGTGGGGGGCCGGGATCAGGTTGGCCGGAGAGAACTGCATTTAGGCGATCGCTTGCCGCCAAAAATGCCTGATTATATTTATTACCATTGCGTAGAGATGTACCTATAGTTTCCTCTACCACACTGTTAGTAATATCATCAGATAGTAAAGATTTCGCACCATCCCCAGAGATCACAGCCATACCATTGGTAACAGTATCAATCACCAATAAGGTTTGATTGGCTTGTGCTTCAGCAGTAGGAAACCACTTAGTAAATAAACCCTTGGCAAAACTTTCCGGGGTTTCACCGTAATCAAGACGGCGAATAGTGACAAATCGCACTTCCTTACCAGTCTTTTGGGCTAAGTCCTTGAAAGTATTGCTAATTTGACCTTCATTAGAACGACTAATGACATCACCTTGGTCTAAAACCCAAGTATCTGCGGTCAAACTAGGTATATCATAAACCCCAGTAGCCAAAGCCGAGGGAACGAACAAAACAGCCGTCATGATCACCATGACTAAAGGTAAAATCAAACGACTGGCGTATTTTGGAAAATTAAATAATTGCTTGAGGATTTGTTGCATGAGATGAATCCTGAGACTCTAGCAATCAAAATACTACATAATGACTACTAAAAACATCCCATTAATTTCTATTTTTCTGTTTTCTAACTTATGATAGAAACCAAAAATGATACTTAGTTTAACATGGTAGAACCAATTAGCGCCGGAGCGATCGCTCTTTTTGTCATTCTTTCCACTCAAGCACTAGCAGAAAATGGCGAAAACCTTGGTGATGCTGAATCTACAAAAGTTCAACAGTTCCTTGCATCTCTGGAAAAACACTCACCCGAAGTTGTGACAGCCATTGCACAAGCGCCAGCACAGCCTTTAGATGATAGTCAAGCGGTGTTAAAAATTACAGCTGTGGCTAAAACAGATCCTACACTTAATCAAATCATACAGGAGTTAGCAGCAGCCACCACAGCCGAACCTGTGCTTGTGCAAACATTGGAAATGAGGAAACGGCTGTTTACAGAAGACCATCCTGATATAGTGCAAAGCTTAAGTTATTTAGCCAACTTTTACCTATACCAAAAGAAATATAATCAAGCCGAACCCCTGCTGCTTCAAGCATTGCAGATGAGAAAGCGGCTGTTTACAGCAGACCGTGTTGATATTGTTGATAACTTGAACCAATTAGCAGCAGTTTATCTCAATCAAGGGAAAGAGAATAAAACCGGTCCCTTGTATCTTCAAGCATTGGAGATGACCAAGCGACTGTATACAGAAGACCATCCCAATATTATCATTAGTTTAAACAACTTAGCCGGACTCTACTATAGACAAGGAAGAAATAAAGAAGCTGAACCCTTGTTTGTTCAAGCATTGGAAATATCCAAACGGCTGTATACAGAAGACCATCCCCAAATCGCAACTAGTTTAAATAATTTAGCTGAACTTTACTATAGACAAAGAAAGTATAGCGAAGCCGAACCCTTATTTCTGCAAGCATTGGAAATGGCCAAACGGCTGTATACAGAAGACCATCTCAGTATCGCTACTGGTTTAAACAATTTAGCTGAATTATATTGTAGCCAAGGCAGATATAGTGAATCTGAAACCTTATTTTTCCAAGCATTAGAGATGACCAAGCGACTGTTTACAGAAAATCATCCCTATGTCGGTTTGAGTTTAAATAATATAGCAGGACTTTATGATATTCAAGGCAAGTACAGTGAAGCCAAATCTCTGTATTTTCAAGCATTAGAAATATGCGAACGGCTATTAGGGTTAGAACATCCTAGTACAGAAATGGTGAGGGAAAATCTACGCATTTTGCAACAGAAAAGCACACCTATTTCCGCACCCAAAAAGCGCAAACCTCGTTTAGTTAGAGTTTTAACTTCTTCCTTTTCTCAGTTGTGGTTGTTGATGAAAAAGCTGGTCAGTTCTTGCTTGCGCTTGTTCGGACGATAATTTATTATACAGTTAACCATATAGAAAAATTAAGTGTTGCATAAGTGCGGGATGTTTTTGAGTGTAGAGACGTTCCATGGAACGTCTCTACAAGGGTTTTGAATGTATGCAAAATTGTTTTCATCCCCAAAATCA
This sequence comes from Nostocaceae cyanobacterium, assembly GCA_035299225.1. Taxonomy (GTDB): domain Bacteria; phylum Cyanobacteriota; class Cyanobacteriia; order Cyanobacteriales; family Nostocaceae; genus DATGXB01. The sequence continues at coordinate 32,020 of DATGXB010000128.1, read as the reverse complement.
GCAACGCCAAAAACTACTATACACAACCTAGCATGATAGAACCAATTAGCGCAGCAGTAACCGCCCTAGCCACCATTCTTTCTACCAAAGCCTTAGAAAAAGTTGGCGAAAACATCGGCGACACATTATCAAATAAAGTACAGCAGTTTCTCGCATCCCTGAAAAAACAAGCACCCGCAACGGTGACAGCCATTGAACAAGCGCCAGCACAGCCTTTAGACTACGGCCAAGCGGTGCTGGATATCGAAACTGCGGCTAAAGCTGACCCAACAGTAAATCAAGCCATGCAGGAACTAACAGCAGCAGCCACCGCCGAAACAAATCCTCAATTAGCAGAATCTATCAATAAGTTAACCGAGGCGTTGAAGTCACAAATACAGCAACCCAGTGTCATCAACAACCAAAAATTAGCCGAGGAAATCAAAAACCTATTTCAAGGTAATACATTTAATGCACCAGTTACTTTTAACTGACTACCCTCGTCCGTAGGGGAACGGACAAAGTTAAATCCCACTAAATACATACCTTATCGCGCCTCTGTTCATTTTGTGGGAAGAGAGGACGAGTTAACCATGATGCATCAAGGTTTACAGCATGATTATGTGGCTTTAGTGGGGATGGGTGGTGTAGGTAAAAGCGAACTCGCCGCCCAATATGTTAAACTGCATCAAAATGATTATGGTGGGATAACTTGGTTTAATGCTAGGGACAATCTCGCCGGGGAAGTATTAGGATTTTTTAGCTTAGAATTAGGTTTAGAACTTCCCGAACATTTAAAAGCAGCAAATCTACAAAAACAAATTGCTTGGTGTTGGTCAAAATATCCTGCTTCTCCTTTACATATTCTCATCATTTTTGATGATGTCACCAAATTAGAACAATTGCAGCAAGCCATCCCCAATGATGGACGTTTTCGGGTTTTAGTCACAACGCGACTACAAAATTTAAACCCTAATTATATTCAACAAATCCCCCTTGATGTCCTCTCACCAGAGAAAGAACCAGGAAAAGCATTAGCACTTTTACAAAACTTGTTAGGAAAAAAAGATAAACGTATTAATACAGAACCGGAAGCAGCTACAGCAATATGTAAATTTTTAGAATATTTACCTTTAGGGATAATTTTAGTTGGGAGTTATTTAGTCCAAGACCCTGGATTATCTTTAACTCAGATTTTAGAGAGATTGCGAAAACAAAAGTTAGAGGAAGAAGCACTACAAGACCGGGAAACGCTCAATCAAACTCAACTGGGAGTCAAAGCCGCATTTAATTTAACTTGGCAAGAACTCGATGCAAAAGCCCAACAATTAGGAGCATTTTTAAGTTTATTTTCTCCTCAGTTTATTCTTTGGGTGTTAGTAGTTTGGGTTATTGAATATAAAGCAGAAGATGAGGAAAAACAACTGATTTGGACAGAGGAAGAATTAAATACAGCCAAAAAGCAACTTTATCAACGCAATTTATTACAACAAATAGAAGACACAGCAGAAGCTTATAAAATTCATGCTTTAGTGCGGTGGTTCTTACAAGAAAAGTTAGCCGAAACTGGGGAAATGCAACCAGTTTTAGAAAGAACTTTTATTAATCCAATTATAAATCTAGCCTCAGAATTTCCTCAATCACCTACTTCTCAAGATATTGAAAACTTCAAATCTATTGTTTCCCATTGGGAAGACTTGGGAGAACGTTTAACAGCAGCCATCAAAGGAAAAACAGAAGCACAAATAAATTTACCAGCCTCAATACTAGCTGATGAAATCATCTGGCCATTTATGGGAATAGGAATATTTTATGAAGGACAAGGACTATATCAATTAGCAGAAACTTGGTATCAGGAATGCGTAGAAATTTACACAACTTTATTCAAAGAAGACCATCCCGATGTCGCCTCTAGCTTGAACAATTTAGCAGTACTCTACGATAGTCAAGGAAGGTACAGTGAAGCTGAACCCTTGTATGTTCAAGCTTTGGAGATGAAAAAGCGGCTGTTTACATCTGACCATCCCCATGTCGCCTCTAGCTTGAACAATTTAGCAGCACTCTACAAAAACCAAGGAAGGTACAGTGAAGCTGAACCCTTGTTAGTTCAAGCTTTGGAGATGAGAAAGCGGTTGTTTACATCTAACCATCCCGATGTCGCCTCTAGCTTGAACAATTTAGCATTACTCTACGAAAGCCAAGGAAGGTACAGTGAAGCCGAACCCTTGTATCTTCAAACTTTGGAGATGAGGCTGTTTACATCTAACCATCCCGATGTCGCCTCTAGCTTGAACAATTTAGCAGGACTCTACAAAAGCCAAGGAAGGTACAGTGAAGCCGAACCCTTGTATGTTCAAGCTTTGGAGATGAGAAAGCGGCTGTTTACATCTGACCATCCCCATGTCGCCTCTAGCTTGAACAATTTAGCAGGACTTTACAAAAGCCAAGGAAGGTACAGTGAAGCCGAACCCTTGTATGTTCAAGCATTGGGAATGTTTGAACGGGTGTTAGGGTTTGAACATCCTAATACAGTTACAGTTAGAGAAAATTTACGAATTTTTCGACAGCAACTCCAACCCGTTTCCGTCCGCAAGAGTCCGTTATCTCGTCTGGTGAGAGTTTTAATTTTCCCGTTTTACCTGTTGTGGCGCTTTATTAAAAGTATGGTCATCTGGTGCTGGCACTTGTGCCGACGATAACAAAAGATGAGTCTACATTAATAATGTATGATGATGCAATCTTAATGTATCGAGATACAGAAGAATTAGATGACGATGCACAAGCATTGTATCAGGATGCAGAAGGATTGGATAGCGATGCAAAAGCATTGTATCAGGATGCAATGGTTCTATGATTTGATCTTAACATTTTGCTGTAACCATTTTTCTAAATTCTCAATAGCTAAATTCTCAGTTTCCCGAAAAGCTAACACCGCATAACATAAGTTTTCAAGCTGTTCTAGAGACAAACCTTTAATTTGCAACAATAATTCATCAGGAATCACACCAAAAAGCCGTTTTAATTGTGGGAGGAGAATTGATAAAGCTCCTTGCCTTCTTCCTTCTAATTTACCTTGTTCTAAACCTTGCCTTCTTCCTTCTTCCCTTGCTTCTCGTATAGCTCTTGGTTCTTCTTTTGGTAGCAACATTTCATTAAAATCCTCTTAAATTAAAGCAATAAATTGATTATACTAAATCAAGTTCTCAAAAATACATAAAAAATTTGATTAATTACCATACAAAATATAAAATATTGCTGACAAAGCCGCCTCATAATGAATTCTGAGGCTCATAAACAAAGTAAGCTTTAGCTTACTAAATTAAATCAAATACAGTTAAATTAATTTATTTGATTCGGCTTGATTAGACTTCGACTATTAACCTGAAAATTTGTTATCAGGTGGGTTAGCAATAACAAATCAAAAAATGTAGAGACATTACCCCCGGAACATCTCTACAAGTAAATGAAAGTTTTACTCTTCAGTTTCTACCTCTAAATTCTCCTGTAACCACTTCTGCAAATCCTCAATATTCTCAAACTCTAACAACGCTTTACCTAAAGTCTCAACTTGTTCTAAAGATAAACCCCGAACCTTTTTCAACAATTCCTCATCAATCTCACCAAACCGCCAATTTAACAGTTTAAGAAGCAGTGATAAAGTCCCTTATTCACGACCTTGTTCACGACCTTGTTCACGACCTTCTTCTCTAGCTTCTCTGATGGCTCTGGGTTCTTCTAAATCTAGTCCTAGCATGGTTTGAATTTCCTCCCGACTTAAGTTAGCGAATTTGTAAAAGAGAACAAAACGCCCTGAAATCAATTAGCCTGCGGCGATGCTGCGCGTACAGGCTAAAAGCTAAATTGCGTTTTAACGCAATAAATTAACGAAAATTAACACATAAATAAAATCATTTATCATGATGTACATTACCTAATTAATCCAGATACAAATTAAAAAATGTAGAGACATTCCCCCGGAACATCTCTACAAATAAATGAAAGTTTTACTCTTCAGTTTCTACCTCTAAATTCTCCTGTAACCACTTCTGCAAATCCTCAATATTCTCAAACTCTAACAATGCTTTACCTAAAGTCTCAACTTGTTCTAAAGACAAACCCCGAACCTTTTTCAACAATTCCTCATCAATCTCACCAAACCGCCAATTTAACAGTTTAAGAAGCAGTGATAAAATCCCTTCTTCACGACCTTCTTCACGACCTTCTTCACGACCTTCTTCTCGGCCTTCTTCACGACCTTGTTCTCGACCTTCTTCTCTGGCTTCTCTGATGGCTCTTGGTTCTTCTAAATCTAGTCCTAGCATGGTTTGAATTTCCTCCCGACTTAAGTTAGCGAATTTGTAAAATAGAATGGTGGTGATTAAATCTATTATGGCTGATTCTGATTGTGTTTGTGCTTGTTGTACTAGATACCTTGCTGTTTCTATGGCTTGGTCTTCTTCTTTTATCGTCAGCAACATTAAGCCTAAACCTAATGGTTGCTGTTCTATGTCTCCTAGTTCATCTAGATAGACTCTACGAATTTGTTCACCTGCTAATAATGAGCGATGTATCCTTAAATTAGTTGGTTCTAAGTTGCGAGAACCAAAAATGATTATCCCGTACCAGTCATCATATCGGGTAGAATGACGATGCAAAAACAGTGATGATTCTGAGAAGAACCGAAAGTATAAATCTTCGTCTTTCTGAAATTGGACTTCTGCAAAATACACTATCTGAGATGTAGCGTCAGGGGGTGGGGTGAACACTCCATCAATTCGGAATGCTGTTTCTTTAACCTCTATTGATTGAAATTGGTAGTTTTTTGCTTCTGGTGGTGGTTCGTCTACTAATTCAAACAATAAACCAGGAAATTGCTGAAATAGTTTGTAAAAAATGGAATCTCGCCGCATTATTTTTTCACTTTACCCTAATTTTTGCTCAAGCATGATGAAAATTCTTTGCGCTTTTGCCTCTTCCCTTTGTGGCTATCTTGAGATAGCATGATTGTTTGCTCCCTTATTGAGCACACCAATTCAGGAGAATAAAAGTAATATGAGGGAGGGCAGCAAATACCAGCCACTCCTAGAGTTTTTGCGTGGCTCTCAGCAAGATGATGTGATTCTGTCATTTGCTGAAATTGAATCTTTAATTAATGACGTTTTACCTCTTTCAGCCAAAAGTCAACGTGCTTGGTGGAGTAACCGCAAAAAGGGTGCTCTGCAAGCGGAAGCTTGGATGGAGGCTGGCTATCGGGTGGAAAATGTGGATTTTGAATGTCAACAAGTGCAGTTTATCAAGCCTCCTGATAAGATTCCTGTTCAGCGTTTGAGTAAACCCGGAAGATGGAGTGCTGATTTTATCAAAGCATTAAGATTGCATTTGAATTTGACTCAAGTGGAGTTTGCAGAACAGTTAGGTGTACGTCAGCAAACTATTAGTGAGTGGGAAACGGGAGCTTATCCGCCTTCGCGTTCAAAATCAAAGCATTTAGACTTAATTGCTCAAATTAATGGGTTCACATACGAAGAAGAAAGTTAAACATTTTTACTTGACTCTCACCTTTATAACAGGTATATTGTCAATGTACATCTTCTTTTGGCAATAGTCAAGTTATGAATATTGACACTAAAAAATCCCCACCATTCACGCAATGATGAGGATTTTGGAGATGTATAAAATTACGTAAAATTTTGGTCAGAAGTCAGCAATCAAGTTTCGCAGGCTTCTTGCTGACCTCTGTTTTCCTAATAAACAGGATATCTACTAATGATAAAACTCAATAATGCTCCATCTGTCAAGCCCCTGCAATCGCTAGAGGGTAAATTTTATCGTCCTTGATTGGTGGTGAGGTTGTTAGCGACAAAAAAACCTTATATTGTCGCTCGGTTTGCTAACCGTCAAGATGCGGATGACCATTTAAGATTTTTGCGGCGTTTTATTCCTCATGCGGCTTTTCAGGTGATGTTTGAAGCGCCGGAACAACAAGAGGGGTAATAGTTCGTTTGGCTAGGGTGGGTTTTGTAGGTTAATTTGGCGTTGTTTTGCTAATTTATTCGCTAAACCTGCCCCTACGAATTTATTTGTATGATGATGAAGGGGTTTTTGTAGTATTTGAGGAGCGATCGCTATGTCATTGGCTGATCTTTTCTTTATTATGGTAAATAGGTAAAGATATAAGTAGAGAACAGGAAAAGTGGAAAAAGAACAAAGTAAAAAACTACATTCCTTCTTCCTCCTGCCTCCTGCCTCCTGCCTCCTGCCTTCTATTTAATTTTTAAGCGTAATTCCCATGACCACTAAACGCCGCTATCACATTACTACTTTCGGTTGCCAAATGAATAAAGCCGACTCAGAGCGCATGGCGGGTATTCTAGAAGACATGGGTTTTGAGTGGTCAGAAGATCCTAATGGTGCGGATCTGATTCTTTATAATACTTGCACTATTCGAGATAATGCTGAACAAAAAGTTTATTCTTATTTAGGCAGACAGGCGAAAAGAAAACATGAACAGCCTGATTTAACTTTAATTGTCGCCGGTTGTGTGGCTCAACAGGAAGGCGCTAGTTTGTTGCGACGTGTGCCAGAATTAGATTTGGTGATGGGCCCGCAACACGCTAACCGTTTGCAAGATTTACTACAATCTGTATTTGATGGTAATCAGGTAGTAGCGACGGAAGCGGTGCATATTATGGAAGATATCACCCAACCCCGTCGAGATAGCAAAGTTACTGCTTGGGTAAATGTAATTTATGGTTGCAATGAGCGTTGTACTTATTGCGTTGTGCCGAGTGTGCGTGGTGTGGAACAGTCCCGCACCCCGGAAGCGATTAGGGCTGAGGTGGAAAGTTTAGGACGACAAGGTTATAAGGAAATTACTTTACTCGGTCAAAATATTGATGCTTATGGTCGAGATTTACCAGGGGTAACTCCTGAAGGTCGCCATTTGCACACTTTGACGGATTTACTGTATTTTATCCATGATGTGCCGGGAATTGAGCGCATTAGATTTGCTACCAGCCATCCCCGTTATTTTACGGAAAGACTGATTAAAGCTTGTGCCGAGTTGCCCAAAGTTTGTGAGCATTTCCATATTCCCTTCCAATCTGGGGATAATGAAGTGCTGAAAGCGATGGCACGGGGTTATACTCATGAAAAATATCGCCGCATTATTGATACTATTCGCCGCTATATGCCGGATGCCTCGATTAGTGCTGATGCGATTGTGGGATTTCCTGGGGAAACAGAAACACAGTTTGAAAATACTTTGAAATTGGTTGAGGATATAGGGTTTGACCAGTTGAATACTGCGGCTTATTCCCCCCGTCCTGGTACACCTGCGGCGGTTTGGGAAAATCAATTAAGTGAAGAAGTGAAAAGCGATCGCCTGCAAAGATTAAATCATTTAGTGGCTCAAAAAGCCGCCGAGCGATCGCAGCGCTATGCTGGCCGCATTGAGGAAGTCTTGGTAGAAGACCAAAACCCCAAAGACCCTTCTCAAGTCATGGGACGGACTCGCGGAAATCGTCTCACCTTCTTTACTGGGGATATCAACGAACTAAAAGGGCAAATTGTCAACGTCAAAATTACTGAAGTTCGCGCCTTTAGTTTAACTGGGGAAGTTGTAGAAGTACGTAAGCCTGTTACAGTTTGAGAATGTAGAGACGTTCCATGGAACGTCTCTACACCTGTTATTTATCAGCATTCAAAATCAAATTATCCAACTCATGCTGCATCTTACTTTTCACTAATTGATAACATTCCTCGACGTAAGAGCGATCGCTTGTAGCTTTTCGTCCATATCTTTCAAAACGAATCGGCGGACACACCCTAGTATAAATTTTGGTAGGAAAGGGAATATTCGGTAAAGGACCCATAGCTAAACCCCAAGGCAAACCTAAATAAATCGGAAACACCAACGGATCAACCCCAAACAACCAAGGCATTCCCCATTTGTTTAACTGCTTGACAAATTTGTAAGCATCCGTCAACACAACCAGGGTATCATGCGCCCCCCAAGAAATTACAGGCACGATTGGTACATTTTGCTGCAAAGCTAATTTAATAAACCCCCTACGCTCGGCAAAATAAATTTGATCCCGCATCGTGTATGGACGAAATACATCCTCCGCCCCCCCTGGATAAACTAACACACTAGCCCCAGCATCAAAAGCCGCCATAGCCATTTTCGGATGAGCAGGAATAGCCCCTCCCCTCATCGCAACTTCCGCTACCTGTGGTGCAACTTCCCAGATTTTCGGGTGCATTAAACCATAAACTATCCTATCTGTACCATAGCGACGCACCCAGTCATAAATCATCATTGACGTATCTGGAGAACTCAAACCGCCATTATGAGAACCCACAAATAGCGTTTGTTCATCAGGTATATTTTCCCAGCCGCTAGTTTGGACACGAAAATAGTAATCATATATAAAGCCCAAGAAAGGCATGAGCGATTCTATAAATTTGGGATCTCGATGATCTAAGAACCAACCGGGTTTTTGCTGTTGTGAATGTTCGATTTTTAACATTTAAACATTTAATCAGAACTGGTAAAGGTTATACAATCCTTTAAATACGGGTTGCAAGACGTACCTATCTCTATTGTGCAATTTTTTTTAGATTCTTGACTTGTTTTCAGACAGGAGTGCTGACATGAAAAACAAATATTCTTTACCAGCAGTCTGAATTTAAATGTAGCTTACTATAGATGGAGAAAGGTTCGAGGTATGGAATAATGAGTAGTGCAGTTCAATCTCCCTACAGTAGCGAACAAATAGCCGCTTGGTTGCGCGGACTATTGACAATAGCTTTAGCTGATGGAAATTTTGATGAGCAAGAAAAGCAGTTAATACACAGTATTACTCAAAACGAGTTAGCCCCTGGAGTAGATTTAGATGGGCTTGAGGTCATTACACCAGCAGAATTAGGGGTAATTTTCGGCAAAGGAACACCAACAGCAGAAAACTTCATGCGTACAGCTGTCATGGTAGCGATCGCCGACGGCATATATTCCCCCAGTGAAGCCCAGCTTTTACAAGAATTATGTCAAGCCTTAGAACTGCAAACCGATGTTTTAGAATCTCTCAACTATTCCTTAGAATATCCAGAAAAAACAACAAATCCTTCCAGTCTCACCCTAGCACATCAGCAACCAAACTTACTCTATCCCGTCCGGGACTGGTTAGACGGCTTAGAAGTACAGGACCCCAGATTAGCCCGCTTTTTATGTAAAATGATTCCTTCTCAATGTCCCTTTGAACGAGATGTCACACTCTTTGGACATAAAATTGTCCATATTCCCCCCTTATGTAAAATCAACCCCCTTTATGAACAACTGGTAGGCTTACGCTTTCGCGCCCTCTCCTATCTCGCTGACGAATGTCACGAAGATGTGACACCATATATATAGTTATTAGTCATGATATGCAATTTATTGATCAATCTCAAATTGAAGTAGAAGCCGGTAAAGGTGGTGATGGTATCGTCGCCTTCCGTCGAGAAAAATACGTCCCCGCAGGTGGTCCATCTGGGGGTAATGGTGGCCGTGGTGGTTCAATTTATTTCCGCGCTGTAGAAGACCTGCAAACCTTGTTAGACTTTCGTTATAACCACATATTCAAAGCAGAAAACGGCGGACGAGGTGGACCCAATAACCGTACCGGTGCAGCAGGCAAAGATTTAATTATTGATGTTCCCTGTGGTACTGTCATTTATGATGCGGAAACAGATGAAATAATTGGTGATTTAACCGAACCAGAACAAAAAATATTAGTAGCCGCAGGTGGAAAAGGTGGACTAGGCAACCAACATTTTTTAAGTAACCGTAACCGCGCCCCAGAATACGCCCTACCGGGATTAGAAGGAGAAAGAAAGCAACTACGTTTAGAGTTGAAACTATTAGCAGAAGTGGGAATTATTGGTTTACCAAATGCTGGCAAATCCACTTTAATTTCTTCCTTATCCGCCGCCCGTCCGAAAATTGCTGATTATCCTTTTACTACTCTGATTCCCAACTTAGGAGTAGTTAGGAAACCCACAGGAGATGGTACAGTTTTTGCAGATATTCCCGGTTTAATCACAGGTGCTTCTCAAGGTGCCGGTTTAGGTCATGATTTTCTCCGTCACATTGAACGCACTAGAGTATTATTACACCTAATTGATGCCACCAGTGAAGATGTTATTGCTGACTATAATACCATTCAGCAAGAATTAAAAGCCTATGGTCGGGGTTTAGCTCAACGTCCACAAATTTTAGCATTAAATAAAATTGATGCTGTAGATAGAGAAACGGTAGATTTAGAGGCTTTAGCTACTCAATTAAATCATCTTTCTTTTGCACCAGTTTTTATTATTTCCGCCGTGACTCGTACAGGTTTAGAACCCATGTTACAAGAACTTTGGCGAATTTTAGATGAGGTGAACACCGCCGAACAAATGCAGGAAATGGTTAGCTATTAATTGTAGATTTGTGTTCAACAGCCCGGAAATCAATTAGCCTGCGGCAACCCTACGAGAACGGGCTAAAAGCTAAAGTCATCTCAAAGATGACTGAGATTAATTTCTAACCAGTTAAAACGGGTTTTAGCTTTAAGCCGCTTCGCGTAGCGTTACCATAGGCTAATTTATTTCACGGCTTTTTGCAAAACTGAGATAATTTAGATTTGGGGTTAAAAATATTTATGACTATCGCACAAGAAAAAAGTTATTATACACCAGAGGAATATTTAGAATTAGAAGTTAATTCTCTAGAACGTCACGAATATATTGATGGTAGAATTATTATTATGCCAGGTGGAACAACGAATCACTCTCAAATCACTCTTAATTTAGGTGGTACGCTTAATTTTCTTCTGAAACTTCAACCTTATCGAGTATTTACAACCGATCAAAGACTTTGGATTCCAAACAAGCGAATTTATACTTATCCCGATATCATAATTTTAAAAAGTCCTTTAACATATCATGAAAACAGGAAAGATATCGTTACTAACCCTTTAGTGATTGTTGAAGTATTATCAAAATCTACTCAAAATTATGATCGAGATGATAAGTTTGCAGCTTATCGCACTATTCCCAGTTTTCAAGAATATATTTTAATTGATCAATACAAAATTCACATTGAACAATTTTCTAAAACTGATAATAACAAATGGCTTTTTTCTGATTATAATGATATTAGTGATACTTTAAATTTAATTGCCGTTCCTGTTTCTGTATCATTAGCAGATATTTATGATCAAGTGGATTTTGAGGAAGAGTAAAATAATCTTCGTACTTTATTTACCTTAAACTTGTTGTAGTTTTGGTAAATGTTGGGTTTCCTTGTGTCAACCCAACCTACTGTATTTAAAATCTTGGGTTTACACTTTAATAAAGATATTTTTGCGGTACATAAGAAATGCAACTCCCCACCAAAATAATAAAGTCACAAATGCAAATAAAAAGGAATCATTCATCGCACCAGCCCAACTAAAGATGTTTTGATAAATCCAGTTGTAAAGGCTAACTGGCTTTTCTCCACCGACAATGTTAACTCTTGCGAAGATTTTGATTAAGAATACTGAAGCCACGAAAAGTGCGATCGCATTTAGCCCCATAATCTCAAAAGGTTTACTCCACCGTTTGATCACTCTCACCTCTATTAGTTCATAACAAGCGGCTAATAACAGTAAAGCCCAGCCAGATGTAAACAGCACATAGGAACTCGTCCAAATCTTCTTATTGATGGGAAAACCTACACCCCAAATTATACCCACAACTAAACAACTCAAGCCAAAAACAGCTAACCCAATACTTATTTCTGAACTAACTTGCTTTTTCTCCCGTATCCATTCCCCCGCAAAATATCCCATTAATACCGAAACAATAGCGGGTATACTACTATATAATCCCTCTGGATCTCCCATGAAGTTAAAGCCATCACCTTTATATAAATGTTCCTTGGGAATAATCAAACGGTCAATATATGAACCAAAATTACCTGTTGGTGTCAACACACCCGCACCATCACCAGGAACAGGTACATACATCATTGTTAACCAATAAATGATTAACAGTGCTGCGGCTAATATCCATTGTCCTTTGCGTGGTAAATTGAGAACAGCTAAAGAAGCGAGGAGATAAGTTATACTAATTCTTTGCAATACTCCCATTATACGGAGACTGCTAAAATCAAAAGTCCAAACCCCTTTATTCCAAAAGCCATTCAATAATAAACCTAAAGCAAATAAAATTACAGCCCGGCGAACTATACGTAAATAAACTGTTTTGGTGGGTTTGTTGTCTGGGGTGTATTTCCCCAAAGAAAAACTCATGGCCACACCAATAATAAACAGAAAAAAGGGAAATATTAAATCTGTAGGTGTGCAACCATGCCATTCCGCATGAGTTAAAGGAGGATAAACATTTGCTGCGACTGAGGCCATATTAACTAGAATCATAGCCGCAATCACCAAACCACGAAAAACATCCAGTGATATCAAGCGCATAAGTCAAGATTTTTTATTGTTGACTATCAAACTAACCTGCTTGAGACACTTTATCAATACCTATTGCTTTTTGGTGTTGCATAATTGCGGGATGATTTTTGAGTGTAGAGACGTTCCATGGAACGTCTCTACAAGGGTTTTGGATTTATGCAAAATCATTTTCATCCCTAAGATCAGCAACGCCTGCTTTTTTACTGATTTCTTGATTTATATGAACTATCGCAAAATTTTTGTGACTGGAATTTTAGCCTGTTTTATCCTGTTTTCAGTAGTAATATTTAATCATTTTTCTGTCTTTGCTAATAGCACAGAGGATCTTTGCTCTAAAATTAGGAGTGTACGGCTTTTAGCGCAAGCGGAAAGACTCAATGAGCAAACTTTGATTTTTTTGGAAAGGAAATATTGCTTTTTTAGTAGTCCGCGTGTAACTCCCCGTGTGTCTCGCAAAGAAGGAGAAATCAGGATTTTTGGGGCTAAAGGTTCGGAATATTTAGGTTGTTGGAACTGTGATCAAAATGATTCTGATTCTGTTTTTAACCCTAAATCATTTTTCAGAGATTTAAAAAACCGTAATAGTATTTATGGTGATGTTTTCTCTGATTATGCGGCTTGTAATACTTTTGGTAAAAATCCCCCTATTTTAGAGTTTACCCTGAGTTCGGGAAGTCGTCCAGCTACTCGTTATTTAGGACATTTATCTCTGAATGCTTTTCAAAATCATTCTATTTGTAATACTACTAGTCAATATTATTGGTCACAAGGTTGTCAAGATTTAAGAAATTATTGCAGTTTTTAAATAATGTCTGAATCAGGATATCCAGGATTTAAGGATTTACAGGATGAAAACAGAAATTTAATCAATAATTACCAGTATGTGTAGGGTGAGCATTTTTTGGTAAAACACTGAACAGAAGCGGAAAAAAGTAGGAAATGCCCACCTCAGTAGTTTTTAAAAATCAAACAAGAATGCTATAGATAACTATAGGGTTACTATTTGATTTGGGAAATATGTTTATGGTGGGTTAGCACAGAAAGTATAGCACTATCCCCTGTGGTGCGTTACAGACTCAAGTCCTAACACACCCTACAAATAATAGCAACCAGGGTTAAATATTTCGTGTGCGTAGTTTTTAGATTTTTTTATTAATTCCTGGTAGAGACGCTTCATAAAACGCCTCTACATTTTAGATGAAAATTATTTAACTTCGGGTCCGGCTGTGACAATCACGAGATTTTCGGGTTTAATTAAATCTGCAATAACTTGTTGAATGTCATTCATTGTTACTGCTTGGATGCGTTGGGGGAAGGTGCGAATCTCTTCTGGGGATAGTCCCAAAATTGCATTGTTTAAAACAATACTCGCCACTTCGCTGGAACTCGCTAATTCTACGGGGTAACTATTGGTAAGTGACCGTTTAGCGGTTCTTAATTCTGATTCGGTTATACCTTGATTGCGGATTTGTTGCAATAAGGCAATTGTACTAGAGATGGCTTTGGGTGCGTCTTGGGGTGAGGTTTGCATGGAGATGAGGAAGGGACCAGGATTTATTCCCGCAGCAAACCCGCTATAGATTCCATAGGTTAAACCCAAGCGATCGCGTATTTCTGTTCCCAACCGACTAGATAAAGTGTCACCACCCAAAATCTGATTGAGTACCAAAGCCGCATAGTAACGGGGATCTTTCCGCGATATGCCATTATAACCTAAATAAGTGACGGCTTCCGCCTTCCCGGTCATAATTGTATTTACGCGGACTTGACTACCAGGAAATGATACAGAGGGTAAATTAATGCTTGGTACTTCTCCAGCCACTCGCCATTGAGCAAAAGCCTGATTAAATAAAGCTTTCACTTGAGATGGTTCAAAATCACCTACCAAGGAAATTGTCATGGTATCCGGGCGATAGTGTGATTTATAAAACCCTACCACATCGTCACGGGAAATCCGTTGTAAACTTTCCAGGGTGGGGAAATTATGAAAAGGGTGGTCTTTTGGGTAAATGGTTTGTTGGAATACCTGACGGCCTAAAGTTCTTGGGTCATCTAAATGTGATTTTAAGCTAGTAATAGCCCGTTGCCGACTTAATTCTAATTGGTCAGCCGGAAAAGTGGCATTTTGTAGCACATCAGCAAGAGTTTGCACCAGTAAGGGGAGGTTAGTTGATAAACCTTGACCGCTAATAGTCACCCCTTCCCGACCAGCGCTAAAGTCTAAACTAGCTCCTCTATCTTCCAAAGCTTGGGCTATACTTAAAGCATCTTGGGTTTTTGTCCCATTAAGCAAATTATCCGCCGTCAAACTAGCTAAACCGGCTTTTTCCTGGTCATCAAATACTGTACCGGCGTTGATTTGTCCACTGAGGTTAATTGTGGGAACACTAGAATCACGCAACAGTAACACCTTTAAACCATTGGTGAGGGTGAACTGCTGGGGTATAGGCTGCTGACTGACGGTATTAGAACTTTTAACAGCAGGTAAATATTTAGCTAGTTCTGCCGGATCTACGGGTACACCAGGGTCAAATTTTTCTGTCACCCGACCAGAAACTGCCGCAGTTTCCGGGTTATCAGCAATGGTGGTAGGTTCAAAAAAGCCGATAGTTTGTTTTTTGGGGTCGAGATAAAGTTTAGCGACTCTTTGGATGTCTTGGGGTGTGACTTGAGCGATCGCTCCTAAATATTTCTCGATATAATGATAGTCACCAGCAATAGTCTGACTATAGGCCAACTGACTAGCTTGGCTGGTAATGTCTTGATTATTTAAGACAAAGTAAGCTTGGAGTTGAGTTTTAGCGCGGTTGAGTTCAGCACTGCTCACCGCTTCTTGCTGTAATTTGCTAAAAGTGGCTTGTATCACTTGTGCAATTTTTTCCACATCTTGACCAGGTGCGGCTGTAGCAGAAACTTCATACCAACCAGGTTCGGTCAACTCTATCGGACTAGCACTAACAGCACTGGCCAAACCCGATTCTACCACAGCTTGATACAGTCGAGAACTTCTACCCCCAGTGAGAATTAAATCCATCACATCAATAGCCGGAACATCGGGATGGTTAATATTAGGTAGAGGGTAAACCGCTTGTAAAAGTGCGGTGCTTCCTGGTTGTTTGAGAATAATTGGATTTTTTTGGCTGGTTGGGGTAGTAGTGATTTTGGGGACAAACTTAGCAGCTTTGCGGTTAGGGACTTTACCAAAAGTCTGCTTAATAAAACTTAATGTTTGGTTAGTGTCAAAATCTCCCGTCACCACTAAAGTGGCATTTTCAGGACTGTAGTAAGTTTGGTAATAGTTGCGGACTTGTTCAACAGTGAAATTTTCCACATCTGCTTTAGTTCCCCCAATAGGTAGACCATAGGGATGCTGAGGAAAAGCCGCACGTCTAACAGCCCGGTCTAAACGATATTCGGGGGAGTTTTCATAGCCTTGTAACTCAGAAATCACCACCCGTTTTTCACTTTCCAACTGTTCTGGATTAATTAAAGCATGAATCATGCGATCGCTTTCCAGAGTCAGCAGTGCTTCTAGTTTATCTCGTTGCACCGTCCCATAATAAGCAGTTTCATCAAAACTGGTAAAAGCATTAAATTGACTACCTAAAGCACTAAATAACCTCCCAAATTGTACGGGTCTGCTAGTCGTGCCTTTAAACATTAAATGTTCCAACTGGTGAGAGATTCCGCTTTCTCCTTTCCCTTCATTGCGAGAACCAACTTTATACCAAACTTGCACACTAACCACAGGTGCAGTATGTACCTCTTTCGTTAAAACAGTTAAGCCATTATCTAAAACCGTTTTTTGCACTCCTTGGGTAAAAGCCAGCGCAGCAACGGGGGTAACTGCTGGTGTCGCAGCTGTAGTCAAATCGGCGGAAACTGGTAAAATACTCAACAGCAAGCTAAGAACCAAGCCTAGCAGCATATACAATCGAAGCTTCATAAGCGGTTAAAATGAGACAACAAAACCCTAACAAGTAGGGTAAAATTGAGATAGTATTGGTTGTCAAGTCTCTCTCTTTTGGGTGATGACAATTTTTAATCCAATGTTAGCTAATTATTTCTAGGTTGGGGCTTTTTCATTCCTCTAATTTTACAGCAGGGAACAGGGAACAGGGAACACTTCGACTGCGCTCAGTGCAGTGCAGGGAACAGGGGTGAAAGTCTTTTGATATAAGGTTTTGTTCCAAAAATCTGTACCTCATTTACCTGAAATATGCTGTAATGTCAAAACCTCATCTAAGTCCTAAATTGTCCAATTTTAATAATTTCTGATTATTGTTAAGTTAATTTTAGCTATTAACCTGAGAATTTACTCTCAGGCTGTATTATTGAGGTTTATTTTAATCAATTACGTGCTAAAGATTGCTGTTCCAAATATTCTGCGGCCATATCTTCACCCATATATTTTTTAATTACATGATATGGATAAAGTGCAGAATAATATAAAAGCACTAATGCTTCATAACAACTATCAGGACTTGTATACACCTCCCATCCTTCCAAAACATAAGTATCTTCTTCGCAACCCTTTCCGTTAATAGGAAAAGTGTGTCCATGTCCGTTTCCTGTTTTTTTGTCTCGTTCTAAATCTTTAATGAAATTTTCTAAAGACATATCCGCAATACCACAACCCAATAATCGCACATAGGGAGTTCCTGGCATTGGTTCAGCTTTAAACTTTATTCTTGGTGGTTTACCATTCCAACCAACCAACATTTTAGTTTTAAAATCCATCACATTTAACCCCAAAACTTAAATTTGCAGTCCCATCTACCCTCTCTATCGGTTGGTGTAACTTTAGGATCTATACCTCCATATTCAGCCGCAGTTTCTTTACACTTTTCTTTTGCTTCAGGTTCACTACTTGCTCCTATTTCTTCACTTTGCTCATATAATTCAGCTTCTTCGCTTGGTAAATATTCTCCCAGTTCGTTGTTACTTATTTTTTTGGAAACCAAGTCATAATTTTTGTATTTGATTAGATGACGTTTGTATATTATCATCTTATAATATTATATGCCAATAGTTCGGACATTTTTCTGGTAGGTATATCACTTATCCTCTAGAGCTTTGAGTTACCAGCAATAATTAAATCAAAGTCAAGTCTAAAACTGAGTTGCATTAATTCGATATTTCCTATACTTCTTGCGCTGTAAGCCTTGTAGCCTTGTTCTCAAAACTGTCCGAAGTATTGATATGCAAGAATATAAAAAATATTTTGGTTCTACCGTTTCCATGATTTAGATTTTAGCCTGCTTACCCGTAGGGATAGATAGAACATAGACACTGCATACCAAAGGCTAACCCAACACTACACTTTGCCATTTCCAACTAATGTGAAGTTTTACTGCGTTCAACCTAACCTACAAAAATTTAATTCATGCTTAATAGATTATCCCCTGCCCCCAGTAGATACAATTTAAGAAATTTTAAATTTGAATAAAATTGATTAACCAAGCTGAAATAACTTATGAACTGCTATTAATCAGAATATCATGTCTTTTCATCTGCCCATAGAAACCCCCAGATTAATATTACGTAAATTTCAGCATCAGGATATGCAAAAACTTCTTGCTTATCGCAATGATCCAGAAATTGCTAAATATCAAACTTGGAGTTTACCATACAGTGAAGAATCAGCCCAAGCATTGTACAAATATTTAGAAACAACCACACCGGGAACAGTAGGAAAATGGTATCAGATAGCAAGTGAACTAAAAAGCACAGGGGAAATAATTGGTGATTGTGCTTTTTGTATCTTAGCAAAAGATGAAAAACAAGCAGAAATTGGTTTTACCTTAGCCAGAGAATATCAAGGAAAAGGCTATGCAACCGAAGCAGGCCGCTATTTAATCAAATCATTATTTGTAAACTTTGACCTGCATCGCATCTGTGCCAACTGCGACCCAAGAAACCATAACTCTGTAAAATTGCTAAAAAATTTAGGAATGCGTCAAGAAGCACACCTGATTAAAAGCTTTTGGTTAAAGGGGGAATGGGTAGACGAGATGTGGTTTGCCATCTTGCGGTCAGAACTTCCCCTTGATATAAGTTAATGTAGCGCATCGTTAAGAAAGGGATCTGGTGCGATCGCCTTATGAGATCATAGAAAAACTTAACGGTAGTTCACACAACTTGGCAGAATGATACAACAACAAAAGTTTACAGTCGTCATTACCGGCGCATCTTCAGGGGTCGGTCTGTATGCTGCGAAAGCTTTAGCCAATCGAGGAAATTGGCACGTTATAATGGCTTGTCGGAATTTAGACAAAGCCGCCCAAGCTGCTAAAACCGTGGGCATACCAGAGGATAGTTACAGCTTGATGCAAATTGACCTGGGTTCATTAGAGAGTGTGCGGCAATTTGTTAAAAACCTGCGGGTGAGTGGCAGAAAACTAGATGCTTTAGTCTGCAACGCTGCCATTTATATGCCATTATTAAAAGAGCCGATGCGATCGCCAGAAGGATATGAATTAAGCGTTGCTACAAATCATCTTGGTCATTTCCTCCTGTGTAACTTGTTGTTGGATGACCTGAAAAAATCCACCTTCAAACCGCCAAGGCTAGTAATTTTAGGTACAGTCACCCACAACCCCGACGAACTAGGCGGAAAAATTCCCCCACAGCCAGATTTAGGTAATTTAGAAGGCTTTGAACAGGGATTTTTAGAACCCATTTCCATGATTAACGGCAAGAAATTTGAATCCGTTAAAGCTTATAAAGATAGTAAGGTTTGTAACGTCCTCACCATGCGCGAATTACATCGCCGCTATCATGAATCTCATGGTATCACCTTCACCTCCCTGTATCCCGGTTGTGTAGCCACAACAGCTTTATTCCGCAACCACTACCCATTATTTCAAAAACTCTTTCCCCTCTTCCAAAAATATATTACTGGCGGATTTGTTTCGGAAGAATTAGCCGGTGAACGAGTAGCAATGGTAGTCGCTGACCCCGAATATAACCAATCTGGTGCATATTGGAGTTGGGGAAATCGTCAGAAGAAAAATGGTAAATCTTTCGTCCAAAAAGTTTCCCCCCAAGCCCGCGATGACGAAAAAGCAAAGCGGATGTGGGACTTAAGCGCCAAATTAGTAGGCATCCCCGGATAATATTTTTAGGGTGAGCATTTCTTGATTAAATTCTAAATAAAAGCGAATGATCTTCGGAAATGCCCATCACACATATATTTCAAAAATCAAATAGCTGATTTATGAGTATTTGTAGAGTGGGCATTTCTTGATTAAATTGTGAACAAAAACAAAACTATTACCAAGCTCACAAATTCGGTTGAGAATTAAATAATAATACTACATTTCGCTTAAATTTAGATCATGAATTTCAACCAGATGTCATACTTTTAATTGATGAAAAATTACGCCGACAAACAAAAATTAGTGCTGATAATTATATCAAAAGTTCACCGGAATTAGTAGCAGAAATAGCCGTTAGTGCAGCATGACGAAAATAACCATCTAGTTGAAAAAGCTGGAAATTACTATTTAATCAACCTTCTTACCTCCTGCCTCCTGCCTCTGATACCATTTCCCAAAAATGATGATACTTATGGCTTGAGTGTAGGGACATGGCACTGCCATGTCCTCTTGAGGGTATTTGTATCATTATTAAAGTAAAATGGTATGACTTACATGATAAAAAACAAGTTTACCGTCGTAGCGGTGTTAAAGAGTATCTGTTTTGGCAAATTTTGAACAAAAAATTGATTGGTTTTATTTAGAAAAAAGTGAATATATTTCATTAACACCTGATAGTAATGGCATAATTAAAAGTAAAATTTATCCCGGTTTGTGGTTGGATATAACTGCATTGTTAGAAGGAAACATGACCCAAATTTTAGCCATACTGCAAACAGGCCTGAATTCTCCAGAATATCAAATATTGTTGCAAAATCTATCATAATTTTATATAAAACTCATCCTCAAGATTTATATTAAATTGTTACCAAATAACCTTAAAATTATAGAATAGTGCCAACTAGTCATAAGTTTATGGGTTATTACATTTCTCCTCGGTTTCTGGATAAAATTGCCGTCCATATTACCAAAAACTTTTTAAATCTTCCTGGTGTACGTGTTCCCTTGATTTTAGGCATTCATGGACGCAAAGGAGAAGGTAAATCATTTCAATGCGAGTTAGTATTTGAAAAAATGGGTATAGAGGTAACGCTGATATCTGGAGGTGAATTAGAAAGTCCCGATGCAGGAGATCCAGCCAGATTAATACGTCTGCGTTATCGAGAAACAGCAGAATTAGTTAAAGTACGTGGGAAAATGTGCGTACTGATGATTAATGATTTGGATGCAGGTGCGGGACGCTTTGACGAAGGAACACAATATACAGTTAATACTCAATTGGTAAACGCTACCTTAATGAATATTGCTGATAATCCTACAGATGTACAATTACCCGGTAGTTATGATGCCAATCCCATCAGACGTGTACCCATTATTGTCACAGGTAATGATTTTTCTACCCTCTACGCACCATTAACTCGTGATGGACGGATGGAAAAATTTTATTGGGAACCTAACCGCGATGATAAAGTGGGAATTGTGGGGGGTATTTTTAGTGAAGATGGCTTGACACAAAGAGAAATAGAACAATTTGTTGACACTTTCCCGAATCAATCTATTGACTTTTTTAGTGCTTTACGTTCCCGCATTTATGATGAGCAAATTCGTGATTTTATTCATAAAATTGGGTTTGAGAAAATTTCTTTACGAGTGGTAAATAGTGTAGAAGGATCACCAGAATTTAAAAAGCCTGATTTTAATTTAGCTCACTTAATTGAAATGGGTAATTTCATGGTGGCTGAACAAAAACGGGTGGAAACTGCTCATTTAGTTGATGAATACAATCGTTTAAACCGGGGTAAAAGTTATCAATCTGCACCATCTGTTACAGAAACACCTATTAGCCAAACTGTAAATAATGGATCTCCAAAAACTAATACAAATCAGAGTCATTTAAGTTTAGAAACTCAAGAACAGGTGCGACAAATTTTATCCCAAGGTTATAAAATAGGGATTGAACACGTAGATGATCGCCGTTTTCGTACTGGTTCTTGGCAAAGTTGCGGAACTCCTCACATTAATGCAGAATCAGAAGCAATTTCTACTTTAGAAGCTTGTTTATCTGAGTATAATGGTGAATATGTGCGCTTGGTAGGAATAGATCCCAAAGCAAAACGGAGAGTAATTGAAACAATTATTCAGCGTCCTAATGGGAAGATGTGATGGAATAAAGTACGGGTGGAGCGATCGCTCCACAATTTCTGATAATAAGTAATTAGGCAGAATTAATTACACAACTTATTTCCCTGTTCCCTGTTCCCTTACTCCACGTAGGAATTTAATTTTGCACGACCACTTATTTAAGGATAATTCCAATAGGTGCGGCCACTAGCACGGGCATCAATATGCACAAAGCCTTTATGCATTCCTGCACCTAAACCTTTAACACTAGGAGTAGCTTTACACACTTCATACAATCGCTGTAAACTTCCCTCTAGTGGATACAAATCAAGAGCATTTCCGGTAATATGTTGGCTATTTCTTGCACCACCCACAGCCCGATTTATTTCTGGTGTGCGATAGGCACTAGTTACACCCAAAGCAGAACCATATTTATCACGAACCTCTGCAAAAATGCGTGTGATTTTCTCAATATTTTGCACAACATCATTACTGACAGGAACTCTAGTACATTCTTTTGTCACTTCACCCCATGTTAGAGGAATTGTTTCAATAATTTGCTGATTAGCATAGACAATTTTTCCTGATGGTAACTTCATAGATGGCCCTGTTAAGTTACTTTGTTCAGGTGTGCTAAATGATTGTACTTGTTCTTTTGCTCCTTGATGTTCTTCAATAATTTCTATCAGTGAAAGTGCTGTACTTGCTCCTAATATATCAGGATATGCTAAATAATTATCTTGTTTGAATTTGGCGAAAGCTTTTAATGTTTTAGGTCCAACGATTCCATCTATTTCTCCAGTGTCGTATTTTCCAAATCTGAGCAATTCTTGAATTACAGTAACAATCTCTTTTGGCGCATCTTTCAGGTTAATTTGTGAATTAGTTTTGGCAAATTCTTCTAATACTTTAACATTTATGTTTGTCATTTTTACCTTGCTTTAAGTTAAACTAAAAGTAACTGTTTTTTTGTTCTGCCCACTGAGGTAATTAAATATTTCACCACTACGGGCAAGGTTAGTAAATAATTAATTTACCAAACCCACCTATACTGGCTGAATATCTACGCAAAGATTAATGAAAATAAATTTTAGAAGTAGTAAAATTACGTCAAAAGGAAATTTTGCTCTGGTAGAGAACAAAAATATTACAAAATTGCAGAAATAATTAACCAGTTAAAAAAGGTTAAAAAGCTAATTTTTACTTGGTTTATTCTTTCTTGCGTTTTAAAAGTAGCGTTATCATTATTACAGCCACAGCCTAGTTAAATCAACTGAGTTTTCAAAACTTAACAAATTGTTTATGAGTTAAAATGCTCATTTGCTAAATTGCTTTATCTGCAAGGCTTTCGACCTATAAATACTTAATTTTTAAATTTCTGTTAAAAAGTATAATATTATTTTATAAGTAATTAGGCAGAATTAATTACACAACTTATTTCCCTGTTCCCTGTTCCCTGTTCCCTGTTCCCTTACTCACGGCTACTTACATGAGAAAAAACAAATTCTGATTTGATATTCCAGCGTTTACCATTATGTAACAATAGGGTTAAATGCTCGGCTGTAAATTCAAAGTAAAATTGCTGTTCTTTAAATTCCACCCAAGCAGTTTTAAAAGCTGGTTTTGTTAAATCTCTATAGGCTACTGTCAGGTGAGGTGCAAAAGGGCGGTTATTGGCAGTTTTATCAACAATTGTTAATTTTTGAGCAAGATGAGTAATTAAATTAGCTTGCAGTGTTGCAGCTTCTAAGCTTTTTTCTACATGAATATAAATAACACGGGGAGGAAAGGCAGCAAAACCATTAAGAGTGAGTGGTATTTTGGGTTGCTGAGTAGCAAATTCTGATAAAACCGCTTCTAAACGTGAAATTTCCCCATCTTCCCATTCAAAAGGCGGTTGTAGGGTAATATGTGGTGGTGATTTGAGTGCAGCACGACTGGCGTAATAATCAGCAAAATGTTGTTTAATTTGATTAGCCTGTTCTTGGATGTGCTGTGGTGGAAGAAGGGCAAGAAAATATAAGCTCATTTAGCAACCAAGAGATACAAATACTTTTACGGTAGCCAAAAAATCGGTCATTGCCTATTGATGGTGACAAATATCGGCCATGTTTAGTTCACGGCTATTCACCAGCTAAAATTAAGGTTGCATTGTGAAGGATAAATTTTTGAGTATGCCTTGGTTTGTCAAAATCGAAGAAGGAAAAGTAGATAAAACCACTTTTGATCAATATGTACCAGCTCACAAGGCTTATGTACAGCAACTAATAGATAAAGGCCACAAAGCCAAAACCGGCTATTGGCAACAAAAAGGGGGCGGAATGATGTTATTTGAGGCATCTTCAATGGCGGAAGCAAAAGAGATAGTAGCCGCAGATCCCTTGATAGAAAACGATTGTGTGAACTATAAACTTTTTGAATGGCAAATTATTCTGGAATAGTATACAAATTCCAAAAATTAATGTTATGATGATCAAAGACCTGGACTTATGCGACTGCAACGCCCAAACCTTGTCAGGACCGGAAGGTAGCAGCAATACGGGATGCTTGGAGTAGGCGTAATCTCCGGGTCGCCCCATTTTATGAGTGCCTAAAGTCAATGCCTGGTTTTGGAGATATTGTTCAAAAAGCTTTTTACCTGGGTATCGGTCTAGCTGCCTATGCTGGAGAGAAAGCAGGGGGGAAAATCTCAGAATTGCGATCGCAAGTCCAAAAACTGGCGGATGAAATGGTAGCAAGAGGCGAAATGACGACAGATGAAGCTCGTCGCTTTGTCGAAGACATGATGAAACAAGCCCAACAACCCCAAGCATCTGGCACAACTCCCGAAAAAACACCTCCTTCAGAACCCCGCCGCATCGAAATTATCGAGGATAATGAAGAGGCCACTGTCAAAGAAGCAAAATCCGACAATGTGGATGAGCTACGTGAACAAGTGCTAAAACTGCAAGAAGAATTAAAACATCTCCAACAAGATTAGTAAAGAAGTGACTTTTTACCAGAAGTCACAAGATAATCTAGTGTATATAATTGTAGATGGCGCTACACACATCTGGTTTTAGGTGCATTGCCTGTTGTATCTTTTAGCACTTGTAGCCAAATTGCGGAAAGCGTTTTTTTGACAGCTATTAAGGGCGTTTAGTGTATGGATCAGTGGCAAAAAGACTTAATGAACATAGCCGAAACCCTGGCAGTGGAAGTAGAAAACTTCTTTGTAGGAATAGGTGACATGGTAGATGCTTTTTTTGAGCTAACAGACGAGTTTACTGATCAGATACAAGCAACAATTGCCACTGAAATTGATCAGTATTTACAAGAACTGGCCGAACCAATTTTAGAAATTTACTGGGAATTGGAAGACGTAGTAACAGATGTAGATCCTGGTTTTCCTTATCCAGTGGAAGCAACACTAGAGCAAAATTCCGCTTGTGTGGGTTGTCGTAACTATCACGGACAAGTTTATGGTGGTAACTTGTTAGTGTGTGGGATGCACCCGCATGGTTGGGATGATGAAAATTGTCCAGATTGGGAAGGCACAGCAGAATAATTAGTTAAATGCTGAGTGGGGGATGTTAAGTTATTTATAGTTGAGTCTCTGCATCTATTCAGGAAAATATGACTAACTCCTCACCAGAAACCGCACTACCAACAACCCCAGAAATGAAGTACGGAGAACGGAATATTGAGGAAGGGGAATTAACTACCTTTCCTAACCCCCGTATTGGTAGACGTTACAATATTGATATAACTTTACCGGAATTTACTTGTAAATGTCCATTTTCAGGCTATCCTGATTTTGCGACCATACATATTAATTATGTACCGGATCAGAAAGTAGTAGAATTAAAGGCTTTAAAGCTGTATATTAATAGTTACCGCGATCGCTACATTTCCCATGAAGAGTCAGCAAACCAGATTTTAGATGATTTTGTAGCAGCTTGTGATCCGTTAGAAATCACCGTTAAAGCTGATTTTAGTCCTCGTGGGAACGTGCATACAGTAATAGAAGTGAAACATCAGAAGTCCTAATAAAAATTTTTTGGGATAGATGAACAGAATGGTTAAGTAATATTTTCTTGACTCATTACTCATAAATCCCAGAATCTCACTTTTCAACCCTCCCATGAGGAGGGTAAATTTTTACTACAAGGGTGATATTCAGACAAATTTATGGCAAATTTGAACAAGTATTGCAATAAGGTTCATTACCAATATACTGCTTCCATTCTTCCGGTGTGAGATTGCGTGTTAGGCGGTTGCAAGCTTCATTAATTAAATCTTCTCGTCGCCAAAGCCACACTTCCACAATACCATCGTTATTTGTTGTGGCTAAATACTTTCCATCTGGACTAAATGTAATGGATGTTAAATCATTAGCCTGTATACGAGTAATTTCTTTACCACTAGCTACTGTCCATATACGAGCAGTTCCATCACTACTTGCTGTGGCTAGATATTGACTATCTGGACTGAATGCAAGCGAAATCACATAACCTTCATGTTTCAAACAAATCAATTCTTGACTATTAGCTACTTTCCATATTCTTGCTGTTTTGTCAGCACTTGCAGTTGCTAAATAACCATGATTGGGACTAATAGCAACAGCGTATAAATCATTGGTAGGTATATATATTCTAAACATTTTACTTACATCTAAAAATTAATGAAAATAGTTTCTAAGTTGGTTCTGAATTTTCATGTTTTACTTGTGCTATTTTATCACCAGTAACTACATTCCATATTTCGGCAGTTCCAGAAGAATCAGCTGTTAGCAAATATAAATCTTTTCCATCCCAGGAAAATTTAATATCATTATTCCCTGCACACTGAATAGTTCTAAACTCTTGTCTATGAAGTTCTTCCCAGACTGAATAATTAGAATTTTGGCTCAACTGTAAGTCAGATAAATTAAGATTTAAGCGTAATACACGCACTTCCCAATATCTTCTATTTTCAGGTGCTGCAATTAAAAGAGCTAAGTATTTACCATCTGGACTAAAAATTATAGTACGAATAAATTCTTTATAATTAATTCGCATTAATTCATGATTGCCGCTATCCTGCCAATTTTTAATGCTTAGAGTATTATCTTTACTAACAGTTGCCATATATTTACTATCAGGACTAAATGCAAAAATTCTAACAAATGAATCATATTTCAGACAAACAATTAATTGACTGTTAGCCGTAGCCCATACTTTTAAAGAACCATCATCATCTGCTGTAGCAATGTACTTACTATCTGAACTGAATACAGCACCCGGAAATTCATTCTCTTTGACAGGTATTTTTTCAGCCCTGTGGGTTATTAACGCAACTTGAGGTGCATGATCTAATTCCCATACTTGAGCAACATTACTAGCCGTAGCTAATAAATACCTTCCATTATCTGTAGGACTGAAAACTATATCATAAACAAAATCTTCATGAGGTATACAGAAAAATTCTTTTCCTGTATTAACTTCATATACATGAGCAATTCTAGAACGTCCTGCTATTGCTAAGTATCTTCCATCACGACTAAAGGAAATAGCCCAGACCAAATATTTGGGAGATATACTACTAATAATATGTCCATTAGATACAACAGCAATTTCTATTAAAGAATCTCTTGTATAGTGTTCTTCACTTACTTTAGCCAAATATTTACCATCAGGACTAAAGGAGATAATTGGTACATATTTCTGTAAAATATATTTTGCTCCTTCACCACTCCTTCTTTGCCAGGTTTTCTCTTGGATTTCATCTGATATTTCTAGTTTTAAATTATGTGGGTTTAAAGCACAAGCAATCGTTTTTTTTGAATGTTCAACAATATTGACAGGTTGCAAACTGCCGTTAATAAATTTCCACAATATAGTTACATTAGGGCTATACAATAAAGTTAATAAGCATTCTGAATTAGGAAGAAATTTACAATCTATAATTTTACCAATGGTTTGATTAATGATATTTGTTTCATCAATTAAATCAAAGATGCTAATTGTGCTGTATTCAGATAGGTAAGCTCCTTTGTAATAAGATTCATGAGCAATAGTAATAAAGTAGTCTTTAGCTAAGAAAATTTTTGAAACTTTCAGGTATTCTTCATCCACATCTTTATCAAGCACAACCTGCTTTTTATGTTTAATGATGTGGCAAGGTTGATGACTATTTGTTTCCCATTTCCATATTTGAGCAGTATTATCATTATAAGCCGCACCCAAATATTTTCCATCTGGACTAAAAGATATGGCATTTACTATACTACTATTACTGCCATAATTCATGGTTGCCAGAGGACAAGCAAGTTTGGCTATTCCTTTACGTAAAGCGTGGTCTGTTTCTACACAGTGATATCGTTTAACCGATTCGATTGCTAACAAAAGACTTTTTAATTTTGATTGGTCAGCTAGTAGACCGGATTGAGCGGCTAACTGACGAGATAAAGCAATTGTGTAATTATCTTTTTCGCCTTCACCCAGATAAGGAGCGGAAGCAATAAATCCTGAATTTGATACGGGTGATTTGACTGGTTCTAGCGAAGTCTCTTGATTTTGTTTAGACAGTTTCTTCCAATCATCATAAGAACATTCGATTAATAGTATACATAAACCATTAATAAGCCAATGTTCAGCACTATCATTCTTCGCATCTAAAAAATTTCGTACTGTTTGAGGATTAGGGCTATCAATATCAAGTTCTAAATCCCAATGCGCTCGAAAATCACCCATTCTGGCTTTTTTTGTCCCTGAAGGCTTATACCTTTGCTCAAACGCCTCGCGTAACCTCTGTCGTAACTCTGGAGGTACGGGAACACTATAGGCTTTTTTTCGCGGGTTCTCTGATTCAGGAAAGTTCCCCATATATAAGGCTGGACTGTAACTGTGTAATTGATTTTATGCTTGTAGCTATTTTATCTGGTAACAGAGCAGATTTTCAAACTTAACACCCATTTATTTGGCTTTAAATTAGCCGACTGGCAAATTGGCTTTAAATTGGCATCTGGTTCAATATTTAAAATCTCTATGAAAAATTTAACAATGTTAGAAATTAAGCAGAGAACTTTAAAGAGGATTTTAATTAATGAAATCTGCTAAAAATAATGAACTATTTTCAATTCATTCTGTACCACCTCAACCAAAAGTAAAACTATGGAAGTTTGGCAAATTTAAAAATAGCAAAATCTTTAATAATAAAGATATCGAGTTTGCTAAGAAGAAGTTACTTACTCTTAGTGAATTTACATTTGTCACCTGCTTAGGCTGGCTTGATCCAACTGTAGGATTCTGGGTTAGCTTAGTGATGCTAATTTGGCATCTAATTCAAGATAAATAATAAGGATCAGACATCAAAGAATGAGTAAGCTTCTTTAATGTCTAAAAATAAAGCTTTTTAGTGATAGTTTAATCTCAATCTATCACTAAAATTGATTATACAAAGTTTGCCTTAGACTTCATTTTTTTGTGGGTTTAAACTTAATTGGTTGAGAATGCCTAAAACCTCCTGTTCAAAGGCCACCTGTGCGCGGTTGGTTTTGGCACCGATATAGAGGCGATCGCCATTTTGTAAAGCCCAGATTTGAGAATGGGAAAAATAACTCATCACCACCCCCAGCATCAGCAACGCAAAACCAATATACACAACCGGAATACCCGGATCAAACTTAATTTGTAAACCTGTACTACCCACCAAATCAATAATTTTCAGATTCACACCATTAACCTGGGTAGACATTCCCGTGCGGACAGTATTAATCAACTTACCCTTAGCATCATAAATTAATACCATCCCCTGTAAATCTTTCGTTAATAAAGAAACACCCTCACTTAAATCTGGTTTAGTCGGAATCCAAGTTCCCCAAATTCTACCTTTACCTTTAGTGTTTAATTGTGCCATCGGTAATTGAAAAATTGGACTATTATTAAACTTGAATCTAATACCCGAAATTCCCCAATCAGTTTGATAAAAAGTCACACCATGATAACGCAGAGGTTTATTCACATAAATCTTTTCATGGTCAACCTCCTTACCCTCTTTATTCAACACAGACATATCAGAATAAAATTGATCAATTCCCCCCGTGGGAGTATAATCAATCCAAAACCGATTTACCCGCACCGACCAATCTTTCAGCACATCCTTTGATGTCCAAGGACCCGCATCAATAACATTTTCTACCTGAAAAGTATCACCACTAGCAATCATTTCTTGGGCAACAAATCCCGTCATTGCCCCCCAAATTCCCCCTAACAAAATCGTCACAATTCCTATATGCACAATAATTGGGCCAATTCTGCCAATTATTCCCTTCCGGGCATATAGCATATTATCTTTTTCTTGAAAAATTTTATAACTTTGTTTTTGCAAAAGTTCCGTTAATGACTGTAAGCTAATTTGTTCTAATTCTGCACTCAAAGCCAACTTTTGGAACTTGCGGGGTTCTTCGTAATATTGCCAGCGACGGGCAGCTTTAAGCGCTGGTAATTGCCGAGTAAAAGTACAAGCCGTTAAACTTGTACCAAATAAAACTAATAAACTCAAAAACCACCAAGTTCTATAAACATGATCTAAACCCACAACTTGAATTACTTTCCAAGTTAGAAAACCAAATAAAGCCGGATGTTCCGGGTAATTAGCCTGATAAAATCCTGGGGTTTGACCTTGTTCAATTACTGTTCCTGTAACACTAAATAAAGCAATAACTAGTAATAAAACAATCGCTAACCTTAAATCTGTAAGAACTGGTAAAATTTCCTTACGGATAAAGCGCCCAATAGCCAATAACCAATTATTTTCCTTGAGTGTAGAATTATCTAAAGTCATGCCTAGAAATTACCAAGAGGAATGCGAGAAAGTAACGAAAAAACACCAAAACCAACTAACAATGCACCACTAACAGGATTAATCCAACCAGACCAGCGTCGTAGTTCTAGGATTTTTTTAATTGTCGCAGTAAATGTACCTGCTAAAATTAATGGTGTGACATATCCGGCTGTATAAGCAAGTAGTAAAACAGCCCCTAAAATTATATCTTGAGTATTAGCAACCCACCCCAATAAACTAGCTAAAACAGGAGTGCTACAAGGGGAAGCGACCAAACCAAAAGTTAAGCCAATAGCGTAAGAACGCGCACCCAAAGGTAAATTTTGGGGAATCCAATTTGTATCACCAAATGCGGGAAATTGTAACGGTAAAGCCTCTAATAAGTTTAGCCCCATAATTATTGCTACAATACTCACAATAATGGGTAAACCAAACCCCACTTGACCATAAACTTTACCCACCACAGCCGCAATAATTCCTAACCCTGCCAGGGTGGTAGCTAGTCCCAACGCAAACCAAGTAGACTGCACTGCCGCTTGTAAGCGGCTTTTGGCTTCGTAACCACCAATATAACCGATAGTAATAGGCAGCATAGACAGCATACAAGGAGTGAGGCTGGTTAGTAAACCTGCCGTAAAGATGATACCAACACTAATTACCGTGAGATGGGTAAGCTGTTGGGAAACCAGGGTGTTGGCAAATTGTTCGAGTTGATAAATTTGGGTTTGCAGAGTCTCTAGCATGAGTTTTTGGATGAAATGCTTACTCTGCTTGCATTGTAGCTTAATTTGGATGCAGGAAGCAGATTTAAGCCATTGTCCCTACTTTTGTTGTCTTTTGCGTCAGTCCTATTAGAGAGTTCCAACAAAAGAAATATCCTTTTTGTGTATGCCAACCAAAATTTATACATCAGTAGTGTGCGTTCCCTAACGCACAAAATCTAGATGTTGCTTTTTCAGTTGTCTGATGCATCAGGGGACGCATCCTACAATAAACGTTTTTTTTGCCACATCTTAGCCTTGCCATACACAGATGAAATTGGATAATTTATTTTTCGGTCTTCTCTTAGGGGAATCTTTTCTGAGAAAATGCTGAGTAGAGATTTAATTTTTATTAGGAATAAATTCATAAAATTTGCGGTTGAGTTTCAGGACAAATTCAGTAGCAGATGGGATGCTTTCTATAGTCTAAATTAATTTAGGATCAACTAATGAAATTCACTTCCTCTTTACTGGCAACCGTTGCTTTAGTTGGGATTTTTACAGTTAGTAATGTAACATTTTTACAGATTAGACATCTTGCAGACTTAATTTTGTGTTATAATAATTAGTGTTTTAAAATCTGAATGGAGTGAGATAACTAAAAAGATTGATGCCTGGGGTATTTGTAGGAATAGTTATAATCGCAGAACGTCTAACAGAAAAAACATCACCAAAAAAAGATAAAATCAAATTCTGTTATTATCAGAATCTGAGGTGATGAAAAAATGAAATATAGATATATCCAACAACTAAAACCAAGAGCATTTAAACG
>DATGXB010000127.1:0-20536 GCA_035299225.1 Nostocaceae cyanobacterium | reverse complement strand
GCGATTAGTTCCCACTGTTCCCACGTCAGATTACTAGGGTATACTTTAGTCATTGGCTCACAAGTTGTTTTTTCTACAATTTCAGTTTAATCCTTGTGAGCTTTCCTACAACACCCCCCACTTTTAAAACATCCTCTAAAGATATGGGTGCAATTGTACCACGAAGTTCAGAAAATAACTTATCAAAGATACCTCCAGATTTGACAATAAGCGATCGCCCCATATTCTTTATCCACATTCCTAGAACTTCAGCTACACAAGTACAATTTGTGTTAAGAAATGAACAATATGACGTGTTAGTTAAAGAAGATATTAACCTAAAAATAACTAATACAGATGCTATTATTGCTTATACTTTACCCGAAAGCTTTCCTGGCTTAGAAGTTGGAAAAAAATATATTTGGCGATTTTTTATAATGTGTAATCCAGATGATAATAGTGGTAATCCTAGATTTTCGGGTTGGGTCAAAAAAGTAGAACCTTTAATAGAAGTTAGAGAGCGGTTAACCCAAGCAAAAACTAACTTAGAACGTTTTAATATTCTTGTTAAAAATGATTATTGGTTCGATATGATTAACACCCTTTATGAGTTACGTTATGCTAATCCTGGAAATTATGATTTAACTAAAACCTGGCGGAATGTTTTAAAATCAGTAGGCTTAGAATCTTTAGCAAAGCAACCGATTATTAAAGTCAAAGGTGTTCCCCTAAAGGATGAATTTTGATTAAATTCTGTGGCGAAACGCCGATTTATCACGAATCGCCTTTTTTCTCCTCACTACACCCCTACAACCTTTTTCACCTTTTCTCGTTTACCAGTTGCTACCAACCACTTACCTCCAGAAGGGGCTAAAGTAATACCTCTTCGTGAAGGTTTCACCGGGCGTTGATCAGCTAATGCAAAATCTAAATTAGATAAAATTGTAGCTAAAACTAATTTCATTTCAAACATAGCAAAAGCCATACCTAAACAACGGCGATGACCACCACCAAAAGGTAAATATTCATAAGGTGAATATTGCCTTTCTAAAAATCTTTCGGGTTTAAATTGTTTTGGTTCTGGATATAAATCTGACCGATGATGAACTAAATATATACAAGGTGATAAAAATGTTCCAGGCTGCAAATTATAACCAAGAATTTCTGTTGGTTCTTGGACAATTCGTGGTATGGTCAACATCAAAATAGGATAAATGCGTAAAGTTTCTTGGCAAACCGCCGTTAAATAAGGTAATCTATAAATATCATTGCTATTTGTATTTTCACCAATATTTTCTAAATCTACTAATAACTTTTCTTGCACATTTGGTAATTTGTGTATCCAATATAATGCCCATGTTAAAGCTGAAGCTGTAGTTTCATGACCTGCAACTAATAAAGTCATTAACTCATCACGCAATTCTACATCGGTCATTGCTTCACCATTTTCATCTCGTGCTGACATCATTAAAGATAAAATATCAGTGCGAGATTGATCAGGATTATCTCTACGTTCTTGAATTACAGTATAAATCTGTTGATCAATGGTTTGCATCTGGCGTAAAAATTTACCCCAAGGACTCCATGCACCTAAATCTATTTGTAATGCGGGGAAAAAAGACACAACAGCCCGTAAAGGAGAACCAGATAAATCTAATACAGAACCTAAAAGTTTTTGTAATTGATTAAATCTTTCTCCCTCGGATATTCCAAATACTGCTTCTAAAATTACTCGCAGGGAAATTTCTTGCATTACTTCCCGTGCATCAAACGATTTACCAAGTGGCAAATTATTAATTACTGCTTGAGTAATATTAGTAATAATTTCACCATAACTTTTCATTCTCTCCCCATAAAATGGAGGTGTTAATAATTTACGCTGACGCTGGTGAGTAGTTCCACTTAATAAAATTAATGAATTTGAGCCTAATAATGGTTGTAAAACTTGACCTGAACCTTGAGCATCAAATTTATCTAATGAAGAAGTAAATACTTCTTGAATTGCTTGAGGATTACTTAAAATCACCAATGGCAGATTTTTAACCAACGAAAGTGTAAATATTTCGCCACACTGTTGCGAAGATGTTTCTAAAAGTTGTAAGGGATTAAACACCCATTGCAGACGTTGTATAAATTTGGGTATGTTGGGTGTTGCTGGACTTTTAATCATGATATAAGATTGTATTGTTTGCCCGAAGCAAGAAAATCATTATATGAGTAATACACATATTCATTATACTAAGAAATTTGCAAAAACATTTAATTTAATAATTAATTCATAATACTTCAAACATTTTCCCAAGCCAACTAGACTACCAACGTAAAAATCCAGATTGTGAGCTTTTGGATGATAAATATCTGTTTGCCTCTCCTCTCTTCTTGTTTCGTGAAATTAAGCATCGCCTCTTTCTTAGATTTTAAATATACTAACTTAGCGAAGTTAAATAGATAACAATATCTCAAAGAATAATTTTTTGCAAGTTAGGAAATATACATTTATACATACTATATCTTAAGTTATAGCAACAAGTCAGTACAAAAATTTAAAATCTGCTTTAAGTTAGTGGGTATTTTATTTGAAGTATGACTAAATTAAAAAGAATATCTAAATCAGTTTATATTTAGGTGGTTGATTATGTATCTAGATATAGAAAGATTTTTTCATGCTTGTAATCCCAGCAGGACCTTAGTCATAGCTAATGCAGAAGATCGCAAATATTATATAGATTTTTCTTCAGTACGTGGCGGCAAAATCATTCAGGAATTAAGTCGGACTATTACAAGGTTATCACCTAATCAACCTACCTGCCAATTATTTACAGGTCATATTGGCTGTGGTAAATCTACTGAACTACTGCGATTAAAAGCAGAATTAGAGCAACAGGGATTTCATGTAGTTTATTTTGAGTCTAGCCAAAGTTTAGATATGGCTGATGTTGATGTTACAGATATTTTATTAAGCATTGCTAGAGAGGTAAGCCAAAGCTTAGAAACTGTCAAAATTAACCTTAAGCCTAACTATTTTCTCAATTTATTTGTTGAACTAAGTGAGTCGTTACTAGCTCCAAAAGAATGTTCAGAAATTGCATTCCATTTAGGAATTGCTGACATTACCACAAAAACTAAAGGTAGTCCTAAGCTACGCAATCAACTGCGACAATACTTAGAACCACGCACCAACAGCATTTTAGAATCAATTAATAATGAATTACTTAAGCCGGCTATTAATATCTTAAAAAAACAAGGCAAAAAAGGATTAGTAGTAATCGTTGATAATTTGGATAGAATAGATAATTCTTTAAAACCTTCGGGTTTTTATCAGCCAGAATATTTATTTGTGGAGCGAGGTGAACAGTTAAGCCAATTAAGTTGTCATGTTGTTTATACAATTCCTTTGGTGTTGATTTTCTCTAATTCTTTAGGTAGATTAACAAATCGCTTTGGAGCAGATCCCAAAGTATTACCAATGGTACCAGTTAAGTTAAGAGATGGTTCAGAATGTAATCGGGGAATTACTCTTTTGAAAAAAATGGTCATGGCTAGAGCTTTTCCTAATTTAGACTGGGAAGAAAGCAAAAATTTGATTGGTGAAGTTTTTATGAGTCCTGAAAGTTTAGATCGACTTTGCCAAGTTAGTGGCGGTCATTTGCGTAATTTACTGATGTTATTATTTCGTAGTGTACAAAAAGAAGATCCACCGCTTTCTCGTCAATGTTTAGAAAGTGTAATTAAACAACGTCGCAATGAGCTATCTTTAGCAATTACTCTTGATGAAAGAGATTTATTACAAGAAATAGCACGAAGTAAGAGTTTTAGAGGACATGAAAGATATGAAATATTACTACGGAGTATGTTTGTCTTTGAATATCGAGATGAAGATGGTTCTTGGTTTGATATCAATCCAATTTTAGAAGATACTAGAGAGTT
Organism: Nostocaceae cyanobacterium; assembly: GCA_035299225.1. Taxonomy (GTDB): domain Bacteria; phylum Cyanobacteriota; class Cyanobacteriia; order Cyanobacteriales; family Nostocaceae; genus DATGXB01. The sequence continues at coordinate 16,630 of DATGXB010000127.1, read as the reverse complement.
AATTGCATGACTAATGAAGAGGAGGTTCTAAATTTAGATATCGATAATGAAAATTCATTACAGACGCTCTTGCGCGCTATTAGAATGTCTCAAGGAGAGTTCTCACTAATTTTCTTGCGTTGTAACTATGCTAGTTTACAAGCAAAGATTACGAAAAAACTCAGGCAATTCTCACCAGTAGAAATGCGTGAAATTTATTTACATAATTCTGTCAAAACGCTCTATACTAGTATATTGAAAGAGTTAGGGAATGAACAACCAAAGGTTTTAATCATAGGTGGTTTAGAGTCAATCAAAAAAATAGATAGCCTGCTAACTTCCACAAACTATGTCAGAGAGGAATTTAGAAAAAATTTTTCCTTTCCCGTGGTGATATGGATTAATGATATAATTCTGGAAAAAATTATCAGATTAGCCACAGATTTAGAAAATTGGGCAAGTATAATTGAGTTTATATTACCTACAGATGAATTGGTCAAATTCATTAAAGAAAAAACTGATGAAGTATTTGCAGATACTACGAATCTTAATCAACAAATTTGTTCAGAGTTAGCAACTGCTTGGAAAGATTTGCAAAATAGAAGAGAAGAATTAAACACAGAAATTAAATCAAGTTTAGAATTTATCTTGGGTTGGCAGAATTATTCACAGAATCAACTAGAATCAGCTTTAAGCTATTATCAATCAAGTTTAGCTTATTGGCAGGAAGTTGGTAATTTAGAACGTCAAGTAATCTTACTATTGTATATTGCTTTACTCTATTATCATCAAGCTGAAAAAAATCAAATAGAAAGTGTATTTTATTGGCAAGAAAGCAAAAATTATTTTGACCAATTGATCAATATATTGGAACAAGCACAACGTCAAGATTTAATTATCCAGTATATTAGTAAATTAGGTGAAGTATTAAGAAATTTAAAAGCCTGGGATGAGTTAGAAAATTTAGCCTACAAATCTTGTAAATTACATCAAAATTATGGTACACAACTACAATTAGCTCAAGATTATGGTTTTTTAGCAGAAGTGCAATTAGAAAAAGAACATTATGATGAAGCAATGCATTTAGCACAAAAAGCACTACAAATATTAGAATATACGCCTGATGTACAACCATCTGAATATAGTTTGTATAGATTTATTTTAGCTCGTTCACAAAGAGGTTTAGGGAATTTTCAAGAAAGTATTAAGAATTTGGAAATAGTTAAAAAAGAAAGTAGTCCGCAATATAATCCATCTTTATATATTGCTATTTTGGAAATGTTGCGATCACTTTACTATGAACAAGGAGAATATTTGGCAGCTTTTCATATCAAGCAAGAGCAGATGCGTGTTGAACATCAATATGGTTTAAGAGCTTTTATTGGTGCAGCATATTTACATCCACAGCAATATAATATTAATCCTTTATTACTAATAAATGAACCCGAAGAAGTTGCTTATGAAATTTCTGTATCAGGACGGCAACAAGACGTAAAAAAGTTAATCCAAAGATTGGCTACTACTGAGAATAAATTGATTATAATTCATGGTCAATCAGGAGTTGGGAAAAGTTCCATTCTAACTGGTGGATTAATTCCTACACTTAAACAGGAAGCTATTGGTGAACGTGATGCTTTACCCATTATGGTACGAGTGTATACTGATTGGATGGGGTTGCTTGGTAGATGTTTGCAAGAACAGTTTCAGCAAGTTAGAGGTTATGAAATCAATATTAATCTTGATTGCTTAGAGGCTATTATAGAGCAACTGCGAAAAAATTCTGACCTCAATTTGTTAACAGTTTTATTATTTGATCAATTTGAAGAATTCTTTTTTGTTTGCAAAGACCAAGCTAAAAGACGGCAATTTTATGAATTTTTGCGCCTATGCCTAGATATTCCGTTTGTGAAAGTTATTCTTTCCTTAAGAGAAGATTATTTACATTATTTATTAGAATGCGATCGCATGGTAAATTTAACTGTAACTAACAATAATATTCTTGACAAAAAAATTCGCTATTATTTGGGTAATTTCTCTCCAGAGGATACTAAGGCAATCGTGCAAAGTTTAACAGAAAGAACACAATTTAATTTAGAGCCTGCTTTAATTGATAAATTAGTAGAAGATTTAGCTGGTGATTTGGGAGAAGTACGTCCAATTGAGTTACAAATTGTTGGTTCGCAATTACAAAGTGATAAAATTACCACACTAAAAAAATATCAGCAATTCGGAACTAAAGAAAAACTGGTAGAAAGATTTTTAGAGGCCACGGTTTATGATTGTGGTCTTCCTAATGAACGTGCTGCAAAATTAGTATTATATTTACTCACGGATGAAACCGGTACTCGTCCTCTGAAGACTCGTGCAGATTTGATTACAGATTTAGCAGCAGAAGGGGGAAAAATAGACCTAGTATTAGAAATTTTTGTTAAATCAGGACTAGTCTTATTATTACCTCATATTCCTGCTGATTTTTATCAACTTGTGCATGATTATTTAGTATCATTTATTCGTCAAAAGCAAGGACATGAATTATTAACTGAACTTAGGCAAGAGCAAAAAAAAAGAATAATTGCTGAATCAGCCAAAACCAAAGCCGAAAATATTCAACTTTATCTAATTGATACTCTGAGTGGTTATGCGAATGAACTCATGATTCAAGGGAGAGAGTTAGACGCTTTAGTTGCAAGTTTACGTGCAGGAATACCATTACAACAGCTAGAAAAAGTTACAATTAATCCTAATGATAAAACCAGTTTAAAAATTCAGGAATCACTACAGGAAATATTAGATTGGATTAAAGAATTTAATCGTTTAGAAGGACACAACAATAATATTACTAGCTTGAGTTTTAGTCCTGATAATAAAATCTTAGCATCTGCTAGTGGTGACAAAACAGTAAAAATTTGGGATGTAGCTACAGGTAAGGAATTACACACTCTTAGAGGTCATGAAAAATGGGTTTATAGTGTTAATTTTAGCCCAAATAATCAAATTTTAGCTTCTGGTAGCGATGATCATACAATCAAACTTTGGGATGCTTATAACGGTCAAGAATTATGCACTCTTACTGGTCACACTGAAATGATTTATGGACTGAATTTTAGTCCTGATGGTAAAATTTTGGCTTCTGCTAGTATTGACAAAACTATCAAAATTTGGGATGTTTCCACTGGTCAGAATATCCACACCTTGAAAGGTCATAAAAATTGGGTTTTAAGTGTCTGTTTTAGTAAGAATGGTAAAATTTTGGCTTCAAGCTGTATTGATGGAGTTATCAAGTTATGGGATGTTGTTACATTCCAAGAAATCCGCACTCTTAAAGGTCATAATAATACAGTTTGGAGTGTAAAATTTAGTCCTGATGATCAAATTTTAGCTTCTGGAAGTAGTGACACAACTATTAAAACTTGGGATGTAGCTACAGGTGAAGAAAAAAATTCTTTCAAAGGACATGATCATTGGGTTTATACTATCAGTTTTACACCGGATGGGGAAACTTTAGTTTCTGGTAGTTTTGATCAAACTATCAAACTTTGGAATGTAAAAACTGCTAGAGAAATAAGGACTTTAAAGGGACATAGTGATTTAATTTATAGTACCGATATTAGTTCAGATGGTCAGGTTTTAGCTTCTGGTAGTAATGACAATACTATTAAATTTTGGCATTTAACTAAGAAGCAAAAAATAACTATTTTGAATGGACATAATGATAGTGTGAGAAGCGTTAATTTTAGTCCAGATGGCAAAACTTTGGTATCTGGCAGTTATGATCAAACAATTAAAATTTGGGATGTAGCTACTGGTGCAGAGAAACTCACTTTATCAAAACATCATGGTTGGGTATTAAGCACTGTATTTAACCGTGATGGTGATATATTGGCTTCTGGTAGTGCTGATAATACAATTAAAATTTGGGATGTAGCAACATGGAAAGAAATATGTACTTTGACTGGTCATATAACTACGATTAGAACTATTAGTTTTACACCTGATGGTAAAACATTGGCTTCTGGTAGTGTTGACAACACTATTAAAATTTGGGATGTGGTTAATGCTAGAGAAATATTTACTTTGAAGGGACATAAAGATTGGGTTTTATGTGTAAGTTTTAGCCCTGATGGTAAAATTTTGGCTTCTTGTAGTACGGATAAAATGATCAAGCTTTGGGATGTGGCTACTGGTGAGGAAATACGCACTCTCAAAGGTCATAATGATATGATTAGAAGTGTGAGTTTTAACCATAATGGTCAAACTTTAGCTTCTGGTAGTTATGATCAAACAATTAAAATTTGGGATGTGGCTACTGGTGAGGAAATAAGCACTTTTAGTGGACATAAAAATTCAGTCAATAGCGTTAGTTTTAGTAGCATTAGTTTTAATCCTGATGGTAAAAGTTTAGCTTCTGGTAGTGCTGATCATAGTATTAAAATCTGGGATATTACGACAGGTAAAGAAATACGTACTCTCAAGGGACATAAACATCCTATTTGGTATGTTACCTTTAGTCCAGATGGTGAAATATTAGCTTCTGCTAGTGGTGACAAAACAATCATTTTGTGGAAGAATTGGAGAGAACCAAATTTACCATTAGATGATCTATTGGTTGATGGTTGCAATTGGGTGCGTGATTATCTAAATAATAATCCCAATGTCAGTGAGAGCGATCGCTCTATGTGCCAGCAGCTTTTAAATCAATATAATCAATATAATCAATATAATAACTAATCTTTTGCTAGTCTATTTTAACCAATGTTGATGTATTTTAATACCATGTTTTTGCATTATTTCGGTAAATAAGTCGGTGGATAATGCTGCTTCTACTGGTGAAACTCCTGGTTTTGTTAATTTATCAGTTAATAATAATTTAGCAATGCTGCCTGTACCTATACCTGAAGCTACAGCTGTATTCTCATGTACCATAGTTGCATAATAAATAATATTTTTACCGTCTTTTTGTCCGGTAATTTCTGCACGTACTGCCACACCAACACCACTAAATTTATTAGTAATATCTGTCATAAAATGACTGACATAGGATAAAAATTCAATCATGTAACGGCGTTGCATCAACCATCTTGGAAAAATATGGGCGGTAATCCAAGTTAAATGATTATATAAATCAGGAACAGAACCAAATTTAGTAATAACGGTTTTTACTGAGGGGAATGAATGGGGTAAAGTGATAGTTTCTGGCATATCGAACCAGTACACCCCATTTAATCCATAAGGTGAGGGGAAATTAATTGTTTCTCTATCAGTATAAGGTTGAATTAATTGCCATTTACCATTAATCCAAGCTTCAAAAGGATGTTGTAAACCTAAAAAGGTTGTGCGGAGTACGGTAATACCAGCCCCACCAGAACCGGAAACAATATAACTTAAATGAATTTTTTCTGCTAAATCAAATTGTTCGATACCTTGACGGACTAAACTATTAGAAATACCTGGAAAAACACCCGTATTAATAATAGCTGTCACCCCAGCCGCAGCAGCTTTAGTATCTAAATCTAAGGCTTTACGAGTATAGGAACGATGGTCGCTGACATCTAAATAATTTACACCTTGGTCAACGCAAATTTCTAAAACTTGTGTATCTCTGTAGTGAAAAGGGCCTGCACAGTGAATAACTAAATCTGAAGATGCGATCGCATCCCTTAATTTTTCCTCTTCCTCTAAATCCAATACCAAAAACTGCACCCTTTCCCCCAAGGGTAAACTCATTTCTTTTTCTGTCACTGGGGAACGTCCCGTAATAGTAATTTTCGCTTCTGTATAGGTAAGTAGATCCTGAGCAACACTACTACCAATCCGCCCCCTACCCCCAAGAATTAAAACACGCTTGCTCATTTCTTTGTATCGGCAACATTACCTTAATATTTGACCAGCTTTTGCCTCTGTTGTCATCGGTAGCAAGTTAGACATAAGTAATAAAAAAGGAGAATTTAATAATTTTTTCGCTTAAAATTATTATTCAATTTTTGATTTAATTTTTATTTATTATCAGTCAATAGGAGGATGCCAACCACTACTAACCCACCGTCTACACACTACAATAATTGCAGGTTTATACATTAAAACCACGCCAACGCAGTAAAACAGCCACTTGAGCTTTGCATAGCATAAACAAATTAGCCTCATGTCTTAAATTTGTTAATTCTATACGTTCCTCATCTGTCAATTTACCCTGAAAATTAGCTGCTAGTAAAATATTATGTTGCTCCATATCAGCTTCCTTTTTCTGACTTCGTGAAATTTTCCATAAAGCATCATCATCCAGTTTATCTAATGCGGCAATTTCCGCTTGAAATTCCTCTGGTATATCATCCCAAATTGGTGGACTTCCAACTTGTAAAGCATGAATCATTACCTCTTCTAAAGGTCTTTTTGTAGCATTCGCGGTATTTACTAAACGCTGATACAGAGTTTCAGGAATTTTGAGAGTAACAGTTTCACTAGACATAAACCTAATAAATAATAAATTTTTGATTTTTATTGTAGGGTAGGTTTATCCTATCCCTACATACTTGATCATGTTATAATCTAACTAATCCCAAATACTGACCCCACTGTAGACTTAATTGAATCTCGTGCATCCTTTAAAGTCTGAGTAATTGGGTGTTTGGTTTGTAAAAATATTCTAGCACAATTTCGTCCCGGCATACCAGAAATTGAACCACCGGGATGTGTACCTGCACCAGTTAAAAATAAATTGTCAATCGGTGTTTTATAATTAGCTAATTCTGGTAAAGGTCGGAAAAATATCATTTGATCTAAAGTCATATCAATATGATAATAATTCCCCTTATACGCTCCTAATCTTTCTCCCAATTCAGCTGGACTTTCTACCCTTCTAGCAATAGTGGATTTCTTCACATTTGGCGCATAAGTTGCTAATTTATCTACCACTTTATCAGCTACTTTATTTTTTAATTCATCTGTCCAACCTGTACCATTTAAACCTGTACCTTCAGCCCCAGCAATTTGATAAGGGGCAAAAAATTCAATCCAGGCTGTATGTTTTCCTTCTGGTGCTAAACTAGAGTCAAGAAAACTAGGCAAAACTAAATACATGGAAGGGTCATTATCAGGAATTTCTCCTAATGTACATTTACTATGGGCTTGTTCAACATGAGCCATAGAATCAGCAATTAAAATTGAACCAACTAAATATTCATCTTTATGCTGATGATAAGGAAAATGTAACGGTTCATCTAATGCTAAATCTATCTTGAGGATAGTTTCATTATTATTTACAATTCGCCGTTCTAATCTTTCCCACAAATTAGGATCTACCGCATCAATATCACTTTTATCCGTCATTTGCAAAAACAATCTTTTGGCATCAATATTAGAAATTACTCCATATTTAGCCCGATATTCTTTACCATCTGCAACCCGCACTCCTACAGCTTTGGCATTATCAATGATAATTTTTTCTACTTGTTGGTCTGTGAGAATTACACCACCTTTAGTAGTAACTAGATTCACTAAAGCTTTTACTAAAGCCCCAGTTCCCCCACGAGGTCTAGCCATACCGGGATGATGACGCATAGACATCATCATAGCCCCAATAGCCAAGTTTTTTTGTGATGGTGGTGCTCCTAATTCTGATGCTAATCTAGCCAAAGGTGCTTTGAGAAATTCTTCATCAAACCATTCGTTGAGAATATCCTCTGCACTATTGAGCATAGTACGCACAAAATCCAAGCTTTTGGACACAGAACCAACTACGGAAAATAAATCTTTGAATTTTTGAATGTTGTAATTACCAAAAATATCTATCATTGATTTTGGTGGGGCATTAAACATAGGAATCATGGCATTAATTGCCTTGAGCCAGTATTCAGTAAATTCTGCATATTTTTTAGCATCTCTTTCATTATAACGAGCTATTTCTGCACAAGTCTTTTCTAAAGACTTATGGGCTAAAAAATATTTACCATCAGGATGAGGACAGAAAACAACCGGATCACATTCTAAATATTCTAGTCCGTATTTTGTTAGTTCTAATTCTTCAATAACTGGACCCAAGTGAATAAATTCATGGTCAATAGCACACAAGTTAAACTTAAACCCAGGTGCTTGATCTGGTATACATTCTTCAGTGGTAGCTGCACCACCCGGAACAGGACGTTTTTCTAATAGCAGCACACTATAGCCGGCTTTGAGTAAATAAGCCGCACATACTAAACCATTGTGTCCCGCACCGATAATTACAACATCATACTCTTGCATAATTGTGATTATAAGATAATTTGCTTGTCACTACTAAAGAACTATTTATTAATTTACCTCACTCAGGTAGTTTCTACATAATATTTCAGGTATGTACTTCAAATCTGTCGAAAGATAGAAAAAACAGTAAATATCGCTAATCTCAGTGACTTGTCGTTAAACCCATTTTCGTAGTAGGAGTAATTTCTGGATATCTTTAAGAAATTTTAGCAATTATTGAATCTATGTCAGGTATTTCTATTTAACAATATAGGAGTAAGATTATTGTTTTAGATTTTGCACCTGTAGGATTAATTACTAAATATCGCTTTTTCCTCACGCATTCGCCGAAGGCGTTCCCGTAGGGTAGTCGCAAAGTCGCAAAGATTACGGAGTGGGGAGGCGATCACCGAAGGTGGGCGTTTCACCATCAGCTACGCTGGGCGTTTCGCCATCGCATTTTGTTCTAAACGTATATAATATGATTACTGATAGTTCAATTTTCATACCAGATAGTTCAATGACACTTACTGAAATTATCCCCTCTTTACAATTATTATCTCGTCAAGAGAAACTCAAAGTGATTCAGTTTTTGGCTGATTTATTAGCTAAAGAAGATGAAAATTTACCAACTTTGGAAAATGGTAAACATTATGAAGTATGGTCGCCTTATGATGCTTTTTTAGCAGAACATATTTTAACCCAGATGTTACAAGATGATTCACCAAAACCAGAAATATAAAATTGAATATAATATCAATATATGATATAATTGCATTGCTAAAATTAGTTTTTGTTTAATAAAAATTATCAAAAAGACAATGCCAGCAAAAGATATTTATCATGATATTGTTAAAAATGCTTTAATTAAAGATGATTGGACGATTACAGCAGATCCTTATAAAATTAAGTATAAAGATGCGGAATTATTTGCTGATTTATCAGCAGAGAAACCTATTGTAGCCGAACAAAGTGGACGGAAAATAATTGTAGAAATTAAAAATTTTCTTAGTCCTTCACCCATGAAAGATTTTGAATTAGCTTTAGGGCAATATATTTTATATCGGAATTTAATTAACCTCACCGAACCAGAATATAAAATCTATTTAGCTATTAAAGAAAGTACATATCAAAACTTTTTTAATAGAGATTCAATTAAAGAAATTGTCGCACTCAATCAAATGTTGATAATTGTATTTAATATAGAAACAGAGGAGATATTACAATGGATAAATTAGAACAATATAAATCAGCAATTAAACAAGTTCTCACAGAATATCATAATTGGGTTTCTGGTGCAGCGAATTTAACTGATGAAAGTTGTTTAGTTTTTGATGATGAGCATCATCATTATATTTGGTGTTTTTTGGGTTGGGATGGTAAGAAAAGAACAAATAATATCCAAGCTAATATCAGAATTAAAAATGATAAAATTTGGATAGAAGAAGATTGGACAGAGGAAGGAATAGCTAATGAATTAATGAAATTGGGTATTTCTAATCTAGATATTGTTTTGGCTTTTCACCCTCCTGAAGAAAGAAAATATACTGAATTTGCTACTGCTTAATAGATGCTCACACAACAACCACAAAGAGGCGATCGCATTTCATCTCACGCAAAGGCGCAAAGTCGCAGAAGTTACAAAATTTGAATAAGTAGATGTAGCCAGGTGAAGGTTATGATAATATAAAAGATAGTATTGGCTGAAATTTACTAAAAAAAGAGTTATGAACAATCAGCAATCAATTACAGAAACATCCTCAACCACACACCGCACTGATTTATTATTAGAAATTGCACATACTCCAGAAGAATATATACCAAAATTACTACAAATTGTCCGTTTATTTCGTCAAAGTTTGATGAATAAACAGACATCTGTGAAAAAGTGGGAAAATGCCATTAATGAAATTAATCAAAGTGATGCTATTAAAAAGGAACAAAGAAAAAACAATATTAAACAATTGTTTGAGTCATGGCAAGAATTAGATAATGAAGAAGAACAAAAAGAAATTTTAGCAATTATTGAATCTATGTCAGGTATTTCTATTTAACAAAATATGAGTAAGATTATTGTTTTAGATTCTGCACCTGTGGGATTAATTACTAAATATCGCTTTTTATCTCACGCAAAGTCGCAAAGTCGCAAAGGTTACGGAGTGGGGAGGTGTAGGTGAAACCAGCCGAAGGCATCGTTTTTTTAATCAACTGCCTAGACATGAATCGCGGATTTGTTTATACTGGTAGCCTGTACTGTTAATAAGAGTAAGAAATAGTGTTGACTACATTTGCCAGTTATAAAGCAACTGCATCTAATTGGATTACTATATTTGATTCTCCTTTTTATCCAGATTCCTTAGATGAAGCTAAAGTTCTTTATGAGCAAGTATTAATTCGTTTTATTGAACTTGTAGAACAAGCACAAAGTTCTATAAATTTACTGGAGATAATTACAAAAGAACCAGACCCTTTACGCATTCAATTATTAAGAGTGTTTCGTAGATATGTTTCCCCAGATACATCTGTAGAAATGACTAAAAGGAAAAGTAAAATATCTGATATTATTAAAGATTTTGGTTATAGATTTCGTTCGATAGAACAAGTTAAACAAAATTTGCAAAGTCGTCCAATACCTGATGAAGCTTTAATGGCAATTCTCTTGGAACAAAGCAAACGTGGTCAAAAAGGTTATGACTTAACAGAAAGTTTTTTCTTATGGTTTAACAAAGTATTTAGCAGAAAATATTTAATACAGGGTCCTATTCGTGCGGGAAAAGATGTAATGCTAAATGAAGTTTTGGAAAATTGGCAAAATAAAACTCCTGCGGATATGTTAATATCGCGTTTAGATGGTACTCCATTATTAGTTGGATTTGCTCGTTATGATTCCGACCGAGGAGGAGCACAAGAAGATGACAGAACAGGTGGGAATCGAGATAAAATTACAACAATTCTTAGTTATGCTAACACCTATAATTTACCCTTAAAAATTTTGATGCTTAATGATGGACCAGGATTACTTTTAGGTTCGATGTGGGATGATTACGCTAACTTAGAAAATATGGGACAAGGTAGAGTAATAGTCTGTACTCTCAAAATGCTAGATCAGAGATTTACAGAAAACTGGTTAGAGAGTTGAGTTTACTATCCCAATCTTTAATTATTTGCTCAGAAATTAACTCTAATTCCGGTGATGATTGCATATACAAATCTAAACCAGTTGTTAAAATTCTATTGACATCTATTAAACTTATTTGTTTATATTTACTACTATTATTGTTCTCATTGACAAAATCCCCCATTGCTTCACTTCCTTGAACTAAACGCCGAATCATAGTATCAATAGCTAAGGGAGAATTATCTACTGCTATCCATTGTCTACCAAGTTCTTCAGCTACAGCTATAGTAGTTCCACTTCCAGCAAACGCATCTAAAATAATACTATTTTCATGAGATGAAGCCATAATAATTCTTTTAATTAAATCTGCATTTTTTTCTGTGGGATAACCAGTAATTTTAATATTTTGATTGTGAGCATCTTTAAAATCAAGCCAAATATCTTGAATAGAAATACCTTGACTATTGTCAAAATAAATTTTTCTTCTGGGATTACCTGTTGGCGACCAATAAATTTCCCCGCGTGCATCCATCTCATCTAATGTTTCTGGGGTATATTGCCAATGTTTACCGGGAGGTGGTAGCATACCTCTCCACGCTTGACCGGTTGCACCTTTTCTAACTCCTGGTGCATGAATAGGAACTTTTTTATAAAGTCTTCCTGTTCCTTCTTCAATATATTGATATTCTTTTTTAATAGTATTTTCATGCCAAGATTCAAATTGTTGATTCCATAAATAATTATCAGTTTTGGTATAGAATAAAATATAGTCGGATATATTACCGTATTGTTTGCGCGTATAATTTTTAGGATTACATTTTTTTCTAGTGATGAAATTACGAAAGTTTTTTTGTCCAAAAATTTCATCCATAATAATTTTGACAGGACAGGTCATTTTTTCGTCTAAATGTACATAAATAGAGCCATCGTCTGATAGAATTTCTCTAATTAATATCAGGCGTTGACGCAAAAACTCTAAATATTCTGCACCTGCTAGTAAATCATGATAAGCATGATCTCTATTACGAGATTCAAAACTACTTCCTGTTGCATAAGGTGGATCTATGTATACTAAATTAACTTTACCTGCAAGATTATCATCTTTTAATAATGCACTTAAAACGGTTAAGTTATCTCCATATATAAGTTTATTTTTGGGATTACCTGGGACGCTAAGGAGATGATTTAAGTTTGCCGGCGGAGTGTTTAGTATATCTTCTACCGATAATTTGCCGTCATATTCAAGGCGGAAGTTAAGGGAATTTTGTTTTTTAGAAATACGACCATTTTTATTAGGTATTCCGGTTGCCATCTAATCAATATTCTCCACCATAATGATAAATTTTTACAAAATTAGTGTATAATTATAACATACTTATTGGTTATTTTTTATAAGTTTTCAAAATTTGTATAACTACTGTTTACGTAAAGTTGCAAAGTCTCAAAGATTACAGAGTAGCGCAGGCGATCGCACAACAACCACCAAGAGGCGATCGCTTTTCCTCACGCAAAGTCGCAAAGTCGCAGAGGTTACAGGATGGGGAGGTGTAGGCGAAGCCAGCCGAAGACATCGCTATTTTGATTGAACCGCGTTCGCGCAGCGTCCCGCAGGGAAGACTCGAAGGACGCGAAGAGAAGAGGGAAAGAGCGATCGCACTTTGAAATATAATAATTTTTATTAAAATAAATAGTGTTGTCTAATATATAACAATCAAATGGCACTTCAATTTCCTGATTCATGGCGCTTTAAATCTTTATCAGACTCTTATATCCCTGATGCAGCAATTGATGAATTTGAGAAACTCATTGGCATAATAGCAGCTAAGGGAAATCGCTGGGAGTTACTAGAGTATTTTAAAGAGTGTTTTGCTCACTCAGTAGGCTCAACAAGTATTTGGAGTAGTTCAGAAAGTTGGGCAAGTACAGATTTGCGGTCATATTTGGAAGATGCAGCTAAAAACCCACCCTTGTTTCTTGAGGCATTCTACGACGCGTGTGAGAATCTTCGGAATAAATATACAGTCCCTGATGTTGAACATATTAACGGTATTTGTATTGAACACAAGATTGCTTATCAAATCCATCCACCAAAACTTGTGAAGCAATGCAAAGGTGAAGAAGCTATCCCTGTAGCTGAACCACCACCAACCTTTACTGAGTCTGCAAAAAAATTGATTTATGAGTCCTTAAATCGCTCTGAACAACTACTGAATGAAAATAGACCTAGAGAAGCAGTTCTTGAATTGCTTTGGATTCTTGAATCAATTACAACTGCTTTTAGAGGTGAGCAATTACCATCTGGGACTATAAAAGAGAAATACTTTCCGAAAATTTTGGAGGAACTTCGCAGAGCAAATCAAGGAACAACTCTTAACCATATCTTGAAATTTTTAGATAGTCTATATGGTTATCTTTCATCACCAACTGGTGGTGGTGGTCGGCATGGAATTGATTTAAAAGATGGTACACCGATGACACTTGCTGAAGGTCGTTTATTCTGTAACCTTATTCGTTCTTATATCTCTTTTTTACTTAGTGAGTATGAAGGAATTATCACTAATAATAATGTATCCGAGAATTTCTAAAACATAGTATATAGTTGACGTAACAAGTGCTTATTCAATAACAAACATCAGAAAAACTTTGTGTTTGTTCGCTATTTGAACCCTTCCTTGCTCACTTAAAGATTTAACAGATTTATAGTGTCCAAACCGTGTATGTCCTTCTACAAGCTGGTATGGGCGATTTAATTCTGCATAACTTGGTATGTGAATTATATTTTGAGTATTTAATATAATGATTGGAACTCGCCAAGTTCCAAACTGCATCCAATAATTTTTATCTTCCTCAGTGCACGGGAGAGCTTCAAAATCTGATATACGACTTCTGCGGTCTACATAATCTTTAAAACCTGAGAATACCTGTACATTAGCCAACTCCTTGTCAGACCAATCAACAAGGCTAAAATAAATTTTATGGTAATCAATCCAGCCATAGTTATTTATCATATCATAGTCATAGATATGCTCAAATTGCCACTGAATCAGCACGTCTCTAGGAATATTCTTAAATAGTGATGTTATTCTTTGTGAATATTCGTCGGGTTGTTCACTATTAGGATCAAGAAAATAGTTAAAGTTTCGTCTTGGTTTAAGTTGTTTCCATGTATCATGACTTCTTTCCCAAACCTCATCTGGGATATAAAGTCGCCTAATTCTTATCTCTTCTTCTGTCATATATAACTACACTAGGAATTGCATAACGAATACTAATGAAATTTAATGGAAAAAATCTTTTATGTTGAATAGAAATTGGGAGTGTCAAACTTAAAAACAAATTATAGCAATCCTAAACCATCTGTGAAAAAGTACGGATACAAAAACCCTGAATTTACAAGTATTCTAGCCTTTTTCCTTTCTCTTGTATTATTTAGGAATGCTATACTCTATAGCTAAGTCATTTGTTTGACACCCCCGACTTTACTACATCCCTAAGCCATATTTACAATTGTTTCACTTCAGAAACTAACTTGGCTACCATATCCTTGGCGCTACCAAAAAGCATTGTTGTCTTATTTTTGTAAAACAACTCATTATCAACACCGGCAAAACCGGTACTCATGCCCCGCTTAATTACAATCGTGTGTTTTGCCTTGTCTACTTCTAAAATTGGCATTCCATAAATCGGACTGTTAGCATCACTCCGGGCTGCTGGGTTGACTACATCATTAGCCCCAATTACTAAAGCTACATCTGTTTGATCAAATTGGGGGTTGATGTCTTCCATGTCGTATAACTGAGTGTAAGGTACATTTGCCTCAGCTAATAATACGTTCATGTGTCCCGGCATTCTACCGGCGACGGGGTGAATAGCATATTTTACTTCTACACCCATTTTTTCTAACTGGTCTGCTAACTCCCTGACACTGTGCTGTGCCTGTGCTACAGCCATCCCATAACCAGGAACTATCACCACGGAACGGGCATAACCTAACATCATTGCCCCTTCTTCGGGATCTATGCTTTGCACGGTTTGATTGCCACTACTACCACTAGCACCACCACCGCTAACGCTGACTGTACCGCCAAAAGCCCCAAACAAGACGTTAAAGATTGACCGGTTCATGGCTTTACACATGATTTCGGTGAGGATGATACCAGAAGCACCAACCAAGGCACCGGCAATAATTAACATATTGTTCATGACGACAAAGCCGGCTGCTGCTGCTGCTAAACCGGAGAAGGAGTTTAACAGGGAGATAACCACAGGCATATCACCACCACCAATAGGCAGTACAAACATTACCCCTAAAATTAGGGAAACGGTGAGAACGGCGATAAATGCTGGTAAGTTATGGGAAGAGATGATTAAATAGCCGCTTCCGACAATGTAAATGGCTAATAAAGATAGGTTAAATGGTTGTTGAAAAGGGAAGGTAATGGGTGAACCGCTTATTAATCCTTGCAGTTTGGCAAAGGCGAGAACGCTACCTGTGAAGGTGATGCCACCAATAAAGATATCTAAGAGAATGGAAATGTTTGCATCTAAGGGGATGGGTTGAGAATGACTGTAAAACCGCCAAAATTCGGCTACGGCTACTAATGCAGAGGCTGCACCGCCAAAACCATTGAGTAAACCGACCATTTGGGGCATTTCTGTCATTTGCACTTTGTAAGCGGCGATCGCTCCCAAAATACTCCCAATCACTAAACCAATCAAAATCATCTCATAATTCAAAACGTGCTGGTCTAGCATTGTGGCAACAATCGCTAGTAGCATCCCTACCGCCGCAATCACATTACCATTCCGGGCTGTAGCTGGAGAACCTAATTTTTTCAAACCTAAAATAAATAAGGTGGCGGCAACTAGGTATGTTAACTGTATACCAGTGGGTAGAAAATCGCTCACGCCTTAATCTCCTTTTTCTTGAACATTTGCAACATTCTGTCTGTAACTAAGAACCCGCCAATAACGTTAACGGTGGCTAAAATTACGGCAATTAATCCGAGAATTACTGATAAATCTGTGTTTCTTTCACCTGCTGCTAAAATTGCCCCAATCACGGCAATCCCAGAAATGGCGTTAGAACCGGACATTAACGGGGTGTGCAAGGTGGGAGGAACTTTGTTAATCACCTCAAACCCCGTAAAAGATGCCAAAACAAACACAAATAAAGCGGCTAATAATGTTTCTGTCATTTTTCAAAACTCCTAAAAATTGGGAACAGGGAACAGGGAACAGGGAACAGGGAACAGGCAATAGGGAATTAGGGAATTAGGGGAAGTTATTCTTTATTTCCCCCCTGCCCCCTGCCCC
>DATGXB010000126.1:0-15362 GCA_035299225.1 Nostocaceae cyanobacterium | reverse complement strand
AGGAGGCAGAAGGCAGAAGGCAGGGGGGCAGGGGGGCAGGGGGGAAAAAAGAATATAAAAATAATTTTCCTATTGCCTATTGCCTATTGCCTATTGCCTATTGACTTCAGAAAATATTTTTTTACGGAATTAATTTTTTTATTTACAGCCCGTTTCAGGTAAATGAGGTACAAATTTTTGGGACGAACCCTTATACAAAGAGACTTTCAACCCTGTTCCCTGTTCCCTGTTCCCTGTTCCCTGTTCCCTGTTCCCTGCTGTATGTAGATAAAAGTTGATTTCGTCATTGCCATAAATCCTGAATTAGTATAGCAACTCTAAATCACTTGTAAACGCTTCTTCGGAGAAATGCTATAAATGCGAATTTATCTATCTACTTTTGCTCTCAACAGTTTATTTTTAATCTTCGTTTTTACTGTAATTCTTCTGGCTAAAATTTTCAGCCCTTCTGTGGGTGGTTTATTTCTTCCTCCTCCTGCACCTCAATATTGGGGTGAGAGTTTATTAACTCATGCTTTCCAAATTTTATGCTGTATTCCGCCTGTGGTTTGTACCTTTAGTTATTTCTTATTGCGAACCATTCAAACCCATAATAAAAATAATCAATTTATTCTGTTTTCGGCACTTTTAACTACAGGATTTTTAATTAATCAATTTTACCGAATTCATATTATTTTATATTACTTAAATATTCCTAAATTAGTGACTGTTTTTTGCGGTACTCTTGTAGCGATTTATTACGGTGTGACTTTCCGGCAGCAAATTAAATCAACACCTTATTTTTTACTATTTACTGCATTGGGTTTATTATTTACAGCCGTTTATGTTGATTCTTTGCATTTAAGTGGTGATAGTAAACCCATTTTATTAGAAGGAGTACCAAAATTATTTAGTAGTGTGAACCTCTCTTTATATTTTTGGTTTGTTTGCTATGACGAATTAAAGAAGCTTATTTTGGTACAGACCAAGAGCGAATTTGGCCTAAAGTTACAGGAATGCGATCGCTCACGTCAATAGTAAACAGATACACTTTCCTAGCCCTGCGTCCATTTTCCGGGTCAAAAAACTTTAACTTCACATCCCAACAATCACTATTAATCCGACAAAAAGGACTTTTTTCTACTTCAATTTTAATCTGGGGGTTGCCTTTTGTGCGTGTCCAAATTTGGGGTATTCCGGGGATGTCAATTAAGTCTAGCATGGTTTTTTGTGTTATGATTGGTGTGATAATGATGGGTAAAAATTCTAATTTTTATTAAGTTAATTAAGTTAATGGCTGCTAAAGATATTTTTCATAATGCTGTTAGGATAGGGTTAGAAAAAGAAGGTTGGGTGATTACAGATGATCCTCTCGAAATGGAAATCGGTGGTGTTCAAATGTACATTGATTTAGGTGCAGATCGGATTTTGGCAGCCGAAAGAGGAGGAGAAAAGATAGCAGTTGAGATTAAGAGTTTTGTTGGAACATCCAATATTTCCCAATTTCATACAGCAGTTGGTCAATGTTTCAATTATCAGATTGCTCTTGAAATAAAAGAACCAGAGCGAATTTTATATTTAGCTGTTCCTTTGGGAACTTATCAAAGTTTTTTTACTTTACCATTTATTCAAATGGTGTTGCAACGTTCTCGACTTAAAATTATTGTTTATGATCCAATAAATGAGGTAATTGTAAGATGGATAAATTAGAACAATATCGAGCTTATATCCAACAATTACTAACGGAATATGCCCAACCAGGTTCGGCAGATTCTGAAATCGAAAAACAAGTTATATGTGATTTGCTTCATGACCATTATCAATTGGTGTATGTTGGTTGGAAAAATAGACGACGTACTTATGGCTGTGTTTTGCATTTGGATATTAAAAATGAAAAGATTTGGATACAACATGATGGAACTGAGATTGGTATAGCAGATGAGTTAGTTAAATTAGGAGTACCGAAAGAAGATATTGTTTTAGCTTTTCATGAACCTTTAATTAGACCATATACAGGTTTTGCTGTTGGTTGATTATTTTGTCAGCATCAGGATTTACAGATGTCATATTAGAAATTTTGCTTTTGATGATCATTGGTAATCATTAGATAATTTGCTGATAAAATCTTGATGTTCTTGACTGGCTAAACCTTGTTGTAAAACGGCTAATACTTTACCTAAATCTCCGGCTAATAATGCTGATTTATCTAACCATAAACCGGGAAATATTTGTGAGCAAATTATATGATCTGGATTTGGTGCAAGTTGAATATACTCGCCTTGTTGTAATATAAACCAATCAAATTGATGGTCATAAATTCGCCAGATTAAATATTCTTGAACTTGATTACGACGATAAACTTTAAGTTTTTCATGTAAATCATAGGAAGCACTAGAAGCAGCAATTTCGACAATTAATTCTGGTGTACCTTCTACATAATCATCCTCATTAATGGTTGATTGTCCGCCTGTTTCAATTCTTAATAAAGCATCCGGTTGTGGTTCATTATCAGCATCTATTAGCACTGTGGCATTATCAGCCAAACCTACACCTGGTGTAGCTGCTTTATAAACTCCTAACCAAGCCATAATGTAAGCATGGGGTTCACCATGACTTTTAATTCTTACTGGGGATGCCACGTACACAACTCCTTCAATTAATTCTGCTTTTTTGAGATTTGGCATAGCATGATAACGCCGTTCAAACTCAAGACGTGTGAGTTTGTCGCCGTTTTCTAGGGGGGGAATAGTTAAAAGATGAGGATGAGATTTTTTTTCAGCAGATATGGTCATTTTTTCATCTCCTGAATTACTACAGAAGGGAACAGGCGGTGCAGGGAACAGAAATATACTATAAAATTACTATAGCAATTCTCAAACTGATGTGAAACGGTTAGACTTTAACCATGATACAAATTCAGGGGAGGGTTTAGCAATGCTCAACCTCTACGAAAAATTGATTTATAGGATTTATGTTTAATTTTTGAAAAATACTGAGGTGGGCATTTCCTAAAATTTTCCGTTTTTATTCAGTGTTTTACCAAAAAATGCTCACCCTACACATACTTAAATTTTTTCATCAGTTATTTAGGATTCCTATATTAGTATTTTAACATTTTAAACTCTCAAGTATAATTGCAGAATTTTAACTAGATGCGCTGGTGTAAAACCGCAAGGCAAAACGCCAAAATTGAGTAGAAATAACAAATAAAAACACGGCTAAAAATATTGTGCTTAATAACCAAGTTGGTTGAGTTTGTCCCAGGATAATTTGCGAGGGAATGGTCGTTAAAAAGGCTACGGGAACGATGAAGGTAAAAAAGAAACGGTAAACGGCTGGATAAGCTACAATTGGATATCTACCGGCTTCTAATAAACCCCGCAAAACTTCGGTAATATTGTAGATTTTGACAAACCAAATGGTGGTTGAACCTAACATAAACCAGAGGCTATAAAGAATTACTATGCTGCACATTAAAGGTAATAAACCCAGGAGATAATTACCTAAATTTAAGCCTAAGCGTGAACCTGCATAAATAATGATAGCAATACCAAAAATTAAGTCGTTTATTCCCCACAGGGAAAGGGTGTGAGTAGATAACCAAAATTGACTTTGAATAGGTTTGAGGAGGATAAAATCTAAAGTTCCTTCTTGGACATGACGAACGATGCGGTTTAAATTAGGTGCGAGGAAGGTTTCTGTAAACCCTTGTAGTAGGGTGAAAACTCCTAAAACAATTAAGGCTGAGTCCCAAGACCAACCAGCAAAGTTATAACCTGTACGGTAAAATAGAGATAATCCGAAGATGCTGCCGGCTAAGTTGCCAATGCTACTGAGGGCAGAGAGTATAAAGTTAATTCTATATTCCATTTCGGAGGCGATCGCCGCACTCCAAAAAAATCTTAACACTTTCAAGTATTTCTGCATTTCCCCTATTGCACCCCTTTATTTCTTTCCAACTTCACAAACACCCAACCAACACCACTCAAACCCAACAATAATGGCAGCAACCAGTCACCCCAACGCACATATAAGGTTTTGGTGGTTTGGGGATAAATAGTTTCAGCATGGGTTTCATAAGTATTATGTCCCGATATCCAAATAGTTTGGCCGTGGGGGTTGACAAAGGCGGAATAACCTGTATTGGTCGCTCTGACTGCCCATCTATCGGTTTCAATTGCTCTCATGATATCCTGGGCATGATGTTGGGCTGGCATGGATTCGGCATAATGGGCATCATTGGCAGCGCTGAGAATAAATTCCCCACCGGCGGCGGCTTGTTGGCGGAAAATTTCTGCAAAGGCTGACTCGTAACATATCCCGACTATGGCACGTCCCAAGGGAGTATCAAAGGTTTGGTTGGTTTCGCCGGCGGCTAAATGTGCGTCTAAAGGTGATAACCGTTGAATGATTTTGCCTAAAATTTCTTCAAAGGGAATAAATTCCCCTAAAGGCACTAACTTAAATTTATCATAACGGCTGACTATTTCCCCGTTACCAGTGATTGTAAAGAGGCTGTTGGTGTAACTTTTACCTTTTTCTCCGTAAGCACCGAGCCAAGTAATTATGCCTTTTTCTTGAATTGCGGCTAGTAGGGGGGTTTGATTTAAGTTGCTGGAATATATTGGTAATGCGCCTTCTGGGGTGAGGACTGCGGCGATATTTTGATTTGCTAAAGTTAAATAGCCTTGGGTATAATTTTGCAGGGCGCGGCGGAAGCCTTCGGGTTTGAGTTTGATGGGGTTGGGAATGTTACCTTGGATGATGCCGACTTTTAAGGCGGTGTCGGCGGTTTGGTTGAGGGGGCGAATATATAAGCTAAAACCGATAAAATGGGAGATGATGAATAAAGACAGAGCGATCGCACTCCATTTTACTCTGGCTTTTTCTCTCCATTTTAACCAAGCTTCGGCAATTAATCCATTGACGGCCACAATTACTGCGGTGACTGCACTGGGTCCGGAAATTTGCCCTAAATGTAATATGACTAAATTATGGGGTGACTGGGTATAGGAAAGGGATGTCCACCATAAAGATCCTAAACTCCATAAGTGTTCTAAACCACACCACAAGGCTACACCCAACAACACCCTTAACGCCGGTTGGGACTGATGCAACCTCACCCATAAATTAGCCCAAACACAGACTAATAAACCACCCCAGGCACTAATAAACCCTAAACAAAAGGCGGCGATACTCAGACTGGCTAACCAAGGTACGCCTAACCAGTCCATAGGATGAATACCAGTAATCCAAAATAGGGCTAATCCATGATAAGCGATCGCCCAAAGGAATGGCAGTAGTAAAAATTTGGGCTTTGTTTTTCCTGATTTTTCGCTGGCTTGGACTATTAACACCCACAGGGGGGCTAGGGCAAACCAAGCTAGAAACCAGGCATTTACCGGGGCTACGGTTAGCCCCATGCAAAGCCCACTGATAAGAGAAATTAGATAAGGTCGGTATTTTCCTTTATTCAGCTTCGTCGGTATTGGCATCGGCGGGAACTATGGCTACACCAGTAATAGCATCATCTTCATCTAAACGCTGTACTCTTACACCCGTAGCTGAACGAGATTGTACAGAAATAGCGTTGACAGATTGCCTGATCATTATCCCCCGATTTGTCACCATCATAATTTCGTCGTCGTTGTTGACGATGTGTAAGGTGGCTAATTGATCTTTGGTTTTGCGGTTTTTGAACTTGGTGGCCATTGTACCTTGTCCGGCGCGTTTTTGTAGGCGGAATTGGGAGACAGGCACCCGTTTTCCATAACCGCCAGTGGTAATGACTAATACCCAAGGTCCCACACTACCGTTACCTGTAACTTCGCCATTTTCTTCGGCAGTTTCGGCGGCTATTTCTACGGCAGTTTCGACGGCGGTTTCTGTTTCTTCCCCTTCTGTTTCGTCAATTTCTTTCAGGGTGTTGAGAATGGCCGCCGGTAAAATATCCATTCCCACTAGTTCGTTACCTTGTTTTAATTTCATGGATTTTACACCACGGGTAGCCCGTCCTAATGGTCGTAATTGTTCATGGTTACAACGGAAATGGATGGCAATACCTTGGCAAGAACCGATAATCACGCTATCTTCTACTCTAGCCCTTCTTACCCAACGCAGGTGATCACCTTCTTCTAAGGAAATGGCGATTAAACCGTTAGCGCGAATGTTACTAAAGGCTGATAATTCGGTTTTTTTGATGTAACCGCCTTTAGTCAACATGACTAAATATTCTTCACTGCTAAATTCTGAAACGGGGACAATGGAGGTAATTTTTTCCTCTTTGGGAATGGGTAACATTTGCACAATGGGAGTTCCGCGACTGGTGCGAGAACTCACGGGAATCTGATAGGCTTTGAGACAGTAGACCACGCCGCGATCGCTAAAAAATAAAACGCTATCATGATCACAGCAGGTCAAAAAGTGTTCTACAGTATCATCATCTTTGACTTTAGCCGCAGCTTTCCCCCTAGTAGCCCGGTTTTGTGATTCAAAGGTATTGACGGGCATTCGTTTGATGTAACCTTGTTCTGTAACAAGAATGATTGCTTTTTCGTTAGCAATTAAATCTTCTACGTCTATGTCCCCTTCGGCGTGGGTGATAACTGTGCGTCTGGGGGTGGCAAAATTAGTTTTGATTTGGGTAACTTCGGTTTCAATGATTTGCAGAACCCTGTCCCGTCGGGCTAAAATATCCCGTAAATCGGCGATTTGTTCCTGTAAGCTTTCGTGTTCTTGGCGAATTTTATCCGCTTCTAAGGCTGTTAATCGCCGCAGTTGCATTTGCAAGATGGCATCGGCTTGTACTTCCGAAAGTCCATAATTGGTAATTAATTCACCTTTGGCGGTGGGTGCGTCGGAGGCGTGACGGATTAAGCTAATAATAGCATCAAGTTGGCTTAAGGCAATTAATAAGCCTTGGAGAATATGATCCCTTTCTTCGGCTTTGCGTAATTCGTAACGGGTGCGGCGTTCGATGCACTCAATACGGAAGTCTAAGAACACCTTTAAAAACTGCTTTAAGGCTAGGGTTTGGGGTTCACCGTTGACTAAGGCCAACATATTGGCCCCAAAGTTAGCTTGCAGGGGTGTTTGTTTATAAAGGTTATTTAAAACGACTCTGGGGTAAGCATCCCGTTTTAATTCAATCACGATTCGCATTCCGTCGCGATCGCTTTCGTCCCGAATATCTGCTATCCCTTCTATTCTTTTATCATTTACCAACTCGGCAATTTTTTCAATTAATGCGGCTTTGTTGGTTTGGTAAGGTAACTCGGTAATAATTATTGCTTCTCTTTCCGGGCGGTTGCGTTGTTCGATGGTTTCGATATTTGCTACACCCCGCATGGTAATTGAACCCCGGCCTGTGGTGTAGGCTTCTTTAATGGCAGATGTTCCTAAAATTTGCGCCCCGGTGGGAAAGTCCGGCCCGTGGATATACTGCATTAACTGTAAATCCGTAATTTCCGGGTTGTGAATTAGTTCTACTAACCCATCAATTAATTCTCCTAAGTTATGGGGGGGAATATTCGTCGCCATCCCCACCGCAATGCCTGATGAACCGTTTAATAGTAATTGGGGGATACGGGAGGGTAAAACTGTGGGTTCTTGTTGTGAACCGTCGAAATTATCAATAAAATCAACTGTTTCGGCTTCAATATCATGCAGCATCGCCGCACTGGTTAAAGCCTGCAAGCGACATTCTGTGTAACGCATCGCCGCCGGCGGATCATTATCCACTGAACCAAAGTTACCATGTCCGTTAATCAGAGGCGATCGCATCGAGAAATCTTGCGCCATCCGCACCAAGGCATCATACACCGCCGTGTCACCATGAGGATGATATTTACCCAATACTTCCCCGACAACACGCGCACATTTACGAAAAGGGCGATCGTGTGTTAAACCTAGCTCGTGCATAGCGTAGAGAATACGACGATGCACAGGTTTTAGACCATCCCTGGCATCTGGTAATGCCCGCCCTACTATTACGCTCATTGCGTATTCCAGATAAGATTGCGACATTTCCTGCCGTAAATCTGTAGGGATAATCCTCTCCTGTGAGGTTGTCATAACTTCATAAACTCCAAAAAACGTAGATTTTAACCTTTGAGGTTGACAAAATGCAAAATTATGTCAAATTGCTCTTGAATATTTGCCATATTTTGATACAATTCTAACATATATAGATGCTTTTGATTGTCCAAATCTCCACTAAAAAAATAGGTGATAGGTAAGATAAGACAATAGCTAGAAAAAGAAATCTTTATCCTTGCTAATTTACACAGAAAACAGTTAATTATTTTTAATCAAAAAAACCATCTATTATCCAAGAAGTCTTCCAAGTTTAATCTCATCTATATCAACTTCAAAAAACCAAGGCATTTATCACCAAAAGCCTTTTATATCTTGGTTTTACCAAAGTTTAATAATTATATGTATCCAGGTTTTTCATTTTTAATTCTTAATTTTTAATTGCTATTTTTTCACCATGTTGCCAATTATTTGTTTTGCCCAATTTCTAGAACATAATACCGGATATCGCTATCCAGAAAAACCGGAGAGACTCACAGCAGTTGTCAATGCTTTAAAAACAGCCAAATTTGCTGATAAAATTACATGGTTATCACCCACACCAACCACAGCCAGAAATTTACAATTTTTTCTCCAACAACTCCACTCTTTAGATTATATTTCTCAACTACAAGTAATAGCGAGACAAGATGGCGGAAACTTCTACAATGATACAATTATCTCTCCCCTTAGTGCTTGGTTAGATGGTGTAGATCAAGTTTTAGCCCAAAAAGTTCCCTTCTTTGTCCTTTCCCCTCCCCCCGGACATCATGCTTTAAAAAATACAGGTATAGACTTTTGTTTGTTTGCAAATACTGGTATAGATATTTGGTAAAATTATCAACAAAAGGGAATATGTTAAAAAATGACCACCTTGTGTGTATTTTTAAAAACAATTAATCCATGAAAACAGGAAATAATCTATGACCAAAATCACATTAACCGGGTTGCAATCTTCAGCTTATGAACACCCATTTGACCGTCAAGCCTTAGCCGCATTAAAAAAAATGCCCGGTGTATCACCCTTATTAAAGAAAATTAATGAATATGGCATTGACCGACTTTTAAGATTACAAAGCCTAAGTAGCGAAATCAAAATTACAGAAAAAAACTTTCCTAAATTATATCATGCTTTGGTAGAAGCTTGCGAAATTTTAGATGTCAAAACATTACCAGATTATTATTTATTTCGTGGGACAGGACATATTAAAACTTATGTAATTGGAGTTGAAAAGCCCCTCATTGGCATTAACTTAGATGCAATGGAATGGCTAAACTCCCATGAATTAGTATACATTTTAGGTTATGAAATAGCCAAAATCAAAAGCCAACATATAATTTATCATCAAATAGCCAATGTCATGCCTAACTTAAAAACCCTGATTAGTAATAGTACATTAGGTTTTGGCGGTTTATTGGCTGGTGGTTTAGAATTAGCATTATATAACTGGGTAATGATGGCAAAATTAACCTCAGATCGCGTCGGCTTATTAGCTTGTCAAGATATAGATATAGCCATAACTTCACTGATGAAAATTGCCGGTTTACCTGAAGAATATTTAACCGATAATGTTATAGATGATTTTATCACCCAATCCCGTGAATTTACAGCCAATAATTTAGATAATCTAGACAAATTAACTAAAATATTCAGCTATACAGAATATAACCTATCTTGGTCAGTCATGCGGGCTGGTGAATTATTAAAATGGGTTGACTCTGGTGAATATGAACATTTACTACAAAACCCAAATCAGCCAAACCTTAGTCAACAACCAGAAATAGAAACCAACTCAGACGACAAAGAAGAATGGCGCTTTTTAGGTTCTTGGTAAATACAGCAGGGAACAGGAACGTTGAAACTAATTTAACATCAGAATTTATTATTTAATATCTGCGTCCATCTGCGTCCATCTGCGTTTGAATATTAGATTTTAATAATATCAAAAAATCTAAGTCTTGAGATAGGTTACAGTGCTACAACAAAATTTTTAACCTGGGTGTATAGACTTGTAGGAAAAGTTATGACCAAAGAAACTACACCAAATCAAGCAGAAAAAACAAATCCAGAAGGTGACGCATCCCAACTTAGTCCAGAGTTACTAGATATGATTAAACATCCACCAAAAATGGAAGATGTGATTAGACAACAAACAGCCGCAGAAAAACGGGGAAATCCGGCTTTAGTTCCAGAAATGTTGGATGAACCTAGTGATATCTTGACTGGATTTAATACAGAACAAACAGGTTAGAATTATTTTAACTATAAACGCTGTTTGATTGTATGTTTCCAGTTATCTACTCCAAGGAGTTTTTAGAACATGACACAGGAAGATTTCATCCAGAAAAGCCAGCGAGATTAACTGCTATTGTGAAAGGTTTACAAGCTGCGAGTTTTGCGGATCAAATCGAATGGCGATCGCCTACTTCCCCAAATGCCAAACCTGATCTAAAATTTTGGTTAGAATCTGCCCATAGTCTTGATTATATCCACAAAGTTCAGGCGATCGCATCTCATGGTGGTGGCCGTTTAGATGGAGATACCCCCATTTCCCCCCGTAGTTATGATATAGCCTTATTAGCCGTCAGCGCTTGGATAGATGGAGTAGATACCGTACTAACCACTAATAACCCCGCTTTCGTCTTAGCACGTCCACCCGGACACCATGCGGAAAGTAAAACAGGAATGGGATTTTGTTTATTTTCCAATGCAGCAATAGCGGCTTTATATAGTTTAGCCCAACCCAACATTAACCGAGTAGCTATAGTTGACTGGGATGTACATCACGGAAACGGGACTCAAGAAATAGTAGAAACTCATCCCAATATTGCTTATTGTTCCCTCCATCAATACCCAGCTTATCCCGGTACCGGTAGAGTTTCCGAAACCGGATTTTATCAGAATGTTCTCAATTTACCAGTAATTCCTGGTAGTGATATCACAATTTATCAACCACTTTGGGAAAAGAAAATTATACCATTTTTAACCAACTTTCAACCAGATTTACTCATCGTCAGTGCTGGTTATGATTGTAATGCAGACGACCCTTTAGCTAGTGTAAATTTACAACCATCAGATTTTAGTTTATTTACTAAATATTGTCTCACCATCACTCGTAAAATATTATTTGGTTTAGAAGGTGGTTATGATTTACCCTCCCTTTCTCAGTCAGTTAATGCCACTATCGAACCTTGTTTAAAATAATAGTATTTGTAGGGTGGGTATTTTTAAGCAAAACACTGAATAGAAGCAGAAAATTGTAGGAAATGCCCACCTAACCATTTTTCAACAATCAAACAGGAGTCATCTATTAATTTTTAGGAATCCCATACTCAAGTATATTTAAAACCCTACCCGCTAAATTAGTATGATCATATTCCTTAACAATATAACCACCTAACTTTTCAGGAATCCTACGACTGGCTATATTTGCCTGATCTACAGGATATCTTAAATACTCATAATCCAGATTTTGATCAGCCCATTTTTTCAGTGCTGTAATTGTTTCCGTGCCGTAACCTTGACCATGAACTGATTTTTTTAACCAAAGCCCTGTTTGTGGATATTTAGTTTTAATATCATTAATCCCACTACAACCAAGAAATTCTTGCGAATCTTTCCTAAGAATCACAACCACTAAATGATCTCCCTTTTCCATATCGAGAACAGATTTATTAATAAAAATTTCAGTATCGGTAATTTTTCCCGTAGGGGTATGATATAAATAAGTAGCAACCTCTGGAGTAAATTCTTGAAAAATCACTTCTAGATATTCAGGGTCAATCGGTTTAATTAATAAATGGGGTGTAGATATCTCTAAATTTAACAATTCCATAAATTTTCTGAGGCTATCGGTGATTTAGCTGACTAAATATTTTAGCTCAAATTGTACTTGTATTGCAAAAAAAACTACCATCAGTAAATTTCTGTACCTTATTGTACTAAATTTAGTTAAATTTCATCAAATATTTGTCAGAAATTTTTTGTCATCATCTTTTGAAATAGCTAAAGTTTTGTTAAGATGCTATTGCTAGTAATAAAAAAGCGTAATTCAGCTTTTTCAGTGTGAAGAATGGAAATATTACTAGCTCCGCATAGAGTTCAACAGGTGAAATAATGACCACCTATATATTTTTTGACGAAGCCCTCCGAATGATTACAAATGCCTATCTGCTATCAGCACTTTTGCTAATTGGCGGATCTGGGATAGGTTTAGCGGTAATTGAAACAATTGAAAAACCAGGAGAACGTTAAATTTACACCCAAAGGTGTAGACTATAGAAATTAATTATGTAGTATCCCTTTGCTCTGTAATTTCAGTCAGACCATAAAGAGTGCTGAGTACAAAGATGCTAATTGAATTGGGTAATTTCTTTGTCAACAAACTAATTTAATTTCACTTAGTCCTCAGCACTACTTAAACTCTCTAATATCATAAGTAACATTTCTATTGTTAATACGAGAATATGATATTATTAAAGCTTAATACTCCTTCAAATAAACATTATTAATAAATTCCTTAAATAAAATTCAATGATGAGCAAAAAAACCGTACCTGTAGCTTTAACTATTGCTGGTTCAGATAGTGGTGGGGGTGCAGGCATACAATCTGATTTACGTACTTATGCCTTTCACTGCGTACATGGCACAAGTGCTATTACTTGTATTACCGCACAAAACACATTAGGAGTAACACGGGTTGATGCGATGCCACCAGAGGCAGTTATAGCCCAAATTCAGGCCGTAGTAGAGGATATTGGTGTACAGGCTGCTAAAACCGGAATGTTACTAAATCAAGAAATTATTTTGGCTGTAGCCCAACAAATCAAAACTTTACAAATTGCTAACTTAGTTGTTGATCCTGTGATGGTATCACGGACTGGGGCACAGTTGATTGATAATGCAGCAATACAAACCCTCCGCCAAGAATTAGTACCTTTAGCGGCTATAATTACACCCAACCGCTACGAAGCTCAAATTTTTAGCGGTTTAGAGATTAATTCTCTAGAGGATATGCAAACAGCAGCTAAGATTATCCATGAAAACTTGGGAGCTAAAGCCGTTTTAGTTAAAGGTGGAGGAATGGCCGGAAACCTGCGTGGTGTTGACGTGTGGTTTGATGGGGAAAAATTAGAAACCTTGACAACCAAACAAATAGAGACAAAAAATACGCATGGGACGGGTTGTACATTATCAGCTGCGATCGCCTCTAACTTAGCATTAGGTGAAAACCTTTGGAATGCCACCCAAAAAGCCAAAGAATATGTTACCACTGCCTTAACCTATTCTCTCGATATTGGCAAAGGACAAGGGCCTGTAGGACACTTTTTCCCATTATTGCAAAAAAGTGGTAAAACCAATTGAGGCAGAAGGGAAGAGGCAGGGAGCAGGGAGAAGGGGAGATTAAAATATCTTTACTCCGCACCCAGCACTCCACACCCACACCCCGCACAAATCCCCATTTTACTAAATTAATATTTATACAAATCCACCAATGCGAACATCCACAAGTTATGGTCAAACACCACCCCCACCGGGTTATTCTCCCTCTGTACCCTTGCACGTCTACCGGGAATTAGCCACAGAACTCCAAGCAGTACAAGCTAAATTAGATACAGTTACCGCCCATAATCAAAAATTAGCCCAGGAAAATCAACTCTTGCGCCATGAAATTGCTAGAGTTGCCTTAGCTGTTGAGCAACTGCAAAAGTTAGCAGACTCATCCTCTATACCTTACATACCACCTAAACCCCGTCCCCAACCAGAGGCAAACCAGACACCCCCACAAACCCAACCGTCTGTAGAGGTCAGAAATACACCCCAAGAACCCCGTCCCACAACTGAAGTCAAAAACACCCCTAAACCTCCCCAACGTTCAGCCGCACCCCGTCCCCGTCCCCCTAAAGCACCACCAAAGCAACGACGACGGGAAGAATTTTATCTTGAACCAATTACAGAAATAGCTTACACAATGCCCGAATCGGCCTATGAAACTACTTATTTAGAAGAAGAAGAGGTACGCTATTATCCAGCCCCAGCGTCAGAACTAAAAGAACTCAGTGGTTGGTGGTTAATTATCATGATTTTAGTAATTATATTGACTGGTTTTAGTGCTGGGTATTTCTTTGTACGTCCTTTCTTTCAGTCTCCAACACGTTAACCTAGATAAATCATAGTTATTAACCTATCACACAAGTTATTTTTGCTGATATGTGTCAGGAAAACGAAACAGCCCCTTAAACAAGTATGGCGATAGTTACAGCCTGAGACAAGGAATCTGGTTAGATATATAAACGACGCTACTAGAATTTTGGCATTAAACAAATGAAAAAAGTAGAAGCTATTATTCGTCCATTTAAGTTGGACGAAGTAAAAATTGCCTTAGTTAATGCGGGAATCGTCGGAATGACGGTTTCTGAGGTACGGGGTTTTGGCCGACAAAAGGGACAAACTGAACGTTATCGCGGTTCAGAGTATACTGTAGAGTTTTTACAAAAGCTAAAGGTGGAAATTGTTGTCGAAGACCATCAAGTAGATATGGTAGTAGATAAGATTATTTCTGCTGCCCGTACTGGTGAAATCGGTGATGGTAAGATATTTATCTCTCCTGTAGAGCAAATCATCCGTATTCGTACCGGAGAAAAAAACACAGAGGCGGTTTAAATATTAATTACTGGGTGCTTAATACCCAGTGGTTAAGCGTTGCTGATTTTCTCCTATGATGTCAGTAACGCTTTTTAATTGTTATAGTTAGGAAATGCAATGCTGAAAAGCCAAGTTTATAAATTTATACTGCTCGCTAAATTATCAAACCAGGAGTATGATATTAATGCAAAACAATATTATTTATCAAGTCTTAAAACAGGAAGATTTACAAAATACTATTCTCTGTGTATCGGAAGTATTTTCTCAGGGCTATTTCATTCTAGAAAAAAGGGTAATATGGTAGATAGACCAGGGCATCTATGAGCAAGAGAAATGTCAGAAATAGCAATTTTAGAAGTATTCACAGACTTACCAGACCTAAGAAGAACAGCCGGACAAAGGCATGAAAAAGCACTGTGTCTAGCTTTATTTACTCTGGCTATAGTGGCGGGAAATCGGGGGTTTTTGGCTATAGGAGACTGGTTGACAGCATATAAAGATGAATTAATAAGTTTATTTGCGCTCGAAAAGAAAAGATTACCATCATACAGCACGATTCGGCGTGTCTTGCTACAAACAAATTACCAAGAATACTCAGAAAGATTAGCCAGATTCTTTCATCTTCAACCCTTACCGGGAGAAATGCTGGCAGTAGATGGTAAGG
>DATGXB010000125.1:0-78953 GCA_035299225.1 Nostocaceae cyanobacterium | reverse complement strand
TGGCGTTGCTGATTGGTGGGATGTTTTTTGTCTCACGCATTCGCCGTCAGGCGTTCCGCTTGCGGTAGGCGCAAAGGCACAAAGACAAAGGTTTTCAATATTGAACTTTACAATTTCATCCCGCAATTATGCAACACCTTTATCTAATTTTCTGACAGCATCACTAAATCTAAACTTTAACTTTCCCGTAATAGCACATACAAATTATTGGCATTTCCCCGCATTAAACGCAAATTATCATCTAAATAAGTCACATCTGACCAACCATTAAATTCTAGTTGAGATTCTAAAACCGCATCTGTTTCCACACCCAAAGCCGCACGAAAATCAACATCTGATAAATCATGATTTGCACTTTTTACAGAAGTGGCTAAAAAATCAATAGTTAGCCGTTTTGCATCTGTAATAGTGTAACGCGCATTAACTACCACAATTCCCGGTAAACCAGAATGAGAGTTAAATTCAATTAAATTATTATATTGCTGATTTGTCAGGGAAATTTCTTGAAAAATTCCTTTAACATCAATTGATACATTTGGCAATTTACCAAAAGATAGACGTGCTA
Organism: Nostocaceae cyanobacterium; assembly: GCA_035299225.1. Taxonomy (GTDB): domain Bacteria; phylum Cyanobacteriota; class Cyanobacteriia; order Cyanobacteriales; family Nostocaceae; genus DATGXB01. Next base: position 78,388 of record DATGXB010000125.1, on the reverse strand, counting down.
AAGTTGTTTCTTTTTCCAAACCAAAGGTACTATATAAAAGCCTCCACCGTCCCGCTATTAATTCTATGTTTTTGTCGGTTCAGGAGTAGGGTTAAGCGCTTCCACCTCTGCGGCTAATTTCTCGATTCTCTCCTTAATTTCCGGTGTGAGATTAAAGCCAATATCAGTAGATGCGGAAAGGTTAATTAATTCTTGTTTAAGGTTTGTTAATTCGCTCATCATTTATTTTTTAATCCAGAATCTATATAAATAATTTTAAGTTGTTTTAGCAATGTTTTGATAAATATTTCATGATCACAAGTACCTCTCAGGTGGAGCATTCGACTTTTAGGGTGGAACATTTGACCGTTGATACCATTTCCCAAAAGCGATGATACTTATAGATTGAGTGTAGGGACATGGCAGTGCCATGTCCTCTTGAGAGTATTTGTATCATTATTAAAGTAAAATGGTACGAGAATGAAGTGTCGAGCTAAAAGGTGAACCTTTCGACCTGTTGGAGTCAAAGTTCCGAGCTTTAGGGTCGAAGTTCCGAGTTCTGAGCTCGGACTTTCGTGTTAGGAACACCAACTTTGAAGTTCTGATGTAGAAATTACTGATAAAGGGGTTCTCTGTTCCTGTGCTTTAGGTGACGGTAGAACGAAATATGGGCAGGTATTGAAATAATGTTGCTGAATTTGCAAGAAAACTGCATACTGAATGTGTAACCAAGTGCAAAATACCACATTTTTATTGCGGTTTTATGCCTCAAGACTTTTCTGGGCAAAATCTCCGGGGTCGTGATTTTAAAGGTCAAAACCTCACAGGTGCAAACTTTAGTGGCGCTGATATTCGGGGTGCAAATTTTACCAACGCTATTTTAAAGGGGGCAAACTTCAGTTATGCTCAAGCCGGACTACAACGGCACTGGGTAATTGATGCAGCATTAGTAATATCTTCATTGGTTTTATCAGCATTATCGGGAAGCATAAATACAGCAGTGGTCGTAAATTTATTAATATTTATTATTCTAGTTAAAGTTGCCTCTAGATATAACTGGGTTATTACTTTAACTGCCTATTTAGTTTTATTCATATCTGGATTCATAGCATTAATTCTAACTATCGCTATTTCACTTATTATAATCGGTTTTATATCTATATCTAATGTTATAGCTGGCATTGTACCAATTATTTTTGGTTTTTTAGGACTTTTACATCTATCTTTAATTGGCTCTAAAAGTGGAATTATATCTACATCAATATTAAAAGTTCAAGCTGGTATCATACCTTTATTATTAGCTTTGGCGGAAGAATCTTTAAAGACGGTTATTATCAATACGGGTGGTACAAGTTTTCGTAATGCCGATTTAACAGATGCTAACTTTACTTTCTCAACACTCAAATACACAAACTTCATAGGTGCTAACTTAACTCATACTTGTTGGTTTCAAGTTAAGAAAATTGATTATTCTCGTTTTGGTAAAACTTATCTTGTAAAAGCAAAAATACGAAAGCTACTAATTACAAAAAAAGGAAAAAATCTAAATTTTGACCTTGAAGATTTGCGGGGTATAAACTTGCAAGGGTCTTATTTACAAGATGCGAGTTTTATTGGTACTGATTTGAGTGCAGCTAATTTACAAGATGCTGATTTATCTAGAGCCAAGTTAGTACAAACTCAATTAGATGGAACTGATTTTACAGGGGCTTGTCTGACTGGGGCATTTATTGAAGATTGGAATATTACTAAATCAACTAATTTTCAGGGTGTGCGGTGTGAATATGTTTATATGCGTCTTCCAACAAAGGAAAATCCCGACCCCTATCGTAAACCAGATAATATAAATGAGATTTTTCAAGATGGGGATTTTGGCGATTTTATTAAACCAATTTTTGATACTCTTGACCTCTATCACAATCAAAATGTAGACCCCCGTGCTGTGGCAATCTCTTTTAAAAGATTAGCTGAAAATCACCCAGATGAAGAAATCAGAATTGCGGCGGTTGAAGTCAAAGGAGAAGATAAATTATTATTACGTGCTAAAACCTCACCCACAGCCGATAAATCAGAGTTAAGTCAAGAATATTTTGCTACTTATAATAATTTATTAAAAGAATTATCAGAAAGCAAAATTCGGATAGAAGAACAGGATAACCGCATTCGTAGTTTAGAAAATATGATTACTACGGCATTAGAACGCCCTAGTTTTTACGCTCAAACTTATTATAATCAAGGTGATACTATGTCTCAATCTCCTAAAAAAGCCTCTCAAAATACTTTCAATGCTCCTGTTAGTGGTTTTGTGGATGCGGATACGGTAACGGCTCAACAAATTGGCGGTGACATTCATAATTATGCACCTGAACAAAGGCAAAATTTAGCAGAAGCAGCGAAGGAAATTCAACAGCTTTTAGAACAATTAGCGCAAAGTTATCCGACTACAACTAATGCAGAAAAAATGATGGTTGTGGCTAAAGCTGTGGAAACAATAGAACAAAATCCAACTTTGAAAGCGCGAGTTATTGGGGCTTTAAAGGCGGGTGGTGTGGAGGCTTTTAAGGAGTTGGTAGATAATCCTTTAGTTAATATTTTCGTTGCGGCTTTGGATGGTTGGCAACAACCTGATTAAGTTAAAATTGCTCGTTTAAATATGAAATTTAGAAGGACAAGGCAATGCCTTGTCCCTACAAATATGATGATGTTTTTGGGTAATTTTGTAGTCAAGTTATTTTTAATTGGTGCTAACTTTCTAAAACTTTTTGCTCTAAACCAGAAATTTGTAATACTTTTTCTGACCAGTTGCTTACTTCTTCGGATAACTTGTTTTTCTGTTCTGTATCATTCCAGATTTTATCCCAGTCAGCCAAACATCTAGCCAAATATCGTTCTAAGTGATTTAGTTGTGTAGCTTGTTCCGCTTCCATGTCGGGTGTTGTCCATTCAATAAATAAGCGGGTTTCTTTAATCATGCTATAAAGCAAATTACCATTATCTGGATTTTCTAACCAGGAGTTAATGCGGTTCAAATGTACTGCTATATTCCCTAACCGCACAGGAACAGTATCTTGGATGAACCGTAATTTTAAAATACTCTCGTTCATAACCCTATTACCTTTAACTCTCAAAATATTTTATTATAATTTTACTAACAAAACCGCCTCAGAATAAATTCTGAGGCTCATAGTTTAAGTAAGCTAAAGCTTACAAATTCATTCAATCAATAAAGCCCTGATTTTGGTAGAGACGTTCCATGGAACGTCTCTACATTAGCTTTCGCTATTAGCCTGAAAATTTATTCATCAAGCAGGATGTTAATCACAGGGATTGGATTTAAGAATGATTATTCAAATACTACTGTCCGATTTCTGTAGACTAAGACGCGATTTTGTAGATGTAATCTGACGGCTCTTGCTAATACTATTCTTTCTAAATCTTTGCCTTTCCTAATTAAATCTTCTACATCATCTCTGTGGCTAACTCTCACTACATCCTGTTCAATAATCGGCCCTGCATCTAGGTCAGCAGTGGCATAATGGGCGGTTGCACCGATGATTTTAACGCCTCTTTCAAAAGCTCGATGATAGGGATTTGCACCAATAAATGCAGGTAAAAATGAATGATGAATGTTAATAATTTGGGGGAATTGTTGGATAAATTCGGGTCTGATAATTTGCATATATTTGGCCAATACAACTAAATCAATATTGTATTGATGGAGTAATTCTAGTTGTTTGGCTTCTTGTTCGATTTTATTTTCTTTGGTGATGGGGAGATGATAATAATCTATTCCGAATTGTTCTGCAACAGGTTGTAAATGGGGATGGTTGCTAATAATTAAGGGTATTTCGGCGTGAAATTCTTTAGCACGATGTCGCCAAATTAAATCAAATAAACAATGGTCTTGACGGCTAACCCAAATGGCTATACGGGGGATTTTTTCAGAAAAGTGTAATTCCCATTGTGCATTAAGTGGTGATGCGATCGCTCCAAATGCTTTTCCTATTAATTCTCTCTCTAAGTGAAATCCCTCTAATTGCCACTCTATTCTAGTTAAAAATAACCCCGCTTCAAAATCAGTATGTTGGTCAGCATGAATAATATTACCACCATTGGCATAAATAAAGTTAGCAAATTTCGCTACCAAGCCTTTTTGATCGGGGCAAGAAATTAATAAAATTGCTGTTGCTTGTGTCATAAAAATTTCAAAGTTTATTTATTGGCTACTGGTGGGAGTGGGTAGCGGAGTGCTTGGTAATGGTGTTGATGTACTTTGGTTGTCGCTGGGAGTAGATAGCGGAGTGCTTGGTAATGGTGTTGGTGTACTTTGGTTATCGCTGGGAGTGGGTAAAGAAAGGCTTGGTAATGGTGTTGATGGGGTTTCTTTTCCTGCTTCTTTCCATTCTGCAAGGTCACGGTTTACAGCATTTTTAAAGTCTGTAGACACTAATAATATATTAATTTTGCCATCGGGTTGAGGTTTAGGATCAATTTGGGCATATAAGAAACTATTATTAAAGTTGGCATTACCTAAAATTACCTGATGGTTTTGTCCATTTTTTAATTTAATCTCAATAGTCGCTTGGGGTTTTTCTAAACCAAAATCTTTTAATTCATTAGCAGAAACTAATAAAGTTCTTTCGCTTTTTCCTTTCACTAATAAATCAGTTAAATATGAAACTATTGCATCATTAGCTAATTCTAATGTGGTTGATTTAATTGACCATTCGGGTTTGTCGGTAGAGTTTCGCCGTTCTAATTGTAAGGTTGTATTTTGAGTTTTGATGTTTAAAGCTTGGATATCTTCAGCGTTAAAAGAAAATAGTTTTTGTTGTTGGGCTTTTATCTCTTCCCGTTCAGATTTACCTCTAATTTCATAGAAGTAAACAAAACTGCCCAAACCGAGTGCAAGTGCTATTAAAAATAATGTGCTTTTTGATAATTTCATCTTTTTAGGAGGCAGGAGGCAGGCGTTCCGTGAGCGGAGTCGAATGGGGCAGGAGGAAGAAATAATGTAAATATTCTTCCTGATTTTCTTTGATTTAACGGCGTTTCCACCAAATAAATATTGATGTAAATAAACCGATTAAGGGGAAAGCAAACAACGAAATTCGTAAAAAATTAGATTGGGTGCTGGATAGATTAAGTCGGCGGTTTTTGGGTTCTTTGGGGCTAATAGATAAAGGTCTTTGATACTGACTTAGCCAAGTGACAGAGTTAAGAAAAACATCTTTATTTAAGCCTTCATTAAAGTAGTTATTGATAGCAAAATTTGAGTTACCAATAACTACTAAGCGTGATTCTTTGGCTGCGGAATTTGCAGAAGTTGGGGAAGTTGTGGGAGTTGGGGAACTTGTGGGAGTGGTTTGATTTTCTGGTGTATTTGTGGGTGTGGGAGTTGGGGAAGTTGCAGAAGTTGGGGAAGTTGTGGGAGTTGGGGAAGTTGTGGGAGTAGTTTGATTTTCTGGTGTATTTGTGGGTGTGGAAGAACTTGTTGATAATTTTTTGGTGAAAGCTGCACCTAAAATTAAAGATCCTTTGATGTCTTCACCTTCATTAAATTCTAACTTTTCACTTTGTAAATTACTTTCAGCCCAACTATTAGGAAAAGGTCTAGTTTTCAATAAAGGAGTAGCTTCAATACCGGATACTGGATTAATTTCTAAACGTCTCGCAACTCGATATAAAGAATTATTGTTACCAAAATCTTGGGTGATAGGATGTTGACCATATTCTGAGATTAAGATAGCAGCAGGAGGAAGTCCCAAACTTTCACCGGAAAAATCAACAGCCAAGCGGTTATCTAAAAACACACCCCAATCTTTTAATAAATCATCTAGTTTAGGTTCAGTATTGGGGTCAATCATTAATAATAAATTACCACCTCGATTCAGATATGTTTTTAAAGCTTGAACTTCACCTTCAATTAGTCCGCGTTGTGGTCTAGCAATCACAATAACATTAGCATCTTGAGGAATTTGGGAAGTTTGGGCTAAATTTAAAGGTGAGACGTTCAAGAATTTGTCTATTAAAGCTTGGACAGCTTGAGATAATTCATTTTTATCTGCTGATAATTCATATTCACCATGACCTTGCAGAAAATAAACTTTTGGTGCGTTAGAAGTGGTAATTTGTAAAATCCGATTGGTTAAATTAATTTCTGACAGTCGGATTTCTTCATCAATAGCTTGCACGAACTGACGTTTATTATCAAATTCTAAATAAACGTCTCCTTCTCTTTGCACTTCAAACTTTTGGGCTAGTCCTGGTCTGGCTTGAATATCAACATATTCAAATTCAAAATTGGGATTTTGGCGACGATAATTTTCTAATAAATCTTTATCTATGGGATATTGTAATCTTGTAAACAGCCAAACTTTTAGAGGTTGTTTTAAGTCTTTTACTAATAATTGGGTTTGAGGGGCAAGGGTAAATAATTGTGTTTCTGTAAAATCTCTTCGTAGATGGTAGCGAGTACCCAAGAAGTTAATTAATCCTAATATTATTAATAAGGTGCAAGTGGCAATTATGGCATTAGTTCCCACTTGGGTAGAGCGTTTTTGCCACCAATGGCTTTTTTGACTTTGGAGGAATAACCAAAAGCTAATGATAACAATTCCTGTAGTAATAGCAATGAGAGGAATTAAACCCCATTGATCTGATATTAATCCGGCTGTTAGTCCTAACATAAGGAAAAAAGGACCGAGCAAAAATAAAAACTTTAAAATATATTTATTACCCAATATTTTCATGACGAATGACTAATGAATAATGACCAATAACTATTGCAACATGGCGGAAATAAATATCTATTTAGACCCTATCAAACCCAGTTAAATCAATCTTTTACCTCCTGCCTTCTTGCACTATTGACGTTGAAAACGAAAAGCATCTATTGATTGAGCAGTGAGGAAAATTCCCAAGAAGATATAACTAGCAAATAGAATTAAACTGCTAGTGTCAAAAATGCCTTGTATGAGATTGTTGTAATGTTTTAATAATGAAAAATGCCCGATAAATTCGCCTATGGTGTTCGGGAATCTTTGAGCGAGATATTCTGGTAAAACCAAAATTACTAAAGTAGATAAAAAAGTAAATATCGCTGATAAAATTGTGCTATCAGTTAACGAAGAAATAAACATTCCTAAAGATAAAATTGCGGCTGCTAATAAGATTAAAGCTAAATGACCCAAAAAGGGAAGAGCTAAAGCCATAGGAGGGTTAGAAGAACTGAGGGCGATCGCTTCTAATGCCAACATGGGTAAAATCATGGTAATAAAAAACGTCAACACCCCTAACAGTTTTCCTAATGCTACTGCCCAGTTAGTAACTGGTGAGGTGGCTAAAAGTTCCAATGTACCCCGTTTGCGTTCCTCCGTATACAACCCCATTGACAGGGCAGGTAAAATAAAGAACAATAACCAAGTTAAAGAATTTAAAAAATCATTAATCAATTTTGTCCCAGCATCAAAAGGAATAAAAGTAGCTAACTGCTGCGATGCCGAATCAACACCGCTTGAATAGTTCAAAATTCCTACATTTTCGTCCCAGAGAATGACATAAAAGAAAAATCCCGCCACCAACCAAAAAATACAAGCGATCGCATACGCTAGAGGTGAGACAAAATAACTCTGTAACTCTCGGCGATAAATGGCAACAACATTACTCAGTATAATCCGCATTTAAGCCGCTTCTCCTTCTGGGGTTTCCAACTCTACCCCAGGTGCAAAAGTTTTTTCTTCCGTGGTAAGTTGTAAAAATACATCTTCTAAATTGGCACTAATCCGCCGCATTTCATACAATCCAAACCCACCTTTAATTAAAGCCGCCGCTATATCTTTACCAGGTTCTTGTCCATGCTGACAAATAATTCTTAAGTGCATCCGATCTACTGATCCAGTGGGAATATTCGGGATTGATTCTACCAGATTTACACCTTCAATATTCTGTAAAACCTGTTTAGCTAAAGATACATCACCGCTAATTTCCAACTCATAACCAGAACCTCCTGTCAACTGAGTCATTAAATTTTCAGGTGTATTAGTAGCTACAACCTGTCCCCGATTGATAATAGCCACACGGTTACAGGTCATGCTCACCTCTGGCAAAATGTGAGTCGAGAGAATAATCGTATGAGTTCCCGCCAAACTCTTAATCAAATTTCGCACTTCAGTAATTTGTCGGGGGTCAAGACCAACCGTAGGTTCATCCAAAATAATCGCCGGTGGGTCATGTACAATAGCTTGAGCGATACCCACCCGTTGTTTAAAACCCTTGGACAGCTTACGAATAATCTCCTTGCGCTTTTCTAGTAAACCACAACGACGGATAGCAGCTGAAACTCGCGGAGAGCGATCGCCTGCCGGAATCCCCTTAATTTGTGCTACAAAATGTAAAAATCCCTCCACTGTCATTTCCGGGTAAAGTGGCGGATTTTCCGGTAAATAACCAATTTTCTGCCTAACCGCCAAAGAATTATCATGCACATCAAAACCCGCAATCCGAGCCGTCCCGCTAGTAGCTGGAAGATAGCCAGATAAAATCCGCATAGTTGTAGTTTTACCCGCACCATTGGGACCGAGTAAACCCAATATTTCCCCAGGTTCTACCTGAAAAGTCACATCACTAATAGCAGGTTTAGAACCATAAATTTTACTCAGATGTTCAACTTCTATCATCTGCTTGGTCTATAGATACCCCAACAATATTAGATCATCTACGAACAGAAAACCAATAATAAATCATTTCCCTCTAAACTGTTAACCCTGAAATTAATTAGCCTGCGGCAACCCTACGGGAACGGGCTAAAAGCTAAAGTTTTCTAAAAGATGACTCCCATAAATTCCTCACCCGTTTTCTTAATGAAAAAATGGTAATATTAAAGTGCGTAGTTTGACATTTTCTTTAGCGAATAATTTAGGAGGAGAGGGTAAAATTTTTCTAGATAATTTACTCAAAAATATTAATCAAAATAGCTGAATATTAAAATTAGTAACTGCTTAAATAAACCTTACTGCCTCCTGCCTCCTGCCTCCTGCCTCCTGCCTCCTATTGAGCGATCGCTATAAAGCTGGCATTTCACCATCGTCTCTTTCTCTTCTAGCGATCGCCATCAATAACCTGCAACTATCTATTGATTAATCAGTAAAACTTGGATTCAACTCCCACTGGGGTTGTGTGCAAAGGCTGTGGTAAACACCAGTCTGGACGCAAATTAGCAGCTTGACGCAAATAAGTATGATTGACATGACTGCTAACTGGTATATTGGCATGAACTAAGAACCTGATACAGCGAGGTAAACTGCCCTCAACGTGCATTTGTTGTACATCTAACATCGCCACACTATCCCACCCTGGACGATTTCTAGCGATCGCAGCTGGGAAAATCGCATCTAAATCACGAGTCACGGAAAAGGTGACACTAATAATCTCTGAAGGTTGGATGTTGTTGCGCTGTTCTAACTCATCCAATAATTCTGTGACTGCTTCCCGAATAGCATCTATACTGTTTTCTGTAACAGTTGTTGCACCACGAATCGCTCTAATTTGCCATTGTACTTCCACAATTCCTCCTTTTTTTACTGATTGGGCATGAAGGCAGGAGGCAGAAGGATTTTAGATTTTAGATTTTAGATTTTGGATTGAATATAAAACCAAAATTATCAACCCATAATTTAAAGGGCAGGAGGAAGATAATATTACTTCCTCATCTCCCTTATCTCCCCTCCTGCCGTCTTGCACTAGTAAAATTTTTAAGGTCTATATAACCACAGGGGCAAACCACTGGTAGACAATTCAAATTCTAACCAGTCAATACCCGCCCCAATTTTCGATCCACTCTGACGATTCCCTGGTAATAAGCGGCTTAATAAAGGTTTCCGTTCTTCTAGGGTATAACAAGGGGTTTTCTCTGGATCAAGTCCAACTAATTCTGCTGTCCAGCGTTTTGCATCTTCTTCTGTGCCTAATCTGTCTACAACCCCCAATTCTAAGGCTTGCTGTCCGGTGAAAATTCGTCCATCTGCAAAGCTTTTCACCGTTTCTACTTCTAGGGAACGTGCATCAGCTACAGTTTGGACAAATTGCTGATAACTGGTGTCAATCAAATCTTGGAGGATTTGTTCTTCTGGTGCTGTTAATTGCCGATCAAAGGCTAAAATGTCTTTGTACGGACCCGATTTAATCACTTTGAAGGATACACCAATTTTGTCTAACAAGCGTTCTAGGTTGTTGCCTCGCAGAATTACACCAATACTTCCTGTAATTGTACCTGGATTAGCCATAATATGTTCGGCTCCCATACCTATGTAAACACCACCGGAAGCCGAAATATTGCCAAAACTAGCAACTATTTTGATTTTTTTCCTTAACCTTGTCAAGGCGCTGTAGATTTCTTGAGAATCCCCCACTGTTCCACCGGGGCTGTCAATCCGTAGCAGTAGGGCTGGAAACTTCTTTTCTTCGATAGTTTTCAAAGCTTCCAATACACGTTTGCGCGTAGCACTGGCGATCGCACCAGTAATCTCGATCCGCGCAATTTGTTTACGAAATTTGGGCTGAAAAGGCCAGATCATGAGCAGTCAAATATCTTATTAATAAACTTAATATAGAATGTGCCAGGTTTAAAGTCGCTGCTTGGCTTTGTTAAAAAAAACTGAGCAGATTTTGCACTATTAAAAATTTTAATTAATTTTTGTTTCTCAGGATAGATATTTTTGCCCTTGTTTGTACTTTTTAATTCAGTACGATCCTATTTTGATATGTTTTTTAGTAAGATTTACTACATTATCTCATTAAAAATGTGTAGTTTTGTAAGTCTGGGATTTACAACAGTTTTTAGTCTTCAGCAACTTCATAACTAATGACTTAGCCTCATTCTATTTAGTTTATAGAAATTCAATCAGCAACATTTCTATTGATTTATTGCATTTCATTACTTAAGAATCTATGCGTAAAATTTGACAACGATAATAAACATAAACATCAAATAAAGCTCCCACAAAACTACAGGTTAAGCTGATGATCAATAGCCCTTGCAAGGCGCTACCACTACCAAAAGTGGCTAGAAAGTGTAAAATCTGGTTAGGAATCTGCTCAATCATCTCTTGCAGTGGTGGAATATAGCCTAACAGCAACAAGCATAGTAAAAACCCACCTACTAAAAACATGGGTGCTAGAAAACTAAACAGGGTTGTTAGTAATAGGGAACGTAGAAAGTTGGTTAAAATACTCATTATCAGCCAAGCTCCGTGAGTAAAGTAGAAAAGCCAAACAACTAGCTCTCAATTTCTACAATACTTGCGATCGCTCCTAAATACAGTATTTTGTCAAAAATCTTAAGTTTTCATTAAAAAAACCGACAATAGTTCTAGAAAGTGCACGGGTGGACATATAGCCCCTAAAATTTTAAAACCCTTGTCAAATCTAGCTTATAGACTCCAATGCCCCAAAATTAACATCAAAAAGTAAGTTTAACTGGCTGAGAGAAAATGTAAACTTTTAAGACTTTAACAACTAAATCTAGCGCAGCATGGCGGAAATAATCATCCAGTTGAAAGGAAATTACTATTTAATCAACCTTCTTACCTCCTGCCTCCTGCCTCCTGCCTCCTGCCTCCTTGCACTAGCTTCTCATCATAGACTAGCCACCAAATAACAGCAACTAAGGGCAAACAAAATTTAGTAAATATTTGTAACCATTCTTGGTATAAGTAAATTAACAAACATCAATATAGATATATATTACGTTATTCCTGTGCTTAGTAGCCAATTCTGGGGAATACTATTGATCGAGATTTAATATCCCTAAATTGTCGGCTAACCTCAAGGAATCTATAACGATGTCTTTTGAACAACTCCAGCCAGCGACCCAGCAGCAAGCCAGTGTATATCTACCATATATTCAAGGTACTAAACGGAATTTATTACCCTATGCCATCAGTTTGTATCAAAAGGGTGTATTGGAAGGAAAGCGTAAAATAGAAGCCAGTGACCATATTCCCTTTGTTGCTACTTGGAATGTAGCGACTTTACCATCAGATTTAACTCGCTGCCGGATGCAGTTTGATGGTAATGCCGACTTAAGTTATGAAGTAATGATGGCTAGTTTTGAGTTTATTAGTTTTCTCATTGAACTGATGGAAAATTATAAACGTTATCGGCTCACTGACTTTTCACCAACTTTTTACCGCAAATTACTGAAAATTGACGAATAAAACCAGCAATATTCCTCTGCGACGAATCACACACAACAATACCTAATAAATGTTTCAGTCCTATACAAGTGAATTGACAAATTAAATAGGGCTCTTATTTTTTGTCTATTTTTTGCAAAACTTCTATTGTCGTAACACCAGCCTTTGACCGGAAACTACTAAAATTAGTAAACATCTAGCAGTGCGGCAGGGCAAAAATAACCGCAAAAAATGATGTAGGGTGCAAAGTGCGTAGTAGAAGAGGCCGAGGGGAGGAAATAGAAAAGGAAGATTTTGAACATAAAATTTAATTCTTATTTTCCCCTTGCTCCCCTGCTCCCTTGCCCCGTTCGACTTCGTTCAGTGACCGCCTGCACCCCTGCCTCTTCCCTCCTGCCTTCTGCCACTAGCTAGGTTTTATCGTCTTGGAAAATATAGGAGTGCATAAGTGCCAAAATCTGCTAAATATTTACTGGTTGGCTCAGTAGAAACTTACAGTGGTAAATCTGCTACGATTTTAGGCTTATCTCATCAACTACAGCGCAAAGGCTTAGATATTGCTTACGGTAAACCTCTGGGTACTTGTTTAAATATCTCTGATGATGCTGTAGTGGAAGAAGATGTCGAGTTTATTACTCACAGTCTCAATTTATCTGAAAACCGTGTTGCACCAACTTTATTAGCTTTAGATGAAGTTTGTGTACAGAAACGCCTACGGGGTCAGGATCAAACTAATTATCAGCAAGTTCTAAGTGAACAATATTTACAAATCCCTAGAGGGGATTTGGTATTGTTGGAAGGGGCTGGTGATTTTTCTGAAGGACATTTATTTGGTTTGTCTTCCCTACAAATAGCTGAGACTTTAGATACATCTGTCCTGTTAGTACATCGCTATAAATCATTGTTATCAGTTGAAGCTTTATTGTTAGCTAAACAGAAAATAGGCGATCGCTTAGTAGGTGTAGTCATTAATGAAGTCCCACCCGAACATTTAGAAACAGCTAACAATCTATTGCGGACATTTTTAGAACAGCAAGGCATTCCAGTATTAGCAATTCTACCTAGAAGCGACTTACTCCGCAGCGTCAGCGTTGGTGAATTAGTTAAACAATTAAATGCTGAAGTTTTGTGTCGGCGCGATCGCTTAGATTTATTGGTGGAAAGTTTAGCTATTGGGGCCATGAATGTAAATGCCGCCGTCAAATACTTCCGCAAACGCCGCAACATGGCCGTAGTCACCGGAGGCGATCGCGTGGAAATTCAACAAGCAGCCCTAGAAACATCCACCCAATGTCTGATCCTCACCGGACAGCTACCACCCCCCGCATTTATCCTCAGTCGCGCCGAAGAACTAGAAATCCCGATCCTGTCCGTTGACCTAGATACCTTAACCACCGTAGAAATAGTTGACCGTACTTTTGGCCAAGTACGTGTTCATGAACCAATTAAATTAGAGTGCATCCGCCAGTTAATGGCTGAACATTTTGATATTGAACGTTTATTGTCACAACTAGGATTAAATCCAGCCGCAGTATCTTAAAAATTATCAGCGTAAATCCTTTTACCATCCTACCCTGGAAGACGGCTGCGTGCTCCTTCCCTACGGCCAGTAGCCGGAACGTGTTTAGTTGCCGCAGCTAATCCAAACATCAGCATATTTTTATCATCAAATTGGCTAGATTAGTGTCACCAAGTACAGCAGGAGGCAGGAGGCAGTTCGCGGAGCGTTGCCGAAGGCTGGGCAGGAGGCAGGAGGGAAAGCCTTGTCCTATCTAAGTTTTCAGTTTCAGCTTGTACCTCATTTACCTGAAATATGCTGTAATTCAATTTCTCAATAATTAGAACACAGGGAAACCAAAGAGTAATTTTTGTAACTTGAATAAAGCAATTTATTACCTGTTAAGCTATAAATTCTTAATAATAATCAACTCTTTGTAACTTTAGTAGGCTTCGCATTTGCACGTAGTTTGGTAAAATATCTGGGTTGTCTAATCTGATTACCTCCATCTTTGAGCCAGTCACTAGATATCCTTAACCTCGACACATTAGCGCAAGAACTAGCGACAATCCAGCAAACCGGTTCTAAGCGCATCGCTTTATTGGGTTCTCGTCATGTACCAATTACGCATCAGCATCTTATTGAAATGATGACTTATGCCTTAGTTTTATCAGGCAATCGCATCATTACCTCTGGTGCTACTGGTACAAATTCAGCAGCTATTAAGGGAGCCACAAGGGCTGATCCTAACTTGTTAACAGTTATTCTTCCCCAAAGTTTAGAGCGCCAGCCCCAAGAATCGCGCCAACAGCTAGAACAAGTTATGCATTTAGTGGAAAATCCCAGCAATGATAATTTGTCCTTGGCTGAAGCCAGCTACCTATGTAATAAGGAAATTGTCTCCCGTTGTCAGCAACTTATCTGCTTTGCATTTCATGATAGTCGGACTCTACTCCAAACCTGTGGAGATGCAGAAGAACAAAGGAAAGTGGTAACACTCTTCTACTTTGACTAGAGTGAAGTTAATGTCATTCAATCATCAAAATGGGAAATTGTTAGGGGTAATGGGTAGTGAGTATTATTAAATACTTATTACCTATCTAACCGCAATCTTGACCAATTTAACCAAACTTACCAAAACAATCTTCTGTTAATGCTCTTACAACTACCTCTGCCAAATATTTTTCTTTACTCTATTCCTGCGGCGGCTGTATTAATTTACCTACCTTATATAGTAGTAGCTTATGGACGAGCCCAGGTAGGTTTTGATTTAGCTGCTCCCCGTGCCTTGTTTGAGAAATTACCAGATTATGCTAAAAGAGCAACTTGGGCACATCAAAACTCCTTTGAGACATTTATGATTTTTGCTCCTGGTGCACTCATGGCATACATCACAGGTGTAAATTCTACCTGGGGTGCGATCGCTTGTGTGGCTTTTGTGGCGGCAAGGGCACTATACTCGGCTTGCTATATTTTCAATATCCCCATTTTGCGATCGCTCATGTTTGGTATAGGCACTTTCAGTTCTATCACTCTCTATTATTTGAGTATCATTCAAGTAAGAGCTTAGGCCATAGATAGGATTTAACCTGATCTACTCCTGTTCCTCTGCTCAAATTCCATATTGTCCACTTTAGATTTTTTATGGCTGCTACATATTCCTTTGACATTGTTAGCGACTTTGATAGACAAGAACTAGTTAACGCAGTTGATCAAGTAGAACGAGAACTTAAAAGCCGTTACGATCTCAAAGACACCCAAACCAGCGTTGAACTAGGCGAAAAAACCATCACTATCAACACTGACAGCGAATTTACTCTAGAATCTATCCATAATATTTTGCGCGAAAAAGCCGCTAAACGTAACCTGTCTCAAAAAATCTTTGAATTTGGTAAAGTTGAATCAGCCAGTGGCAACCGTGTCCGTCAAGAAATCCAACTCAAAAAAGGCATCAGTCAAGAAATCGCTAAACAAATATCTAAATTAATCCGCGACGAGTTTAAAAAAGTTCAAGCTTCAATTCAAGGTGATGCTGTCCGTGTCTCAGCTAAAGTCAAAGACGATTTGCAAACTGTGATCCAGCGTCTCAAACAAGAGGATCTTCCTGTAGCTTTGCAATTTACCAATTATCGTTAGTTCTCACTAAACCAGTCGTCAACTACTAACTAGTGCAGCGCGGCGGAAATAACCATCCAGCTAGACAAGGGTAAAACATTGATTAATCAACTTTCTTACCTCCGGCCTCCTGCCTTCTTGCACTAGTCCCTGACGACTGATAGCTCAATAATTAATTAACTACCACCCATCGCTTTTTGATAAGCGGGACGCTCGGAAATTCGCTGGATATAGCTGACAACTCCCGGATAAGCACTTAAGTCTAGTTTCAGCATCAGGGGAATGTAAGCTAGTATCGAACCTACCGCCACATCAGCCAGGGTAAATTCCTCACCTAATAGAAAAGTTTGCCGGGCAAAAATTTCATTCAAAGGGTTTAACAACTGGGGTGTTTCTTTTTCCCTCGTTGACTCCATAAAAATACCCATGCTTAAAGTAGAGTTAGCAAATAATACCCATTTAGCTAACTCAGCTCTTGCTGCTAGAGAACTAGGCCATTTGCCATATTTTTCATTCAAATACAACAAAATTGCCCCAGATTCCCACAACTTCACCTCACCATCAACAATTGCTGGAGCTTTCCCCATCGGATTAATTGCTAAATATTCAGGTTTGTGGTGTTCACCTGCCTGCATATCCAACAAAACAAACTCATAAGGAATACTTAACTCCTCTAAGTACCATCGAACGATCGCTGCTCGACTTCTTGCACCACCGTATAATTTCAGCATATCTACTGGGAATTAAAGAACTTTGTGTGTATAATCGTGTTGTTTGACGTTATCCTCTTTATTCACAACTCTAGCAGCATTTAGTACCCGTTTACGTTCTGTAGAATAATTAAAATCTGTTCTCGTAGTTCCCAGAGGAATTAAAGATTTAGCCACATCACGACTTTTGTAGGTACGGGCTGCGGCAATTACCCGCAAAGTAAATTCATCGCAAAATTGGGCTGAAGCAGGAAAACCTTGTGGTAATAAAGGTTGTTCACCATCGAGGACGGAATCTAAAGTAGTGGCACAGGCTAAGTTATAGGAAGTGGGAATCCCTTTACAGATGGCTTCTAAAGCCGCAGAAGGAATCGGTTCTACTACCTCAATTTGGTATACTTCCCCATCTTCTTTGACAAAGCAAGTTGCTAAACCGATCACAATATAGTCATCGGCTGTAAGTTCTGGTGCGTCTGGATAAAAAGCAGCTTTAGTCATCGGTAAATTCTTATGAAGAAAATTTAGTCAAAGCGGAATCACTACTAAGTATGATCGGGATCATAAGGTGATAGCAGAATCCTGAGTACAATTGGTTTGAGTTTTTCTGGAATTGGACTACCTAACAAAGTATCAATTCTTAGAGTTGAGGAGAATTTGTAAAAGTGAATTAAATCTTCACTTCCACAATTATATATTCTTAACCAAGTTACACCGTAGCAACTCCAATAAAAGCGAAAAAACTATAATTTTTATTTCACGAATAAGTAAATTAGGCAGGGCATAACTATGGATGATAACACTCTTGTATTTTCAGATATCCCACAAAATCAATTAAATTATTTTTCTAAAGTGACCACTTTACATAAATTAACAAATCAATCAAAGTATAACTACCTTAATGGTGTGCAGGATAGTAATTTGCGTTCTCAAGCTTTTAAGTTAGCTCAACAGGGAGAATACGAACAAGCGATCGCACTTTTGGATCTGCTCATTGACCGTCATCCTGATAGTGCTGTTGATTATAATAACCGGGGTTTAGTTTATTTTCAAAGTGGTGAACTACAAAAAGCATTAGATGACTATAATCTAGCCATTGATTTAAATCCCAGTTTAGCTAGTGCCTACAACAACCGTGCTAACTATTATGCTACTTGTGGAGATTTAACCGCAGCCATAACTGATTATGATCGGGCTTTAGATTATAACCCTCAACACGTCCGCGCTTGGATTAACAGAGCCATTACACTGCGGGATTTGGGAAGATATGCTGAAGCGATTGAGAATTTTGAGATTGCCTTACTGTTTGATCAGTTTCAGAGTCAAATTTGGACTCAAAGAGGCCGAACTTATCACCTCTGGGGTGATTGGAATTGTGCGATCGCTGATTATCACCGAGTTTTAGCCCAATTACCTATAAATTCTGATAGTCAAGATTTAAGTAATTACTGCTTACGTTTACAAGTAGAAATTTGGTTAGATGAGTTGCTATCTCACGCCTAAAAATTATCAATAGTTACAGCAGGGAACTCTTAACACTTCGACTGCGCTCAGTGCGGTGCAGGGTTGAAAGTCTCTTGGTATAAGGGTTTGTTCCAAAAATTTGTACCTCATTTACCTGAAATATACTGTATTTCTTACTACCTATTAGCAATTTAAAATTTAGCTAATAGATGATAACTCTCTAACTTTGCAATATAGCTATTAACTATTAGCTTTTGAATTAATTCCTCATCAGTTGTTCAAAACCAAAAAAATCACCTAAGTGATTATTCTGTTTGTTTTGGTGTGTGTTCCTGATTAATAATAATAATTGGTCGTTGACTAGGATCAAATTTATGGGTTTGTTGTTGCATAATGGTCTTAGTTTGACGGGGATCAAAGTTCCGGCTAAATTCTGCTTGTAAATTATTGACACGTCCTTCCATCACATTTACTTCTGTGCTAATTTGGCGCAACTTTTCCTGCTGTAGCCAGTGATAAGGTAAAAGTTGGGTAAGTGCCGATACAGCAACAGAAGCAATTACCATATTCACAGCAATTTTGGCTGTAGCTTCCATCGCCATCACTTGGTAAGAACGTTGGCGCAAATTCCGTTTTGGTCGAGGAGTGGTTCGACGTTTTTCCGTGGGTTGGGGTTGTAGCGGGGGTCTGGATGTTTGTAAAGCGTTCATGATGCTAAAGATAGCCTCTTTAGGTGAAGGGCAGCACGGTCAAAAGCACAATGGCTGTAATTGCGGCTAGATTTAGCTGCCATATTACTTCATTTTTCGGAAATTTCTACACGTACACAGAGAATTAAAAAATAACTTGACATACTTAAGGGGTGAAGGGTGCGGAGTGCGGGGTGCGGAGTATGGGAAATTGGGAAAATAATTTCTACCTCATCCCCCTCATCCTCCTCATACCCCTCTTCTTTCCTACACCCTACACTTTTACATTTCAGGCTTATTTGTAAAGTTCTGTAGCCAAGCGCCAAGCTAAAATGCCAGGAATCAGGGCTACAACAAGAGCGATGTAAACTTGGGTATCAGAGATAGGCATAATGGAATCCTC
This sequence comes from Nostocaceae cyanobacterium, assembly GCA_035299225.1. Classification (GTDB taxonomy): domain Bacteria; phylum Cyanobacteriota; class Cyanobacteriia; order Cyanobacteriales; family Nostocaceae; genus DATGXB01. The sequence goes on along the minus strand of DATGXB010000125.1, from coordinate 59,339 downwards.
CTAATGTTGGAACTATTTGCTTTTAACCTTCCTTTACTACTTTTCCCTGTTTTGCCAAAATTAGGAAACAGGTTGTTACAAGATGCAACAAAAACCATAAAGGAAGACTCCGCTTATTTAATCTTTCCACAGAAAATTTAATAAAACTATGAGTTTTTATCTGGGTATAGACTTTGGAACTTCTGGGGCTAGGGCTGTAGTGATTGATGATGCAGCCGAAATGGTGCAGGAAGTACGTCAAACTGGGGAAAATGGCAGCGAGACTAATTGGTTAAAATGCTGGGAAAAGGCTTTATTTACATTGCTAGGAGATATTTCTGAAGCGGTGAGGAGGGAAATTGAGGCGATCGCTATTAATGGAACTTCCTCTACAATTTTGTTAACTGATGCCACTGGCCAACCTGTAGATCATCCCCTATTGTACAACAGTACCCAAGGTGCACCCTTTGTAGAAAGATTAAGCCAAATTGCGCCCCCCCATCATACCGTTTTAAGTGCTACCTCCAGTTTGGCTAAACTCCTATGGATGCAACAGCAACCAAGTTTTAACCAGGCTAAATACTTACTACATCAAGCTGACTGGTTAGCATTCCTCCTGCATGGCAAGTTAGGAGTGAGTGATTACCATAACGCTTTAAAACTAGGTTATGACGTAGAAAACCTGAATTATCCTCAATGGCTGGAAAACCTACAAATTCCTGTCCAATTACCGGAAATTTTAGCCCCTGGTACACCCATCAGAGAAATACGCTCAGAAATATCTGCTAAATTCAATTTCAAGCCTAATTGTTGGGTTTGTGCGGGAACAACAGATAGTATTGCTGCTTTTTTAGCTAGTGGGGCAAAATTTCCAGGGGAAGCAGTCACTTCTTTAGGTTCTACTTTGGTGTTGAAGCTGTTAAGTAATAAGCGTGTAGAGGATGCGCGTTACGGCATTTATAGCCATCGGTTAGGGAACTTATGGTTAACTGGGGGTGCTTCTAATACTGGGGGTGCGGTGTTGAGGCAATTTTTTACAGATGCGGAGTTAGTGAGTTTAAGTCAAGAGATAGATCCTCAGCAGATTAGTGAGTTAGATTATTATCCTTTGTTGAAGGCAGGCGATCGCTTCCCAATTAATGATCCTCACCTTCCCCCCAAATTAACACCCCGTCCCCACCACCCCAAAGAATTTTTACACGGCTTATTAGAAAGCATGGCACGAATAGAAGCCCGTGGCTATGAATTATTACAAAGCTTAGGTGCAAACCCTCTCAATCATGTTTATACTGCGGGAGGTGGTGCAGCCAATTCCACCTGGACAGCAATTAGACAAAGGTATTTACAAGTACCTGTAATTTCTTCACAACACACAGAAGCCGCTTATGGTACAGCATTATTGGCAATGCGGGGTGTAAAGGGCAGTTAAATATAGAAATTAAAGATTTTTCCCTATTTTCGCTCAAATTTCGCCAATATTCAGTATTTTTCTCAGTGACAATTACCAAATTGTCACAAATACTAGATTTATAGGTTTATTTTTACAAATTCCAGGTTCATGATCTGGGTTGGGGGTAGGTTTTACAGTCAGCTATTTTTTCTATCCCCCCTTTTTTATTCTTTAAGGGTAGATTTAGGTAACGTAAATTGCCCTTTAAGGAAAATGTCTGAATCAGGATACCCAGGATTTAAGGATTTACAGAAGGATTGGGATGATTTACATTTCAAATTAATATCTTATGAACAATTAAAAATACAAGAGTTAACAACAGGCTACTTTTTATCTATTCATTGGGGTGAAAATTAGGGCTTTGATGAAAGGCTAAATTTATATAAATTTAACAGGATGTAAGGTAAATTCTATAATACCCTACATCCCGATTTTACCAATTTGTAAATCAATTGGTTCAGCTATTCATGACGATGAAATCTGATTCCCACAAAAATATCATACAAGAACTCAAAAAAGTCCTTTTTCTGCAATAAACCAGAGGTTTGATAGCAGCCTTTTTGGTCTAAGAGTGGTTTCATTACGTAATAGGCTGGCTGGTAATTATACCAAGGAATAGAAGGCCATAAATGATGAACTAGGTGATAATTTTGACCTAAAATCAAAATATTGAGAACTTTACCAGGATAAACACGGGCATTTTTCCAGCGATCGCGCTCTGCAAACGGACGATGGGGTAAATAGTCGAAAAATAACCCTAAACCAACTCCCACCACAAACGCCGGAATAAACCAGAAATTCAGAATATAACCTAAAAACTGATACTTGATAGCAATACAGAATATAGCAATTACAATCAAACGACTAATAAACCATTCCAGCAATTCGTACTTTTTCCAGAGTCGTCTTTGAAAGAAAAACACCTCATGATACAAAAAACGCACCGCAATTAACCATAAAGGACCACCCGTAGAAACATAATGATCAGGGTCGTTTTTAGGGTCGTTTACATTACCATGATGCTGCGAGTGTACACGTGTAAATACTGGAAAAGCAAAAGCTAACATTAAGGCGCTACCATGTCCTAATACAGCGTTAATAATGCGGTTAGAATGGGCAGACTGATGACAAGCATCATGAATCACCGTTCCCGCACAATGCAACGCCAGAGTATTAATACTGAAACATAGCCAATGCGGCCATTCCCACAGCCAATAACCAAAGTTTGATAATACCAACATGGTGAAAGCGGCTGAAAATAGCTGCAATGTAGGGTTAAAACCACCAGGAGGCGTTAAAAATTCTTTGGGTGGGATTGTCAGGGGCTTATTTACCTCCGACGCAAGCATTTTAGACTCCTTGATTTGTAAACCATTAAAAATATACGACAAATCTTAGGAAAATTAACTTTATGTAAAGTTTTATTAACAAGCGTGCAGCAAATCCCGGCTAAAATATGCACACATCAAGCCTATTATGCTAAAAATCATCCTGAAAGTAGCTGATGAATAGTTGACATACTCCCCACCCTAAAAGTGCGGAGATTCTGGGTTCAAACAACAGTTGCAGTTTCATACCGTCTTACACTATCTCGCCCGACAGACAATGACCTGCCTGTTTCCACTACTCTATCAAAAAGCCGTCCTCAAAGAACGGGGCTTTAAACCCAATTTTTTGGTAAAGTTTTGGAAGTAGTGACAATTTGACATACTCCCCACCCTAAAAGTGCGGAGATTCTGGGTTCAAACAACAGTTGCAGTTTCATACCGTCTTACACTATCTCGCCCAATAGACAATGACCTGCCTGTTTCCACTACTCTATCAAAAAGCCGTCCTCAAAGGACGGGGCTTTAAACCCAATTTTTTGGTAATAGAAAACGCGCTCTAGATCACAAGATACAGATATTATTAGTTAACGATAGCCAATTGATCCCGCAGCCCTAATCTAACTGCTAACAATGACATTGATATAGCAGTGACGGAAACGGAGAGGCTGCATCATTTATGATTATTTCCCAGATAGACCCTCAAACTCAGCCCTTATGCAATTAAGAGATTCTCTGCGCCGAACTAAAATTGTTGCTACCATTGGTCCTGCTACTAGCAGTCCCGAAGTTCTCAAAGCTATAATTGAAGCGGGAGCAACAACACTTCGGCTCAACTTCTCCCACGGTACCCATGCAGATCACCAGCGTAATATTCGCTTAATTAGACAAACCGCCTTTGAACTGAATAAACCCGTAGCAATTCTCCAAGACTTGCAAGGGCCAAAAATTCGCTTAGGAAAATTTGAAAATGGCTCGATAGTTTTAGCTAAAGGCGATCGCTTCACTTTGACAAATCGCCCAATAGTTGGTACACAAGAAATTAGCTGTGTCACCTACGATTATCTCGCCGAAGAAGTCCCAGAAGGTGCAAAAATCCTCCTCGATGACGGACGAGTAGAAATGGCAGTGGAGGAAATTAACCGCGAAAAAGGTGACTTACATTGTCGGGTGACAGTTGCAGGTAAACTTTCCAACAACAAAGGCGTTAACTTTCCGGGAGTTTACTTATCCATCAAAGCCATGACCGACAAAGACCGCGAGGACTTGATGTTTGGTCTAGACCAAGGCGTGGACTGGATAGCACTTTCCTTTGTCCGTAACCCCCAAGACATGATAGAAATCAAAGAACTGATTTCTAGTGTGGGTAAAAACGTCCCCGTAATTGCCAAAATCGAAAAACACGAAGCGATCGAACAAATGGAAGCAGTTCTAGCTTTGTGTGACGGTGTAATGGTCGCTAGAGGGGATTTAGGAGTAGAACTACCGGCAGAAGACGTACCTGTATTACAAAAACGGTTAATTGCTACCGCCAACCGCTTAGGTATTCCCATCATTACCGCCACCCAAATGCTTGATAGCATGGTCAGTAACCCCCGTCCTACTCGTGCGGAAGTTTCAGACGTAGCCAACGCCATTTTAGATGGAACAGATGCGGTAATGTTGTCTAATGAAACTGCTGTAGGTAGCTACCCAGTAGAAGCAGTAGCCACTATGGCGCGTATTGCTGAACGCATGGAACAGGAACTTGAGCAAAACGATAATTTCCGCCATCTGCGAGATAATCGGCGCTCTATTCCCAATGCTATCAGCCAAGCTGTGGGGCAAATTGCCGAAAACTTGGGGGCAGCAGCTATCATGACACTGACCCAAACAGGGGCTACAGCTCGCAATGTATCTAAATTCCGTCCTAAAACGCCAATTTTAGCTGTGACACCTCACGTTAATGTGGCGCGACAATTACAACTAGTTTGGGGTGTTAAACCCCTATTAGTGTTAGAATTACCCTCAACTGGTCAAACCTTCCAAGCAGCGATTAATGTTGCTCAAGAAAAAAATCTACTAACTGAGGGAGATTTAGTAGTGATGACTGCGGGAACTCTCCAAGGGGTTTCCGGTTCCACAGATTTAATTAAGGTGGAAGTAGTAACAGCAGTTCTTGGCCAAGGAATTGGTTTAGGTCAAGGTTCTGTGAGCGGTCGTGCTAGAGTTGCACATAATGGCATTGATGCTACTAATTTTAACCCTGGTGATATTTTAGTTGCTCCCCGTACTGGCGCTGATTTTGTGGAAGCAATTCGCAAAGCTGGCGGAATTATTACAGAAGATGAAAGTTTAAGCAGTCATGCAGCCGTTATTGGTTTGCGTCTAGGTGTCCCTGTGATTGTGGGCGTAAAAAAAGCTACAGAAGTAATTAAGGATGGGTCAATTCTGACTTTAGATATGCAACGGGGTTTAGTTTACTCTGGTGCTGTAGGAACACACTAAACAAATTCAAAATTCAAAATTAAGGACTGAGTAACTAATATTTTTATCAGTCCTTGGGAATTTTCTAAACTGCTTCATTTTCAAAATTAACTCGTTCATAAATTTGACGATGGGGAATTTGGCAATTAACAGAAGTTAAAGTTAAAATTCCCTCTATATCGTCAGATTCATGTAATAGCCAATTACCTTCACCAGTTTTGCTAAAATGTTCAATATTAATTTCATATTGGTCAATTAAAATATATTCTTGAAATTCAGGAATAGAACGATAATACTTAAATTTATCACCTCTGTCTCTACCACTGGTAGATTTAGAAAGAACTTCAAAAATAATACTAGGATTTAAAATTGTATCTGTACGTCCTTCTTGAAATATAGCAGCATCTTTAATAATCAAAATATCTGGGTATGTATATTCTCTATAACCAGGAATCCACAACCGTAAATCACTGGTATAAACAAAATAATTCTGCTCTCTTAAAGCTATCGTCAAAGCAATAATTAAATTCACAATTATTTGATTATGATTAAGTGAGCCACCAGTCATAGGTACAATTTCTCCATTACGGTATTCGCTACGATACTCAGAATTTTCCTCAGAGGTGAGGTATTCTTCTATAGAAGACTGACGAGTGGGAGTTTCAACAACCATCATAGGTAATTTAGTAAATTTTAAGTAGCCTAAGTTTATGGTAGCATTTTTCTAAATGTATAGCAGCCTATCTTTACTGCGCTTTTTTAACAATGATACCGAAGGAAGTTGAAGCAAAACCATCAATTAGTAATTTAAGATGCGCTTCCTGTCCTTGTTGATGAATTTTACTATCATAGGGAGGTAGGTCAATAAATCTATCTAAAACTCCAGAACCAATATTAAAATCTAAGACTGCTACTTCATGGCCAGCAGCACTTAATTTCTGAGCTAATTCTACAAAATCTCTTTTTCTAAACAGAACTGTGATCCAATTATCAAGAGTTTTTTCTTCTTCTAAATAATTTAATTCTGTTGTATGTACACATACCCCTCCAGGAACAAGGGTATTAAGAGAATTTTCAATAAATTGTAAACCGTTTTTGATACTACCCAAATGTTCTAACGCACAAGCAGACCAACAGAAATCATATTTCTCTTCTAACTTAGAAGGAATAGCATTCATATCAACATATTCCAAATTAACGTTTTTGTAAAATAAGTCTTTTGTACACAAATCTGGATGCCAAATTTTATCTAAAGAAGACATACTTTGATTTGTTTCTATCCAATCCTGAGCAGCTGATGCTGTAGGGTCTAAATCTGTTGCAGTAATGGCTATATCATAACTAGCAATAAGACTGGGTAAAGGTTCTTCTCCACATCCAAAACCTAAACCTTTTCGTCCTGGCGTTAATAAATCATATTCATATAACGCCTGTAAAATATAGCAAAATTCCCACAATTTTCTATGATATATAGCCGGGGTTTTTAATTGTTGACACCAGTAAAGAAACCAGTCTGATTCAATATCCTGTTGTTGACAGGCTTTAGACTTTAAGTTCACTTTCTGGGGAGATAAATTATCTGGAGTTGTTAATTTATCTCGTAAACTACGAGCATATTCATATCCAAAAGTTTTTATATTTAATATTAGCGTATCTGATTCAAAAATTAGTTTTTTAGTCTCAATATTCAGTTGAGAGCGAGAATTATCTTTTGTTTCTATTGATGGTTTTCCAATAAACTTTTCTTGTTTATATCCCTTATTGATGAATTTTAATAAATTGATTAATGTTTGCAATAATAATTTAATCTTTTGTTTTAAATTATTTTTAAATTTTCCCTGTTTAACCATGTTTAACTGTTTCCATAGAACTTTTAAATGAATTGATTCAGAATTAATTTGAGGTAAATTGGATTGAGAAAATATTACAAATACTTCATTGGCAAATACTGGCGATGCTATTTTAGTAAATTCCTCTAAAAAATCATTATTAATTTCTGAAATTAGTCCTTTATGTACAATTAGCCATTGGACTTGTTCGGGATTGAAAGAAGAAGAAAAAGAGTAATCATAGACTTTCTTTAATTTCTCAGAAAATTCCACAGGTGCTATTATATTTGCCTCAAGTTGCAAGTTAGTTTGAATAAACTCAAGTGTATTTAGCCATAAGATATCTGTTACAGGAAAAGACATAGAACTACTCCTTAAATAATGTTTTTAACTTGGGGGTTATTGTAGGAAAACTCACAGAAATTAAACTAAAATTGTAGAGATTGATACTTTGTGAGCTAATGACTAAAGTGTATTCCAGTCATCTAACTTGGGAAGAATGGGAATTAATTGCAGACCTATTTCACACTGCAAAACCAGGTGATTGTATATGGAATTTATGCCTGAAAATATATGCCTGAAAATAATACTGTTCTCATTTAGGACTGCTATATAGCACTTCCCTTTCAAGTGAAGTCACTATCAATCTTTAACTCATAAGTCCTATAGGCTCTATGAATATACATCATCTGAATAGGACAAAGCTACAAAAAATTAATTTTTTTGCAAAAATAGCATTACATCTTCATGAGGTTTTTCTATTAAACATTTCTCAATATCCAAGTCTTTAATACTAGCATCAACATCTACATACCGTAATTTAAAACCAGATGCTTGTATCCCTTCTAAAAATTGTCTTGGGCTAGAATAGCGTTGACAGTTAAATTCTAATAATATGCTGATATTTTGATTTCTTCTGATAGTCTCTGTCATTCCTTTCCAAATTTTTTCTTCTGCACCTTCAGCATCTATTTTAATAAAATCTACACTTGGCCAGTCTGCTGTTAGACTATCAACTGTAATTGTCTCTACTTCAAATGAATAGTTATCTTTATCTGTTGATGTTATATTACTAATTACAGTTGCATTCAAACCCCGTCCATTAGGAAGTACCAATTCAACTGTTTTTGCATCTACATCCAAAACTGCTTTTTGGATAATTTTTGTTTGTGCATCTACACCATTAACATTTATTGTCTGCTTCAGTAATTTAACTAATTTTGGATTTGGTTCGATGGCTACAAGTCTACCAGATGAACTAACAGTATCAGCCATAATTACGGAGTAATAACCATGATTTGCACCTATATCAATACAGTTCCATCCTTTTTTGACAACTCTGGCTATTACTAAAGTGATCCAAGTTTCCCAGAAGCCTTGTAGAGCAAAGTGAGGTACTATGTTTTTATCTTCTGCATCACAATAGAAAATATACTTACCTAAAACACGACAAATTATAGTGTTATTGCCAATATAAGCTGTTTGACAGTTATCAAAACTGATATTTTCTAGCTCGTCCCTCGTGAGTTCACCAATGTCAGACACGTTTGTAATTCTTTTTTTATCTATGGGATGTTTACTAATTGGTTTAATATTTAAAAATGCTTGTTGCAGCTGATTTGTTAAAGCTAGGAAATGAGGGTCATTTTCTTCAATCTTATTCACTTTTAAATACCCAGTCATGCAAAGAATGACAAAAACTTCGTTAGCAAAAATGGGTATATACTGATTATTTACTAGCAGGTATATTATCTGATGTTGTAATTCTGATATTCTACCTTTATGAATAACTAGCCACTGATATTGATTTGATTCATCTAAGGAGCATTCGTAAGAATGTACAACTCCTTTTACTTCTTCACTAAATTCGATGGGTGCTAATATTTTATCACCTTTATCGCCGTATTTAAGATTTTCTTGCAAGAATATTAAGGTATCCAGCCAATATTGATCATGTTTTGGGAAAGTCATATTTTTTTATTGGATGTAAAAATTCAAGGTTTGTAAGTATTGATTTAAATGACTTTGCTGTAAGCTTCGGCTATTTTTTTAGAATAGTTTTCCATACTAAAAGCTTTAACCCGTTCCTTACCTGACGCAATTAGCTGTTGTTGTAGCTGAGGATCGTTAATTAATTTTTCCAGCATCTCTCTAATATTAACATAATTATAGGGATCTACATAGAGAGCTGCATCTCCGCATACTTCGGGTAATGAAGCTAAATTGGATGTAATGACTGGACATCCCAGAGACATCGCTTCTAAAGGTGGTAAACCAAACCCTTCATATAAAGATGGAAAGACAAAGCACAAAGCACCACTATATAAATACATTAAATCTCGCTTAGATACGTACTCTATTAATTTGACTTTACGTGTAAAGCCTTTACCTAAGACCCCCTCTAATTTACCAATTTCATCTTCCCATAACCATCCTTTCTTGCCAACTATGACTAATTGAAGGTTTGTATCAAGTGATAAATATGCGTCTATTATCCTGCCAACATTTTTCTTGGGTTCAATAGTACCTACAAAGAGAATATATTTCTTATGTTTAATTTTAAATTTGTTCAGGTAAATGGGAATTTGGTCTTCTTGAATTAATAAGGAATTGTCAATTATGGGTTGATATGTAACATAAATTTTATCTGGATGAACATCAAAGCATTCCAAAATGTCTTGTTTAGTATTTTCTGAGACGGCTAATATTAAAGATGATTCTTTAATTAATTTATTTGTTAATTTAAAGAATGTTTTTTTATCATCTAAAGTGGTATAAGGTAATTTTAAAGGGATGATATCATGAATTGTGGTGATGGTTTTAGTATTATTTATTTTGATAGGTAATTGATAGGTTGTATGCCAAATATCTATCTTGTCGGGAATTTTTATCTTTGTGGTTGTTTGAGTTAATTTATATAGTTGATTAACTATTCTGTAACAATCATGAATGTTATATACTTTGCCTCGACTTGACAAAAAATCAAATAGGAAGTCAGCATCTCGCTTAATAACAAAGTCTCTGATTTTGATTTCTTTTGCTTTCATCTGCTGCGTCACTGCTAAGAGAAATCTGACTATATCTAATTTGCTATTATTGTTAATTTGCCTGTCAAAAAATACTGCTTCATCTACTATGGGATGACTATTAGCTGTATAGCGACTACAGAGAATGTCTACATTTGCACCTAGAGAAGTTAGAGCTTTAATCAGGGTAATACCATAAGTTTTGATGCCTGTTCCTTTGGTAAGTTCAAGGTTATATCCGTCTACTAGTATATTGATTCCTTGTAAGTCCATTAAATGTTTACCTCGTGTTTTGATTAAAATTGTTTTTGTTGTTAATTTAGTTGTAGTTGATAGTACCATGTAAATGCTTTTTAGGCATATAACTAGTATTGGGGCAAATTTACTAGCTATTGAGAATATTTCATCAGCCAATCATCTTTCATAAACTTGGTAAAAGAAGTGAGTAACTGAAGGTTTATATCTTTATGGTTGATTTCATTAGTTGATTTCATTAATTTCTAACACCTTGTTTTGATTGGTATTATAAGTGACGAGATAACACTTCAAAAGTTGCCTGCCCGGTTTTTTCCCAACTAAAAAGATTGGCCCTAGCTAAACCTTTTTGAGAAAGTTGCGATCGCACACTCTGATCATGAATAATAGTCTGCATTGCAGTTGTGATTTCCTCTGTATCATAGGGATTAATTAAAATAGCCGCATCCCCCGCAACTTCGGGAAGGGAAGATAAATTAGAAGTAATAACTGGTGTACCACAAGCCATTGCTTCTAACACCGGAAAACCAAACCCTTCCCATAAACTCGGAAAAACAAGAGCGATCGCTTGATTAATGATTTTCGGTAGTTCGCTATAATCAACATAATTGAGAAATTTCACCTGATTACCAATCCCTAACTCCTCCGCTTGTTTTTGTAAAAATGGTGTGTAACGTTTATCTGTTGGACCAGCAAACCATAACTCATAATCTTGATCATTAGGTAAAGCTGCAAAAGCTGCAATTAATCTTTGTAAATTTTTATAAGGGTCTTGTCTACCCAAATAAAGAAAGTAATTGCGAGTTGGTAAATTGAGAAACTGGAAATGGTTGCGGTCATAAGCTAAAAGAATAGGTGTAATTTTACTTCCTGAAATCCCGTAAAAGTTGATTATATCATTGGCAGTAGCTTGAGAATTACAAATAATATGTTGTGCTTGTTGAAGGACTTGAGGAATATAATAACTATGGTAAACATTCAGTGGTGAAAATCTTTTGGGAAACCGCAAAGGTATTAAATCATGAGACATTACCACAAATTTACAATCGCTATATAAAGGAGCTTCAGGAATTGGTGAAAATATTAATCGAGATTTGAGGCTTTTATATATTTGTGGTAACTTAAACTGAGTCCATAACAAGCGTTGAAGATGCCCTTTTCTTCCTTGCGCTGGAGTCAAATTCTTGGGAACTGGATAACAATTAAAATCTGGATAATTATAAGCTGTTAATAATGTTGGTTGCAAAGATTTTAGATAAAGAAAAAGATTTTGAGCATAAATGCTAATACCTGTAGGTTGAGATAGCAGAAGAGATAAATTAATCAGCAATTTATGAGAATTAACAGATTTTGTTATATTCATTTAGATGGTAATTTTATATCACTAAACATTTACAAAAAGGTCTATTACAGCCCGTTTCAGGTAAATGAGGTACAAATTTTTGGAACAAACTCTTATACAAAGAGACTTTCAACCCTGTTCCCTGTTAAGAGTTCCCTGCTGTATATAATGATGATTCATTCAGGGAAGCTTTGCTATTTACTCACTACATATTTCTGAGGAATCTATCATTAACAAGTGGTTATTACGAAAAATATATGAGAGCCTTTAAAAATAAAGATAATTGTCAAAAAATAGGAAGTTTATGTTCATAATATGCTCCTTTTCTGGTTGAAAATTGGGTAGGTACTAAAATTTGGTATTGGGTGAGGATGATAAATTTATAAATTAGGTATAGTTTCAGAGCCTGTCTGTACAGATTGTAAGTAGCAATCTACTGTTTCTGAGGCATGGCCGGCAAATTTGATTTGTCCTTTATTTAACCAAATAGCGCGATCGCATGATTTACTGATAAATTCTAAATCATGGGAAACTACTAGCACTGTTGTACTGCCATCCCAGAAATTATCAATTCTTTGTTTACATTTATTTTTAAAACTTTCGTCTCCTACTGACAAAACTTCATCTAGAATCAGAATATCAGGTTGCACATCTGTGGCAATGGCAAACCCTAATCTGGCAGCCATCCCAGAAGATAAACCCTTGACTGGAACTAAAGCATAATCTTCTAATTCAGCAAATTCTAAGATTGAATGCACTCTAGCTTTCATTTCCTTTCTGGAAAACCCCAAGAACACACCATATAATTGAATATTGTCCAAAACTGATATTTCGGAATCAAATCCGGCTCCTAACTCAATCAATGGAGCTATTTGACCACGTATACGTACTGAGCCACTTGTAGGCTGCAAAATTTTACAAATTAACTTGAGTAAAGTTGATTTACCAGAACCATTGGCACCAATGATTCCTAATTTCTCACCTGCATTGACCACTAAATTAATTTGATCTAAAACTAATTTCTTGGCGGGACGACGATATTTGCCCTCTAGAATTGATAAGATCGTTTTCTTAAAATCATAAGAAAACTCCTCTTGGGTACGCCGCCAAAGCGAAACTTGATCCAGGCGAATTACTTCCATCTACAGTAAATCCATGAATTGAGAACGCAATGAGTGAAAACAAGTCCATCCTAAAGATAAAATAATGATGCCATTTAGTAAGGATCCACCAATGAACATAAAATTCAGTTCTCCTGTTAAGGAGATTTGGCGAATGCTTTCAATGATGAAATATAAAGGATTCAAATGCAAAAACCCGTTCACTTCTTCTGGCACAAAAGCTGCTGGATAAAAAACAGGACTACTCAACAACAAAACAAATACAACTAACTCATAAAAATAAGGTAAATCTCTAAAGAACACGTATAAAGCACTAACTAAAAATCCAAATCCAGTACAAACTAATACCAGCCCAATAAATGGTAGAATGAGTGCCAATACATTCAATATACTTCGGGATTTGATTAAAGTAACGATGGCTAAAACAGGAAATACTCCCACAGACAATTGAAATATATTAGCAGCAATCATTGATAGTGGGAAAACACTAACTGGCAGGCGAATTTTATTTAAAATAGAACCATTGTTCACTACACTACTTAACGCTTGGCTAGTGGAAGAAGAAAAAAAGTTAAGGACTACTAATCCAGTTAAGGCTGCTAAGGCATAATTGTAAATATCGCCATCATAATATAGTTGTCCTGTACTTTTGTTTATTTCTTTGATAAATGCCTTTCCAAAAATTACCGAATAAAAAGCGGTCATAATCAAGGGATTCAACAGCGACCAATACACTCCCAGGAAAGACCCCCTGTAGCGCACCTTTAAATTCCGCACTACTAAGACGTATAGCAATTCCCAGTAACGTTGTACTTCTAAACCAGTTAAACTGCTTTTGAGCGAGAGTGTCATTTTTCCTCACTACCACATACCATAGTCAAGCTATTCGCACATTTTATACTATTGGGGTGCATTTTGCAGCTTTAGGCTAAATACTGGAACTTTCTTGGCAAAAGTCAAGATGATATAAACAGGGTTATTATTTGTTATTTTGAGCTTCTGAATATATCATTTTGCTGCTAGACCAGTTGATTTATCAATTATTTCCGCAAAAATTCCTATATCAATAGACTGAATGATATAACCACAATTTTGGCTAAAAGTCAAACATTGTGGGGGTAAATAATGGAAATTTTTGTTGAAGTTGAGGGGAAAGATAGGGTAAAGAGGAAAGGAGATAGTATTTAACTTTACCTTGAAACTTTTATATAACGTCTTGATCTGGTGATTTTCAGTCCCAGATTCAGGTAAACTAAATTTTGATTTATTGGATTGTGACTAGGCATGGAAATCGGACAAAAGGTTAAGGTTTTTCGTTTACGCGATCGCGTATCTGCGGCTATAGCCCAAAAACTCGGACAAATAGGCATGATCATTGGTTACAAAGTGACCGACGGTGGAGGTGTGGGTGTAGTGGTAGAGTTTGATGATCAAACCTCTACTTGGTTTTTTGAAGATGAAATCAAGCTTGTCTAGAGTGTTAAGTTGGAGTTGAAAAGACTGGCGGTAAATATTAGGAATCAAGAAATGTCCCTGATACTAACATTTTTGGGTCAAGGTGGCGTTAACCGCAGCAAAATGGCGATCGCATCTGCCAAGCTGTTGGCCAGCCAAGGTAAACGTGTACTACTAGCCGGACTGGCTGAACCAACTTTACCCTTATTACTGGGTACTCCCATTAGCTCCGATCCTCAAGAAGTTGCTCCCAATCTCCAAGCTGTACAACTACAAGCATCTGTATTGTTAGAACGCAGTTGGGAGGAGGTGAAAAAACTAGAAGCCCAATACCTCCGCACGCCAATTTTGGCAGAGGTTTATCGTCAGGAACTGATGGCTTTACCAGGAATGGATCATGCTTTAGTCCTGAATGCGATTCGGGAATATGACGCTAGTGGAAAGTATGATGTCATTATCTACGATGGTACAGGCGACTCTTTCACCGTGCGAATGTTGGGAATGCCTGAATCTTTGAGTTGGTATGTGCGGCGTTTTCGGCAGTTATTTGTTAACTCGGATTTGGGTAGGACAATCACAGAATCGCCATTGATTCAACCGCTAATTTCTAGTTTATTTAATGTCAACTGGACAGCAGATAATTTTGCTCATCCGACCAATCAAGTTAATAATTTTCTCGACCAAGGCAAGGAAGCTTTAGCTGACCCCCGGCGTGTTGCTGCTTTCTTGGTGACAACTCCAGACCCCATAGAGATAGCTAATGCTCGCTATCTCTGGGGAAGCTCTCAACAAGTTGGTTTAATTGTTGGTGGTTTACTCTGTGTGACTACTGAAGAAAACCCACAAATTTCTGAAGATTTTACACCTCTACCTTTAACTTTTGTTCCTGATATCCACAATGGAGAATGGCAACCTTTAATCGCTGCTTTACCTAATTTTGTGGAGCAGGCGATCGCAGCTCCTAAACCCATAGAAATAGATATTCACAATCGCCAAGTGCGGTTATTTTTACCAGGGTTTGATAAAAAACAAGTCAAACTCACCCAGTCAGGCCCAGAGGTGACAGTAGAAGCAGGAGATCAACGCCGTAATATTTTCCTTCCCCCGGCTTTAACTGGTAGACCTGTAACTGGGGCTAAGTTTCAAAATAGTTATTTGATTATTTCCTTTTAAATTAGGAGGCAGGGGGAAGAGGCAGGAGGCAGGAGGCAGGAGGCAGGAGGCAGAGGGGAAAAATAATTTTTTATTCTTCACACTCAGCACTCAGCACTCCGCACTCAGCACCCCGCACTCAGCACCCCGCACTCCGCACTCCGCACCTCTTCATCATTCCCTCTACAAAATTATGTCTGAATCAACTCCTGTTACTCCTAATTCTCAACCGCCTGAAACAGATATAAATCAATCGAGTGAGCAAACTACAGCAGATCGTTCTGCTAAAACTCGCCAACTGCTAGGGATGAAAGGGGCTGCACCCGGAGAAACTTCGATTTGGAAGATTCGCTTACAATTAATGAAGCCTATTACCTGGATTCCCTTAATTTGGGGGGTTGTTTGTGGTGCGGCTTCTTCTGGAAATTACACCTGGTCTTTGGAAAATGTGTTGAAAGCGGCGGCTTGTATGTTGTTGTCGGGTCCGCTTTTAACGGGTTATACCCAAACTTTAAATGATTTCTATGACCGGGAAATTGATGCGATTAATGAACCTTATCGTCCTATTCCCTCCGGTGCTATTTCTGTACCCCAGGTAGTAACTCAAATTGTATTTTTATTACTTTCGGGTATTGCTTTGGCCTTTGTTTTGGATATTTGGGCTGGTCATGACTTCCCAAATATTATGGTTTTAGCAATTTTTGGTTGCTTTATTGCTTATATCTACTCAGCACCACCATTAAAATTAAAACAGAATGGCTGGTTAGGAAATTATGCTTTAGGTGCCAGTTATATTGCTCTACCTTGGTGGGCTGGTCATGCTTTATTTGGTCAGCTAAATTGGAAAATTATGGTGATTACTTTAATTTACAGTTTAGCTGGTTTAGGAATTGCCGTGGTCAATGACTTTAAGAGTGTAGAAGGCGATCGCCAATTGGGCTTACAATCATTACCTGTAATGTTTGGTATCAATACAGCTGCCTGGATTTGTGTCACCATGATTGACCTCTTTCAAGGTTTAATCGCTGCCTATCTGGTAGCTATTCATGAAAATCTCTATGCTGCAATCTTGGTGTTATTAATTATCCCTCAAATCACTTTTCAAGATATGTATTTCCTCCGCGACCCCCTGAAAAATGATGTTAAATATCAGGCCAGCGCTCAACCATTCCTGGTTTTGGGAATGTTAGTGGCTGGTTTAGCTTTAGGTCACGCGAGAATTTAGCAGAATATCCCCATAGCCGGAAGCAATAAATCAGGAGTTAGGAGTTATATTACTTCTAACTCTTAATTTTTCACAGCATTTGCCGTGTTAGAAATGTTATCTTTCTTAATACATGGGATTCAAATTTTTCTTGTCCCAATTTGTTTTATCACCGCTTGGTCTATCATTATTCTCGTCTCTTGGAGTTTATGGTCAGCTACCAAAGAGAGTGTGAAAACCGCCCAAACAATGCATAAAATTCCCTGTGCTAATTGTCAGTTTTTTACCAATAATTACCGTTTAAAATGCACTGTACACCCTTCTACTGCTAACACAGAAGAGGCCATTGATTGCTGTGATTATCAGCCAAAAACTAACCCATATTTGTATTAGGGTATGAAGTTTATCGGCATACAGCAGGAGGCAGGAGGCAGGAGGCAGAAGGCAGGAGGCAGGAGGCAGAAGGCAGGAGGGAAAGCCTTTTCCTGAGTTTTCAGCCGCAAAACTTTCTGGTTGTCCGGTACAATCTCAGCAGTAAAAGGCGATCGCATCTGATCGCCTAAATCTAATCTTACCTGTAGCCAGATTCCTGGCATGGCATTAGATATCACTAACTTAATGATTATTTGGTAAATGTGGATTTTGTACCAATTTATTTTTCTACTTCCATATCTTTGGGTAATTTACTAATCCAAATTACTAGATCATCTGGATTGAACAGAAAATCTTTACCGAGAACTTTAACATATAACATCCCATCACTAATACTTAAATCTCGTAATGGATACCATGTATCACGGTAGCGGATGAGTAACTCCAAGGGAATACCAGGAATAGACGCATATTTACGATATTTCCACCAAGCACGCCACAAAATTACAGATTTAGTACAGTGTAACTCATAACCTTGGGGAACATTGCAATATTGATACAAATAAAAACCCCGTTTATCTGCTTCTCCTGTAAGAATATAACCATTTTCTGCTAATACTTCATTGATAATTTCCCAATGAGATGAATTAGCTTTTACGGAAAAATTTAGAGGGGTATTATTAAGTATAACATTGATAATTATCCCCTCTGATTTCGCCATTAATTGATTACTCCGTCCCCAACTCTGGCAACTCATACAGGTATTTGCTAATAAAACATCCTGCTGTTGAAGAGAACTTTGCACAAACTTTCTAATTAATTCTAAATTCGATAACATAACTTTAATAGCAGTGACAGGTTATTAAAAACAGCCCTGAGAAATGGAACTGTGTAGTTGAGATGCTATTGTCACTCGCCAAGTTACTTAATAGGACTTTCCATTATACACTCTCTAGATACTAATGGCGAGAATCAGGAACAATAAAAATTGAAATTTCGATGAAGAAACTATTAAGTAAACAGCCACCTCAATGTAATCATTATGTTTTTACTTGCGTTTTGAATTCAAGATGTGACATGATGTAACTTTTGATCTACATTAATCAATTTAGCCTTAAGATATACTTCCACCTTTTGCATTTTCAATAATATTACTTAGCTCATGTATACCCTACAACCGATATAACAAAGAAAATTCGGTAAAAGAAAATTGTAATAGTTATGGTTGGGGAAATCTGGATTAAATCAATATCTACACTTAAATAAATGAACTGTTAAAAACTGGCTTGGAGAAAAAACAAGCTAAAAAGCAAATTTTCGATAGAATCTTTATCTACAAATTTATTTGGAAGCAAATATTTTATTGGTGCAAGTTAGCTTTCTTCAAGCCTGTCTTGATTTAGTCATAAGTCTGTTGTCTGCACGGTTAAATGATTATGGAAATGACTACTGATAGGACTAGACAGCTAAAAAGTAATTTAAGCTAAGTATATCGGTGTAGACAGTTTATCAAAAGGATATTGACTTTACTCTAAACGCTTTTGATATAATTGCCATCTAACTTAAGTATGAATTTTTGGATTAATTCACCAGTAGATAGCTGAAAATGAAAATACAGTAAAGATTATATAAAATCAGGATGCAAACATAATTCATGCCCATCTATTTCATATTTTTTTAAGTATTCTCTTTGAAAAAGATGTTGGTAATATTTATTATGTAGATATAAATAAACAGCAGAATAAATTACACAAATTCTTTCCCGAATCATTGTTATCTACCTGCAAATGTGAATTTAATTTTGCACGAATATTTATCTATTTTCATGCTCATTATGGCAATTTCAGATAAATGAACTGCAAATTATTCAAATGGCTAATTTGCAAGTTTATATAAAATTTATGTTTTCATTGTTGAATTATTTTACTTAAATTGCCGTATAGAATACAACAAATTTACTTTAACCGTATTTACTTTTCTTAATACTTTTTAGTATAAAAACCCCTTGTTAATCAGATGAGGGTATAGTAAAATCATCTTAAAGAAATTTCTGATTCTAGTGCTGAATGCCTTGTATATCAAGCATTATAAGTCTTATTCAGGACTGAGAGATAGCATCCACTTAAAAAACTCTTGTCAAGGGACTATAAAAGAAAACAAGAGATACGAGTATAATTTTTACGAAGTGAGCTAACTCACTGAAAAAGTAACTTTCAAAATATAACTATAGTTTAGTAATGAATTTTGTTTACTAAATATATAGTTCAGTTTTGGCTGGCTAATTTTTGGAAAACCTAAGATTTTTGCAAAAAATTCTCAGGAGTAATTTAAGAACTGAATCAGATATTTACTCAAGAACTTTTGCTTGGGCTATGTCCTCAAGTAGATTTGAGATAATTTAATATCTTGCACATAGACTGCAAGGAAAATTTACTCAAATTCCAAATAATACTTTTTAAAAACTATTGTGAGCGTTCCTAGAACACTCCTGATTTTTAGAACATCCTCTGAGTCAATAGTCCAAAAAACTTTCAGTTTTGACTGGCATTGCAGAATGTAGGCCAGTTGCATCAAGCCTTGAGCAAGAAAACAACAACGAAACAAGGTAAAAAAACATGGCAGATACTTATAAAGTTTTTCCCTCCATTGGTGTTGCCCGGGTTGGTAACAGCGAAGAAATAGGTAATCATTATTACCTTGCTCCTGAAACCAGTGGTGGCTTACCCATCAAGCCAGGTACAGAGAACACACCGATTACAGAAAATGACCTTCGTGATAGCCAGGGTAAGTTGAAGCGTGAAGGGGCGCGGTTTCGGGTGTTTTGCTACCCAGATGGTGGTGGTGAACCTTATGAGGTACTTCCTGAATCAGGAATTAAGATCAAATGGACGGTTCACCTAGCTAACAAAAAAGCAGCTTGGTACAAGTTTAAGCCTGTGGAGGGAGAAGGAATATACCCACCTAACACTGAATTACGCAATCCTGGAGTGACTGATCGAGCATCACTTATTATCGATCCCGGCCCAAGAACCCTAGATAGCCCTGGACAATCTGCCTCCTTCAGTCGTAATTCCGATTCACGAGGCTATAAGATGAGCTTTCCCGAAAAGTTGAGTCCTTTCGAGATCGATACTTTAGGAGAAATCCGTACAGATGATAAGGGACGCTTGATTGTGATTGGGGGTTTGGGACATTCTGGGACTCTGGATTCTTATCCTCCCACTAGCCCCGACAATGATCTGGACTATGCAAATAACGACAACTGGTGGGACGATACTTCTGATGGCCCAGTTTCTGCCACTGTTATTCTCAACAACGGCGTTGAAATTGAAGCGGCTTCTGCTTGGGTAATAGTGACACCCCCAGCCTATGCACCGGAAATTTTAGCTCAGATTACGATGTATGATGTCATGTTTGATGTAGCGGTGCGGAAGTTGGGATATCGTCCAGATATCTATAACAATGGATATCAAACAAGCTACATCACTCAACGGGAAACAGAAATTGAACGCATACTTAATCGCGCCTTGTTGTATAAATGGGTGGTTGCTGATCATGGTTCATGCCATATCTTTGATTATGAAAATCCAGCAAATGTTCGTAAGTGGATGCGATCGCCAGCTCAAGTTAACGAACACGGTTCCGGACCAGGATTGATGCCTATGCTGGCAGGAGATGAATCCGCTAACCCTCAAGGAACAAGCCAGTATGTCAGCTTTACAGAGACCCAGATATTTTTTGCAGACCAGTGGAATTCGGGTAAGTTCACCACGGGCAATATACCCCAGGAAAAAGCACCAGACATACTGACCCGTGCGGCCTTGGATAACTGTTCAGGAGCTGCTTTTGCTCCAGGAATTGAAATGACTTGGTTTTCCCGGCGATCTGAAATATATACCGAAGCTTTCCGATTGAAAAAGCGGGACTATGGGAATTCCCTCAGTACAAGTGCTACACCTTTGGCAGAAGGACTTGAGCCAGGAGATTTCCTTAAGTTTATGGCACTTCCCTGGCAGGCTGACTTCAACGAATGCGCTGTTCAAGAAATTAGTGGCGAAAAAGTTAACTGGTGGCCTGCCCAGCGTATGCTCCGGGTTCATCGGGATGGTACAAAAAATAATCCGTGGGTGGGAACTGACCAAATTGGAGCAGATGATTATCTGCGGTTTAAGTTCAATGCCCAGATGGTAAATGACTGGTCTAAACTGGGATTTGTCTTAAATGTTGGAACAGAACAAGAACCAAAATTTGAGGAAGTTCAAAGAACTTTAACTTAGACAATTCGGTAGCTGAATTAAAGTATTGAGCCAAAGTGAAGACCAACTTTCTATCACTGAGGCAGTGATCAGAGATTCAAGGTATTTTTGTCTTTCTTTTAGGAAATTAGGGTGGGGGATGGTTTTCTTCAACTAACCCAGCCCTAACCCTAATAGGAAGAAAATGGGAACTAGGGATTATGGAACTAGATATTGCAATTATTGGTGGTGGACCAGCAGGGGCAGCAACAGCACTAGCTTTACTCAACCAAGGAAATTGGCGGGTAGGGATTCTGGAACAGTCTAGCCAGCCTGTGTTTCGTTTGGGTGAGAGTGTTCCCCCTAGCATTCAGTATTTGTTGGCTCGGTTGGGGGTGTTTGATACTTTTTTACAAACGGGGCATTTACCTTCCTTGGGCAATTGTTCAGCTTGGGGAGACAATAATTTAGGATTTAATGACTTCTGGACTTCTATGGGTGGGCAGGGTTGGCATTTGGATCGGGTAAAGTTTGATGCCTCTCTTCTACAAGCTGCTATAGAACGAGGAGCAAAGGTAATACAGGGGGTGCAAGTGGTGGGAGGCAATAGGAGTTCCCACGGTCAATGGACTCTGAAACTGAAGGATACAGAAGGTACTTCCTCCCAAATTAACGCTTCATTTGTTGTTGATGCCAGTGGTCCTCGTAGTGTTTTTGCTCGATGGCAAGGTGCAAACATCATTCGCATGGATAGTTTACTAGGACTAGCTGCGGTTTTCTCTCTTGATGGTGCTAGGGCAGAAATAACAGGTTATACCCTGGTGGAAGCGGCAGAGTTGGGGTGGTGGTATGCAGCTCGTTTACCGGAAAATCGGGTGATTGTTACTCTGATGAGCGATCGCGATCTTGTACAAAAATATAGATTATCTCGTCCAGAAGTTTGGATGGCTGCACTCCAACAAACTCATCATGTCCAGAAATTGCTGGAAATACCAGCACACCCTGGCAAACTGCAAGTTCAGCCAGCTTATTCTCAATATTTAGATCATATCAGTGGTGAGGGTTGGCTGGCGGTGGGAGATGCTGCTTGCAAGTTAGATCCGCTTTCCTCCGCCGGCATTCATAAAGCATTACAATCAGGAATTAAAGCTGCTGAGACAATTGTACAATTCCAGGCGGGAGAAAACAAAGCTTTAACCTCCTACCATCAGCAAACCCAACATCAGTTTGAACTATATTTAGAAGATCGCCGCAAATACTATACCCAGGAAACTCGCTGGCCAAGTTCTCCCTTCTGGCAACGTCGTCAGGGTTGTATCACCCTCTCCCCAGCTACAGTTCTCACCTTTCCCGCATCACCCCAAGCAAAGGCTCGTTTAAAGCGGTTAGATCAATATCTTCCCCCCCGTGACTTGCATCTGCTTTGTGATCTGTGCAATTTATCTAGTTATTCTCCACGACGTGCGAGTGAAGTTGTAGGGGAATTTCTGGCTCAAATACCCTACCAGCTTTCTGCTTACCGACCAATTGAAGCTATACAGTATTTAATTGAACAGCAAATAATTCAAGGGGTTTGACGGTGTGATGAAATTCCTGGTTTCATAACTAATTACTCATTGCCAAATTCTACTAGATAACTGGCAATTTATGTTTTCTCAATATATATTTTTCTGTTAATAATTTTAATAATTAATCAATGAATTGCAAATTATTAGAATTGCTAAATTATATAGCCTATATAAAAATTGTGTTTTAATTATTCAATTTCACTATTCGTAGTTTCAGTATATATATTGCCAGAACATATTATTTAAGTTATTTTTCTTAATGACTTTTGGTATAAAAACCCCTTGCTAATCAGCTTAGGGTGTAGTAAAATCACCTCAAGAAATTTCTAGTTGCAGTCTGAAATGTTTTCTATGTAAGGCAGATTAGGTTTTGCTCAGAAATTTGAAATGGCATCCACTTAAAAAACTCTTGTCAAGGGACTATTAAGATAATACAAGAACTTGCTAGTTTGAAAATTTACTCAGGGGATTCAATTTACTGAAAAATTAATTTTCAGAATCTGACTATATTTTAGTAGTAAATGTAGTATGTGTTGTCTACATTCTACTTATTATATGGTCTAACTTTGGGTTGTTAATCTTTGAAAAAGAAAGATTTTTTTGGCAGAAAAAGAAGGGAGAAATTTAATGGCACAATATAGTATTTTCCAACAAACTTTCGCTTTGGCTATGTTCTCACTTGGAGTAGAAAACATACCAGGTACTGCATCTGAGTTAGAAGAAAAATTAACTCAGTCAATCAAAGATAGGTTTAGTAAGCATATAGACTTGATTGGCAACTGGGAAATTGCTTGGGGTCCATCTGTATTTCAAGTACCAGATAGTACCTTCGCTGATCATGTAATGTATGTGGCTGTTAATGATGCAAATACTTATGTAGTAGCGATCGCTGGAACTAATCCTAAGTCCGATTATGATTGGCATTTGGATCTTAATGTCAAAGAGACAGTATCTTGGCATCCTAGTACAGACCCCAATGACCCGGATCTAAAGATTTCTAAAGGCACGCATGATGGTGTCTCGAATCTTTTAAATATGAAAGACGGTGCAGGACAAACATTAGTAGATTTTTTCAAGCAAATTCCTAATCCGTCAGCAGCAACAATAATTTTTACTGGACATAGCTTAGGAGGTGCTTTATCCCCCACATTAGCACTTAAATTAATGAATCCATATAATGAGTTTGGACTTAACAAAAGTGCCTGGAAAGCTGTATATAGTTATCCAATTGCTGGTCCTACCCCTGGCGATAATAATTTTGCTAATTTTTTCTCTGAAGTATTTCCAATCACACCCGTAGGAACAGAGGTTTGGGAAACTTGGAATGCTCTGATATGGAACAATATAGATATGGTTCCTAATGCTTGGTATCTGGAAACAATGGCTAAGATTACAACCCTTTACAGTTCTGCTGGTATTAATCCAGATGAGCAGATGAAAGGACTAATTTATTACCTTATTTCACTTTCAGAAGAAAGCGGCGTAATTTACACACAATTACAATATCAACACTATCTAAGCGGAACTGTGAACACAGGTACAGATTTTTTAAAGTTCGATGATCAGGCTTCTTATCAGCACGTTCTTGCTTATTACGATTTGTTGAATGTACCGGAAATAAAACCTGAACCAACTCCTGAGTTAATTGAGAATCAAAAATCAAAAATCTTTGGTAATAAACTGAGAGAGACACAAGCAAAATAATACTTTTCAACATTAGTTCTGCAAATGTATATCTAACTATGAATTGAAGTTACTTTGCAGAGGTAGAGCGATCGCCTCACATCAACAACAGGCGATCGCTTGATTTTAAAGTGGGAGATGAGCGAGAAACGGGCTAAATATCGGTTTAATCTCTGGGTGGCTGAGGACTAGCGTCGGGAAAGAGCGATCGCTATAATCTTCATGGGGTGATAAGGGAAAAGGTATATCTTTTAAAGATATCCACGCACCACCAGCAGCCTGTAAAATTACCCAAGCTGCGGCTATATCCCACACTTTTGGCGTTAACTCCACTCCCCCCAAAACTGCACCAGTCGCTACCGTCAAAAAGTTGTAACTTGCTACCCCTAACATCCGAATTTTGCAGGGAAAGTCAGGTTTAATGATACTTGTACTGCGCGAACAGAGATTAAAGAAATGATGGCGACTAGGATGATCAAGACTGGTATGAATGGGGTGATGATTGAGAAAAGCACCGCTTGGTGTGGTTAACCCAGAAGTTCCCGGCCAGAAACCATGAAATGCTTGTTGTAATGGTGGCACGTAAACATAGCCGAAAATGGGTATTCCTTGATAAAGTAAACCCAAGGAAATAGACCAAATCGGAATACCTCTGGTAAAATTGGTAGTCCCATCTAATGGGTCAACAACCCAGCACCATTCAGTATCGGGAAAAGTCTTTTCACCTTCTTCCGTCAGGATACCATACCCAGAAAAAGAAGAAGCGATCGCATCCCTAATTTCTTGGTCTGCCCATTTATCCGCTTGAGTTACCAAACTCCCATCAATTTTTTGTGCAGCGCGAACTTTGCCAAAGTCCTGCATTAACTGGTTTCCCACCCTGGTGGTAGTGGTTTGTGCAAATTCTAAAACAGTTGTCCAGAAGTCAATCATTATTAGTCATTAATTTAGGAGGCAGGAGGCAGGAGGCAGGAGGCAGGAGGAAAAGTATTTTTATATTGTTCTTTCCCCACTGCCCCTTTATCCTTTCTTCATCATTCCCACTAATCTAGATCACTTTCGAGGACAGTGGCGATCGCTTTTGCAGTTGTGGTTTGAAATTCTGTCACGTTTACCCGACTTAAAAACCACAGAGATAAAAGCATTCCAAATGCCTCTAAGCCAAATACTAACCCATAAGCTAATACTAAATTAGGTATAAACTTTTTTCCTATATCCAAAACAGTACCACCAATTACCGTGGCTGTTCCTCTAGAAATAGACTGCGCTAGTCCCCAAGCACCGATAAAAGTTCCGGCGGCTTCTGCTACTGTCAAATCTAACATTAAACTAACTGCCCCAGTGGTAACAAAACCAGTGGCTAAACCAAATATCACTAAAGCAAATTTCAGAAAATTGGGATTACCGGAAAATCCTGATAAACCTAACAAAATAGCGGCAAATGCTACCAAAATACAACCAATACGGGTAGTTCTACGTTTACCGATGCGGGGAACAACTAAAAAACCAGTTGAACCATAAGCAATTAAAATTCCGGTACCATAAAAAGTATTGAGCATGGTACTTTCTGCTAACGGCATTTTAAACACTTGACCCGCGTAAGGTTCTAAAATCGGATCTTGCATAAACAAACTGATAGTCATCACCAATAAAAAGGTGAAAAATAAGCCTGTTTGGGGACTTGCAGTTAAAATTTTCCAAGCAGCACCAAGAGTAATACTATCTTCCCGGTTCACCAGTTGAGAACGTTTAGTGTAAAGGGAATATTTCTTTTCTACTCCCCAAGTAGCTGCAATGGATAACCCAAAAACTATAGCGGGGACAATGATAAATAATCTGTTAACCGCCGGTTGTATAACTTCTATCGGTGCATCAGCTGTGATTTGTTTTAGCAATCTAGAACTAATTACCGCCCCAACTATAATTCCCACCATCAGCACCGACCAAACAATGCCAACTACTTGAGAACGGTTATTTTCTTCTGAAACATCTACTAATAAAGCTGCAAAGGCTGTTCCACTAGCAGAAACGGCTAAACCATAAATGGCAAAAATTAAAGATAAAACCGCCATCCAGCCGATTGTTTGGGTTGTCCATACCCATCCTTGAGCACCGCTAACAACTAGATTTAACTGCCATATTATTTGTACCGCACAAAAAGCAGCGATCGCTAATATCGCCGCACCCACCCAAACATAGGCCGTGCGATGATATCCCCACAATGGTTTAGCATCGGATATTTGTCCAAACCACACACGGGACGGAGACACAAACGCCGGTAATGCTAACATCACAGATGCTAAAGTTGCAGGAATGGCGATTTCCTGAATCATGACTCTGTTTAATACCCCCAGAGTCAAAATTGACATCATACTTAAGCCCATCTGAAACAAGCCTAGCCGAAACATAGTCAAAATACCGACTTTTGGCACAGCTAGATTTTCACTTTCCCTATCAAATACATCACCGCTTGCCATAGCTAATTTTTGGTTGACTTCACAAAGGTTTATTTCTCACTTTAAGAATAAAACTAAATAACTGTTAAGTAGTGGTGCAAAATTAATTCGTAAAGCAAGGGAACACTTCGACTGCGCTCAGTGCGGTGCTCTTAACAGGGAAATAAGTTGTGTAATTAATTCTGCCTAATTTGTTATCTAGA
Source organism: Nostocaceae cyanobacterium (assembly GCA_035299225.1). Taxonomy (GTDB): domain Bacteria; phylum Cyanobacteriota; class Cyanobacteriia; order Cyanobacteriales; family Nostocaceae; genus DATGXB01. The sequence goes on along the minus strand of DATGXB010000125.1, from coordinate 32,218 downwards.
TATTTTGATGAACCAATCAAACTGTAACTTCTCGGTGACAGGGAACAAACAACGTTTTCCCCTTCCCCTGTGGTTGTTAAACTAAAAAAGTAAAGAAATATAAACAAAGTTAACAAAATGGAAACAATCACAATCGGACAAAATGGCATAGTTGTCAAGCCTCTGTGTATAGGTACTTGGGCTTGGGGTGACAAATTATTCTGGAACTATGGCGACGGCTACGGGGTAGAAGAATTAAAAGCCGCTTTTAATGCAGCAGTGGAAGCTGGTATTACCTTCTTTGATACTGCGGAAGTTTACGGTTTGGGATTGTCGGAAAAATATATCGGTGAGTTTAGGCAACAAACACCCCACCCAGTACAAATTGCGACAAAATTCGGGCCTTTACCTTGGCGGTTTAATGGTGAATCTGTATCAGAAGCATTAACAGCAAGTTTACAACGTTTGCAAGTGGAGAGAATAGAATTATACCAAGTGCATTGGCCTTTTACTTTCTTTCTCAGCCAAGAAACCCTGATGAATACCTTAGCTGATGAGGTGAAGCGGGGAAGGATTGGTGCTGTGGGTGTCAGTAATTACTCAGCCGAACAAATGCGCGAAGCACACCAAATTTTAGCCGCTAGGGGTGTACCTTTAGCAGTTAATCAGGTGCGCTATTCTTTGCTAACTCGGCAAATTGAAAGTAATGGAATTTTATCAACAGCCCGTGAATTAGGGGTAACAATTTTAGCTTACAGCCCTTTAGCCCAAGGACTACTCACAGGCAAATATACAGGCGAAACTAAACCATCAGGAGCAAGAAGCATAGATCCGCGCTTTAGTCAAGATGGATTAAGAAAAATTCAACCTGTAATCAATTTATTACAACAACTAGGAGAAAAATACAATCGTACCCCTGCCCAAATATCCCTAAATTGGTTAATTGCACAGGGAAACGTTATTCCTATTGCTGGGGTGAAAAATGCTCAACAAGTACAGCAAAATGCCGGTGCTTTAGGTTGGCAATTAAGCAAGGAGGACTTTGCAAAGTTAGAAGAAACAAGCCGCCCCTGGCTTAATTAACATTTATTAGTCACTAGTGTGAGGAGGCAGGAGGCAGGAGGGAATAAAGCTTAATTTGTAGGCTTTTCCCAGTTGTTTAACTGAAATATTGATTTCCGTCAATCTGCACTAGCTTCAAATCCTAACCAATGACTAATGACTAAGGACTAATGACTAAGGACTAATGACTAAGATGCTGATTCTCTAGCGGTATGAGAACCTAATCTTTGATGACCATTACCGGAAACAGAGGCTTCACGATCACGGCGACCTGTCCGCAATTTTGGCTTGGGTGTTGAATGTCTGTCATCATCACCATGATGATCTTTTGACCAAGAAGAACGGGTGCGTTCATCAGAACCGTTACGGTGTCCACCATCACGGCGTTTTGTTAACTTGGGTTTAGGTGTGGGAGCTTCTTCGGGAATTTCCACATCAGACTGTAACCAAGCGGGACGGGTTTGATCGTAGGCCATTTGCAGTGCGGCTGCGGCGATCGCCTGCGGATCATATTTTTCGATCAATTCACTGATAATCGGTAAGAAGGAAGCCAATCTTTCGCCAGTTAAAGCTTCTGCTACCTGTTCCTTTAACTTGTGAATGTGTCTAGCCTCAATTTGTGCCTTAGTGGGAATTGATAGCACTTGCCAATTTTGGCGAACATGGCGTTCAAATGCCTGCTGTTTGCGGCGCTCAAAGGGTTGCACTAAGGTAATTGCAGTTCCTTCTTTTCCAGCCCGACCAGTCCGACCAATCCGGTGCACATAGGTTTCCACGCTATCAGGTAAATCAAAGTTGATCACGTGGGAAAGTTGATCCACATCTAAACCCCGTGCAGCGATATCTGTCGCTACTACCCAGCGTACCTGACGATTACGGAAACGACTTAATAATCTTTCCCGTGCTTGCTGGGACAAGTCACCGTGATATTCATCTACACTATGACCAGCAGCTTGCAGTTGATTGGTTAATTCCGCAGCTGTGCGCCGAGTCCGAACAAAGATTAAAGCTGTTTCTGGGTCTTCCATTTCCAGAATTGGCTGTAAAGCTTTAGCCTTTGTCCAGTGACGGGGAATTAAATAAGCTACTTGATTAATTTTATTTGGTGTAGCTTTGGGTTGTTCCACTGTCACAATAGCAGGGGAGTTCAAGAACTTATTCACCAACATCCTGATAGATGGGGGCATGGTAGCCGAGAATAAGGCGGTTTGTCGTTCTTGGGGTGCTTGGGAGAGGATTCTCTCTACATCATCAATAAAGCCCATGCTTAACATTTCATCGGCTTCATCTAAAACAAACCATTTTACCTGGTCTAATTTCAGGCTACCCCGTTCTAGTAAATCAATTACTCGTCCAGGAGTACCAACTACAATTTGTGCACCTCTTTTGAGTTGTAAAATTTGGCGGTCAATTGACTGACCTCCATAAATTGCTAAAGCTCGCAAGCTGCTATCACCAATAAATTGGGCTATAGCGTCGTGAACCTGTATTGCTAATTCACGAGTTGGTGTTAAAATCAATGCTTGTACTGCTCTTTGGCTGGCATCAATTCTATCAAGAATTGGCAGTGAAAAGGCGGCAGTTTTGCCTGTCCCGGTTTGGGATTGACCAACCACATCTCTCCCGTTTAATAATTGGGGGATGGCTTGGATTTGAATATTGGTAGGTGTGGTGAAGCCAATTTTTTCTAGCTGTTGAGCGCGTTCTTCAGATAGTCCTAATTCGAGAAAAGAAAGGTTCATTAATTCTCCTAAATGTTAGTTAATTTGCGTTTTTGACTATGAATACCGATACTTACTTTGCTAATTAATAACAATTTGACCATAGAGGTCGTAGGCATCGGCACTATCAATCGTGACTGGGACGATGGTTCCTAGCCTAGCCTCTCCTTTAACATAGACTTGACCATCGACTTCTGGAGCAAATCGGCCAGAACGACCGACTAACTCTCCACTTTCAGGGTTTTCTTGTTCAATCAGGACATCAACTGTTTTGCCGATTTCCTGCTGATTTTTTTTGAGGGAAATTGGTTGTTGGAGTGCCATCAGTTGGTCACGGCGTTCTGCCATGACTGCGGCGGGAATTTGATTTGTTAAGGAGTATGCGGGTGTTCCCTCTTCTTTGGAAAATGTAAAGACACCAACATGATCGAATTCGTGTCGCTGGGTAAACTCTAGTAAATGCTCAAAATGTGCTTCTGTTTCCCCAGGAAAACCAACAATGAATGTTGTTCTTAGCACTGCTGTTGGTAGTGCTATTTTCAGTCTTTCAATAATTCCGTCGTTTACCCGCCCTTGCCAGGGACGGTTCATAGCTCGCAGAATTTCTGGGTGGGAATGTTGCAGGGGCAAATCCAAGTAAGGGAGGACGTTGGGTGTTTCTTGAATGGCAGCAATTACATCTGGTGTCAATCCTGTCGGATAAGCATAGTGCATCCTAATCCATGATACATCTACTTGTCCCAAAGCCCGGAGCAGTTCGGCTAATTTTGGTTTGCCGTAAATGTCTAGGCCATAATTGGTGGTGATTTGGGAGATGAGGATGATCTCTTTGACACCTTGAGATGCTAATTCCTCCGCTTCAGCAACTATTGATTCTATGGTACGCGATCGCTGATTTCCTCTCAAATGGGGAATTATACAAAATGCACAACGATAATCACATCCTTCTGCTACTCGGAGGTATGCTACTCCTTCTGTGGTTGTCCGATAGCGGGGTGTGTGTTCATCAGCGATGTAGGTTGGTTCTATACTAACCTCTTTTACCCTCTCTCCTTGCTCGGCTCTTTCAATTACATTGACAATTTTGTGATAGTCTCCTGTCCCCACCACAGCTACCGCTTCCGGTAGTTCTGTCAATAGTTGTTCTTGAAAGTGCTGGGCCATGCAGCCTGTAATCACAATTTTTTTATTCGCCTCTGCCAGTTCTACTAAAGTCTTTACAGACTCCTCTCTGGCGGCTTCGATAAAACTACAGGTATTGACGATTACGTATTCAGCTAACTCCTCATTTGTATCTACATCATAGCCTGCTTTTACTAACAGCCCTAACATGTGTTCTGTATCAATTCTGTTTTTTTCGCAGCCTAAGTGAGATATGGCAATTGTCGGCTTTTCACCCATATTTTACCAAAATTTTCTGTTTTTTTTGATTCAGTGGTCGAAAATTAGCACCAAATAGGTACTTGACCCGCACCCTCTTCTAGACAACAGCAGTGATGTGATTTTCACCGCTACTAACTGTCTGCGGACTTGTGACCTAAATCAATTGTGTTGATAAAGGTCATGCTATGATATTTTTATTATTTGTTTCCCAGGGTAATCTTTGGTGTCTTAGGATGAATTTGACACTCATTATTATTTCTTAACAATTCGCCTATTGGTATTTTACACCACCGCAGCGTGTATTTTGTTAATTTACCCATCGGGAAGCAACAGCCCCAAGGGCTTAACGTGAGAAGTCGCTACCCTCTGGGAAATCGCCTTGGCTACCACGGCGATCAAGCAATGCTGCCCTGACTGTTTGGCATAACCTACGGTAAAGGTAGGTGAAACTCCTAAAAAGCGGGCGAAACTGCCTTGCGTCTTGTGAGTGGCAAACTCCTCTGATAGCCAAGTTTTATCTTAACATATCTTATGGAAGGTTTTACGCCAAATTACTCCAATAGGAGGAAGTAGTAAATTGAAGAAGGCGGAAGCATTGCTATGACTTCTTTCTGCCTTCTGCCTTCTAAAAAAAACGCCGCGAAACAGATTTAAAGAAGTGGACTTACATCAGCTATTTAAAACTCGAACCCCGATCATTGGCGTAGTTCACTTGCTGCCGCTACCGACCTCTCCCCGTTGGGGAGGTAATCTGAAAGCGGTGATTGATCGAGCTGAACAGGAAGCAACCGCCCTGGCTAGTGGTGGGGTAGATGGCATTATTGTGGAAAATTTTTTTGATGCCCCATTCACCAAAAACCAGGTTGATCCGGCGGTGGTGAGTGCTATGACCATTGTGGTACAGCGAATACAGAATTTAGTGACTTTGCCTATAGGTTTAAATGTGTTGCGGAATGATGGGAAAAGTGCAATGGCGATCGCCTCTTGTGTCAATGCCCAATTTATCCGCGTCAATGTCCTAACAGGTGTGATGGCTACAGACCAAGGGTTAATTGAGGGAGAAGCCCATCAATTATTGCGTTATCGCCGGGAATTAGGGACGGATATCAAAATCTTTGCTGATGTGTTAGTCAAGCACGCCCGTCCTTTGAGTTCCCCTAACTTGACTGTAGCAGTTAAAGACACCATAGAAAGAGGATTGGCGGATGCAGTGATTTTATCTGGCTGGGCTACCGGCAGTCCTCCCAATTTGGAAGATTTAGAATTAGCTAGTAAAGCAGCTAATGGCACACCAGTATTTATTGGTAGCGGTGCAGATTGGGAAAACGTTTCATCGTTGCTATCAGCCGCAAACGGTGTGATTGTTTCTAGTTCCCTCAAACGTCGCGGCCAGATAGAACAACCAATTGACCCCATTCGGGTCAGTCAATTTGTGGAAGCAGCTCACCAAAATGGGAACTCTAAAGAAGAAACTAAATCAGTATCTTCCGTAAAATTGCACTCTTAAAATAGGAATGGGTGAGGGTGCGGGGTGCTGGGTGCGGGGTGCTGGGTGCTGGGTGCTGAGTGCTGAGTGCTGAGTGCTGAGTGCGGGGTGCTGAGTGCTGAGTGCTAAGTAATCAAAAGTTATTTCATTATTTTATTTCCCCCCTGCCCCCTGCCCCCTGCCCCTCTGCCCTATTACCTATTCCTTATTACTTAAAAATGCTATGATTCGCCGTCGTAATACTCCTTGGATTCATAAATTATCACGTCCCTTAATTGGGGCGATCGCTTTCTTAGGTGTCCTCAATACTGGCTATCTCACATATCAAAAGCTGACTGGTGGCACTGCTGCCTGTGTAGTTCAAGAAGGTGCTAAAGGTTGTGATGTGGTTCTATCCAGCCCTTGGGCTACAGTTTTGGGTCAGCCATTACCAATATTTGGTTTATTGGCTTATCTAGGAATGTTTATATTTGCTTTAGCTCCACTGGTTTGGAAATCAGGGGAAAATCCGCAAATTCGTAAACAGATAGATTACTGGACTTGGTGGTTTTTGCTAATTGGTGCGATCGCCATGTCAGTTTTCAGTGGATACTTAATGTATGTTTTAGCTTTTAATCTTCAAGCTGTTTGTTTCTACTGTATTGGTTCGGCACTCTTCTCACTCTCCATGTTAGTGCTAACTATCCTTGGTCATGAATGGGAAGATTTAGGGCAAATATTCTTTACAGCCCTGATTGTGGCTATGGTCACGCTGATTGGGACATTAGGTGTCTATTCAGGAGTAAAAACAACCGCCGATATAGTTGAATCTACTGATGGTAAACCTACTCAAATTGGTGCTTTTATTCCCGAAAAACAACCTAACCCCGACTTTGGTTGGGAAATAACCACCACATCAGGAGAGTCAGAAATAGCACTGGCTAACCACTTGGTTAGCGTAGGTGCAAAAGAATATGTTGCTTTTACCTGTCCCCACTGTCACGAACAAAAATTACTGTTCGGTAAAGAAGCTTATAAAATCCTAGAAGATAAAGAAGTGAAGGTAGAATGCAATCCCAATAGTCCAAAAGCCAAAATAAACTTGTGTCAAGCAGCACAGATTACCAGTGTACCCACTTGGATTATTAATGGTAAAACCTACAGTGGTTTGCAAAACCTAGAAGAGTTAGCCAATGCTACTGGTTACACAGGACCCCGCAACTTTAAATACATTAGATAAACTAGTGCAGCTTGGCGGAAATAACTATGCAGGAAAATTCTATTAAACCCCTGTTAAATTAACCTTTTTCCCTCCTGCCTCCTGCCTCCTGCCTCCTGCCTTCTTGCACTACTCCCAAAAAATTGATCGTCTCATTGTTATGAGCTTTTTTGAACCCACTTGTACAAAGCCTTGTTTACTGATGGCTGTACAGGTGGGTTTATTGAAATCACAGTTAATTTAACCCCATAATTCATTTGTTTTAGTTTCTGCTTTTTTTGACATTTAAATTATGTTAATTCTGTGATTCTTGGGCATAGAATCGGTTATATTATGGGGTTGTCTGGGAAAATAAAACCAGTAAAATTAATCGAGATAAATATTGAGGCTGTGCTATGTCTAGAGTTAATTTTCAACAGCCAATTGATAACGCTGCTAGTATCGTAGAAAGTTACGCAGCAGGAAAACGCGACTTTTCTAAGGCAGAATTGGGAAACGCTAATTTAGCAGGTGTTAACCTCAGAGGTGCTGATCTCAGCTATGCTGATTTGAGTCAAGCTAATCTTCGTGGTGCTAACCTGCGTGGATGTGATTTGAGTTTTGCAGATTTGAGTCAAGCTAATTTGTGCGATGCTGACTTAAGGGGAGCAATGCTATTTTCTACCGATATGCGTCAAGCAGATTTACAGGGAACGCAACTAAATCAGGCAGATAGCGATCGCACAACCCACTTTCCCATAAATTTTGACATCAAACAAGCCGGCATACAAATACGCGAGGTAATTTAGAAAATTTGCACTGTAAATCTTAAAGTAATATCACACATTGTAGGGACACGGTAAAAAGCGAGTTTAGATTTCCAAATCAGAACTTTCCAACCGTGTCCTTAGATTTAATCTGGCAATTTTTAGAAAAAATGTGTATAATGTATTATGACTAATTATTTCTCATCTAGTTAAAAATATGGGAAAATTATCAGAAAATTGGATACTATTGACAATATCATTAATTGTTTATGGATCTACAGTAATAAGCTTTACGTGGAAATTAGGAGATAATCACAAGCATTTATCAGCTAGAAATACAAAAATTAAAGAGTTAGAATCTAGAGTTGAAGAATTAGAAAAGCTCGTCAAAAATAAAGAATAGCTAAATTAAGAGAACTTTGATTATTATCTAGTAGTAGAAAAAATCTTTTAATAAGGTAACAAAAATGAACTGGTTTTCAGCATGGAGGTCAATTAGATGGAGTTTCATACTAATCTTATACATAAAATGTGCAGATATGAAATGGGAGTTGATACAAAGAGTATTAGAGATAATTTTATTTATATTTACTATTGATGATTTGATTAGTGATAGTCCAGAAGATCGCCAACAATTACAAGAAATAGAAGCTAACATCCAAAACTTAGAAACAAGAACTGCAAAATTAGAAGAAATTTTCCAACCTCAAAAAGCCAACACTTAGGATGAAAATTGTCATTTTATCGAAATCCCCTAACCAGTGAAGTATGTGTAGGGTGGGAATTTCTGATGATCATTCGCTTTTATTCATAATTTTGCCAAGAAATGCCCACCTCCGCGTGTTTCAAAAATCAAATAGTAATCCTATATTTAAAATAATTATCGCTTTATAAATACTTTCTAATAATAATTTTTTAACTTTAATTTAGCCTAATTCTGGTTTACAAGTGTTAAAATTTTCAGTGGGCAAATACTTTGAATAGTGCATAAAGTTAAAAACATGGAAAATATGTCAAAAGATTGGATAACACTTTTAATTTTCTATATACTTACAGTTGTAGCCTGTAGTTGGAAATTACGAAACAATCAAAAGAAGTTATCCGCAAAAGATGAAAAAATCAAAGGAATAGAATCTAGAGTTGAAGAACTAGAAAAGCTTGTCAAAAGTCAAGAACAATTAAATTGAAATAATTTTATTTTGAGGTAACAAAAATAAACTGGTTAACACCTTGGAATTTAATTTAATATTATGGGGTTATATCATCACACTAATTTTATATCAAATATCTGCACTGATGAAATGGGAATTGAGACAAGAACAATTAATTATAATTTTTGGTATATATTATGTTTATAGTTTTATTAGAGATAATCCAAAAGATGTACAACAGTTAAAGGCAATAGAGAATGACATCCAAAATTTAGAAACAATAATGAAAAAATTAGAACAGATTTTTCAACCTAAAAAAATTAATTCTTAGAATGGAAAAAGCTATTAATTATCCTAAAATTTATTGATTGTAGTGGGAGCGTCTCGCTTGTGGGAAAGATGCCCGCACTACATCGTAATTCTAATTTAAACTACTTACTTATTTACAGAACATTCAAAATAATATAACTGAATCTAATTAACTTGTTTTATCTTGCTTGTCCTGTTGTTCTGCTCTATCTAAACCTTCCCTAATCAGAATAGCACCCATTTGACTAATTGAACGTTCCTGTTGGTCAGCTATCGCTTTTAACCTGTCTGCATCTTCATTCGTTAAAAGTATGTTTATTTGCTTCTTATTTTTGGCTATGGGCATAAGTTATTAACTTTAAGTTAACTACTATTACAGTTTATGACTTGCTAATTGTAAAGTGCAATGCTTTAATATATTCATGTAAGTTAAATGAACTTCATTGAATACGCCACCCTGACAGAGTATCTGACCTCACTGCCAGGGTGACTTCCCCTAACCACGATTAGGAGTAATATCAATGTTAACTGATAATTTAACGTTGGTGATTCGTCTTGCCATACGTGCTTTTGATGTTCTAAAAAAAGCTAGATATTATCATGGCTTTCTAGAAATTGCCCTTGATCTCTTGAAGAGATGTCCCTGTAACCAGGATATTTCTTGTAAGCGAGTAGAATTGTTACTTGACTGTTACTTAACACACTCTAAACCACATTGGAACAATCTACAATCACTATTGGATTTACTGCTGGAATACTTAAGAAATGAAAAACAATTAAGTAATTCTTCTGAAACTAATACCAGCAGTTGGTTTTTAAAGATAAGTCAAGAATTTAGCCAACCAGAATACTTTATTGGTCAAACCGTTTTACACGCAACAGCCGTTACTGGTGGTGAAATTCTGTACCCTATAAAAATTATAGGCATTTCTTGGGACATTCAAAAGCAGTCATGGGAATATGATGCGGAGTTACCTTTAGATCATCCAGATTTTGATCCAAAGGTTCGGATTTGGAGTTTTCAAAATTGGGAATTAAAAGCAATTTAATTATTCAAAAAATAGTGTTAGATAATTTCTAACACTATCTTAAAATTAGGATTAGTGGTAATTATTCCCGGTAAACTTGATTAACTAATGTGCCATCAGAGGCTAAAATTTCAATGTGTAAAGGCATTTGTCCAAAGGCATGAGTAGAACAACTTAAACAAGGGTCAAAAGCCCGAATACCAGCCTCCACACGGTTTAACATTCCCTCTTTTATTTCTTCACCTTTAATAAAATGACGGGCAATTTGGGTAACGGTGCGATTCATAGCTAGATTATTTTGACCAGTGGCAATAATTAAATTCATTTTTTGAATTATGCCCTTTTCATCAACTTGGTAATGATGAAATAATGTGCCTCTGGGTGCTTCACTCACACCAATAGCTTCTAGTTTTTGAATTTCTCCTGTAACAGCAACTTCAGTTGATAAAATTTCTGGGTCATCCAGTAAAATTTCTATTTGTTCAATAGCGGCTAAAATTTCAATTAACCGAGCGTAATGATAGAAAAATGAAGATGTCACCAACGGCCGACCGTACTCACGAAATGCTTGTAATTCTTTGTCAGCTAAAGGTGTCCCAATGCGAGTACAAATATTTAATCTAGCTAGGGGACCGACTCGATACATCCCATTTTCAATTGTACATCTGTCGCCTTTGTCTGGATAACCTAAAGGTCGAAAATAAGGAGATTTTAAGTAAGAATCTGGTTGGACAGCTTCACCGACAAATTGATGATATTCAGCCGGATCAATACCATCAGCAACAATATTACCGTTACTATCTACAAACCGCACTTTTCCTTCGTAGGTTTCCCATAAACCTTGATCATTTGTTAATCCCATAAACAAACTAGGAAAATTACCAAAGGATTGAATTTCTTGTTGATAGTTGGCAAATAGACTTTTAAATCTATTTAGGGCTTCTAAAATTGTGTTTTTAGCTTCTGGTAAACCTGTTTGAATTTGGTTGCGTCCTTGAGCGGTTAAAGGTTTTCGGACACCTCCGGGAATAGCCCAATTAGAGTGTATTCTCCGACCTCCCAAAATTTCAATTACTTCTTGGCCAAATTGTCGTAATCTAATCCCTTTGCGAGCGAAATCTGGTTCAGATGCGATTAAACCAAAGACATTGCGGGTTTTTTGGTCGCTATCCATTCCTAAGAGTAAATCGGGTCCACTGAGGTGAAAGAAACTGAGGGCATGAGATTGAGTAATTTGCCCTAAATTCATTAATCGGCGTAATTTGGTAGCGGTAGCGGGAACGGTGATATTAAGTAAAATATCGCCTGTTTTAGCTGAAGTTAATAAATGACTGACTGGACAAATACCGCAAATTCTAGCTGTAGTTCCCGGCATTTCTTCGAGAGGACGACCGACACAAAATTGCTCAAATCCACGAAATTCTGTAACATGAAATCGAGCATCATTAACTTGGCCGTTGTCATCTAGATAAATACTAATTTTCGCGTGCCCCTCAATCCGGGTGACAGGATCAATAATTATTCTTTGAGACATAGTGATTTAGTTATTAGTCATTAGTCGTTAGGGAACAGGGAACAGGGAACAGGGAACAGGGAACAGGGAATAGGCTAATTAATTCTTCTTTCCCCCCTGCCCCTCTGCCCCTCTGCCCCTCTGCCCCCCTGCCTCATTTACAGGTCATAAACTTTCGCTTCTGCGGCTTCTGGATATTCGTCACAATATTCTTCAAAAGCCGTTTTTAGGGGTTTTTTGGCGTGTTGGTGGGCGATTTCGGCTTGTATTTCTTCTACCACATCCCAAGCGGCTGCACATTCTGGGGAGTTAATGCCTTTTTCTGCACAGATTAAACGGGCTTTTTGAATTTCATCTTGTAATTCTTGTTCTAATAAAATTGAACGGGGTTTTTCTAATAATCGAGTTTCAGCTAAAATATCAGTTAGGGAAACAATTCCTAATAGTTGACCTTGAATTACAGGAGCAATGCGAAGATTGTAATGAGCAAATAATCTAGCTACATATTCTAAACCTAAGTCTGGATTGATAACTATACAAGGTTTATTCATAATTTCATAAACACGAACTTTACTCGGATCTTTACCATAGGCAATGACTTTATAAACAATGTCGCTTTCTGTAATAATGCCATAGGCATCTTGTTCATGACGACGGTCTACAATTAATGCTCTCCAGTCTCTTGCTTGCATGAGTTTGACTGCTTCTGCTACAGTAGCCGAACCGCGAATTGTAGCTACATCTTTAGTCATTACATCTACTGCTTTTAACATAATTCACCTCTGAAAATCTAGAAATTAACGTTTTGCTAGTTCAGGTTGTGGATTTTTTGTGAGTTTTTGTGTGATTTTTTGTTCATTTAACAAAGATTCCAGTACAATACGAATGCGTTTAGGTGCAGGTGGACAGCCAGGAATGTTTATATCTACTGGGACAACTTCATGTACAGCCAATACTTTATCTATCAAGGGGGGAACGATGCCTGGTGCACAGGGAACTTGAGGATTAATATCGGCTGTCTCTATATAAGAACGTTCGAGGACTGGTTTGGCACTACCTAAAGGATTACGTAAAGCGGTGATATTGCCAACGACAGCACAAGCACCAAAAGCGATGAGAATGCGCGATCGCTCTCTGACTTTGCGGATAATCTCCAAATGTTCCTCATTAGCGATCGCACCTTCTACCAAAGTTACATCCACATCTTCAGGAAATTCTTTAATATCTGCAAAAGGACTAAACACTAAATCTATCTGATCAGCTAAATCAATCAACCATTCATCCAAATCCAGTAAGGCCATGTGACAGCCAGAACAACCACCTAACCAAACTGTAGCTAATCTTAATTTTGACATAGTTTTACTTAGTACGGGGTGCAAGAAAAGTCAAAAGCCAAAGTCAAAACGGAATGACTATTGCCTGTACCTATTCCCTAATGACTAATGACTAAATAGAAGTATCTTTAATTTGAGTAACCACAGCAAGTCCTGTTTGAGATGAAATGCTGATTAAACCCAGGAAGACAAATATTGCTAAGATTCCCACTAAGAGAAATTGCCACAATACTCGTTGAATCCGGTGTAACATTGGTTTCACTCCAATTTACTAGCTGAGTTCTACTGCAAGAAGGCAGGAGGCAGGAGGCAGGAGGTAAGACGGTTGATTTAACTAGCGTTTGAGCATTATTTCATTGGATAGTTATTTTCGCCAAGCTGCACTACAATTTTTGGTTTCAGGATATAGAAAGAAGAATTAAAAAGCCAAGCTTAATGATATATTTCTCCCTTTTTCCTTTCAACTGTTCCTTTTTCTCTACTTATCCACCCATGTTTATAAACGAACAATTTGAGGAACTTGTGAGGAAAGCGCCTCAGAATTAATACTAAAAACCGTAAGTATTAGATTTAACTAATTTATCTTAGCAAAACTGGTGATGATTATTAAATTTAGTAACAAAATAATTTACTTTCTGTAAAGTGCTATCTTTTACCACATTAGCTTATACTATATATATTAGGGTAGTTTAAAACAGTAGTTTTTCATAAAACACAATTCATGATTTGCTTTCAAAGCTTAACTAACCTGAATTATTCCCACAATACGCCTGAAGTTATGTATCTCTAAATAAGCAGAGTGCGTACACACCTAATATTATCAGAATAGCTAGAAGGAGATTTATAAATGTTCACAATTTTTAACAAAGTTTGATACCTCTGATATATTTCTTCATTCCAAAAAGCAAGACAAAATTAAGAATCAATTTTTTGTTAGATCACCAATTGTAAAAACGATTAACTAGAAAAAGCTTAAGATGAATTAAGATGAAGATTTTAGTTGTTGAGGATGACGAATTAAATGCTTATGTGCTCAATGCCATTCTATCCCATCAAAACTATGCCGTAGAAGTGGCTAAAGATGGAAATGAGGCTTGGGATTTAATTGAAGCTTACGATTATGACTTATTGCTGTTAGATGTGATGTTGCCTAAACTAGATGGCATTAGCTTATGTCGGCAAATCAGGTCTAGCGGTCGGCAAGTACCAATCTTACTCTTAACTGGGTGTGATAGTAGCCATGAAAAAGCTGTTGGTTTAGATGCTGGTGCGGATGACTATGTAGTTAAACCCTTTGATCAAGAGGAGTTAGTCGCACGGGTCAGGGCTTTATTGCGTCGGGGTAGTGTCAGTTCTCAACCGATTTTAGAATGGGGAAATTTAAAATTAGACCCTAGTAGCTGCGAAGTTACCTATAACCAAAATCTGCTATCTGTCACCCCTAAAGAGTATGCTTTGTTAGAACTATTTTTGCGAAACACAAAGCGGGTATTTAGCTGTGGGATGATTTTAGAGCATTTATGGTCTTATGAAGATACACCAGGAGAAGAAGCAGTCCGTACCCACATTAAAGGATTAAGGATGAAGCTTAGGTCTGTTGGTGCGCCTAGTGATTTAGTAGAAACAGTATATGGAATTGGTTATCGTCTTAAACCTTTAGAAGAAGAAGAACCTGCAAAAGCCAAAACCAAATCAACAAAAGAAGAAAATTCTAGCCAAAGCGTTACGACACCAATACAAACCGAAACATTAGCAAAAATTGCTGAAGTTTGGCAGCGTTTTAGTGGTCGGATAGATGAACAGGTGAAGATATTAGAAGAAGCCTGCCAACAAACAAATATAAAACATCAAGAAGCTATCAGAGAAGCTCACACCCTCGCCGGTTCTTTAGGTACATTTGGCTTAGAAACAGCCTCAAACCTAGCCAAAAAAATCGAAAAATTACTGAAATCTACTAAAAATCTTACCAACACCGATAAAACAAACCTGCAAAACTGGGTAAAACAACTACGTCAAGAAGTTGACCAAAAACAGCAAGCAACAGCCAGCCAAACATCTAACATCCCGGAAGAAATCAACCCCACTGTAGAGGAATCCAAAACCCAAACTGCGAAAATTTTAGTTGTAGATGATGACCCACAAATTTTAGCTTTATTACAAACCTTACTTACTCCTTGGGGTTTACAAGTTATCACCCTCAATAACTCACAAAAATTCTGGTCTACTTTGGAAGCAGTTAAACCTGATTTACTGGTTTTAGATGTAGAAATACCCCACACCAACGGCTTAGAAATATGTCAGGTAGTACGCAACGATCCTCACTGGAACGAAATCCCCATTTTATTTTTAACAGTTCACAACGATGCAGAAATAATTAATCAAGTATTTAGTTTAGGTGCAGATGATTTTGTTAGTAAACCTATCATTGGGCCAGAACTTGTAACCCGAATTATTAACCGCTTAGAACGGGTTAAACTGCGGCAAAAAATGTCCCAAACGATGAAAAATCAGCCATTAACAGCAGGAAATAACTGGCAGGCAATCTTTGAAACCGCACCAGAATGTGTAATAATTATTGCCAAAGATGGGAAAATATTAAATATTAACCCGGCTGGTTTAGCATTAATTGAAGCTCATAATAATATTATTGGTCAATCATTTTATACCTTCCTGCATCCAGAATATCAAACCGCTTTTAGCCGATTAAATCATCATATTTGTCAAGGTAATAAAGACAGTTGGGAATTTGAAATTATCACCTGTCAACAACATCGAAACTGGATGGAAATGCACAGCGTTCCTTTACGTTATGGTGCAGATAAGCAAATAGTGCAACTAGCCATCATCCGCGATATTGGTAAATACAAACGTGCAGAAATAGAAATAAAGCGGATAAATCGCACCTTACAAACATTAATTGCTTGTAATCAGGCATTAGTCAGGGCAAAAAACGAGTCGGATTTATTACAGCGTATATGTCAAATCATTGTTGATGTGGGTGGTTATCAACTTGCTTGGGTTGGTTTTGCAAAACACAATCCCGAAAAAACTATTTTGCCAGTAGCACAAGCAGGTTATACAGATCAAAACTGGCATTTGCTCAATCTGACCTGGGCAGATACAATTAACGGACAAAACCCCACAGCTACAGCTATCCGCACCGGACAACCTGCAATTATTCAGAATATCCTCACGGATGCCAATTATCAAATTTGGCAATGTCAAGCCAATAATCAAGGTTTTGCAGCTTTAATTGCTTTACCATTAATTGCTGAACAACAAACTTTAGGAGCATTAAATATTTATTCAGCACAAGCAGATGCTTTTGATGCTGATGAAGTGAAATTACTCCAAGAATTAGCCAGAGATTTGGCTTATGGAATTACAGCTTTACAAAATCAATCTGAGAGAAAAATAGCCGAAACCGCTTTACATGATAGCCAGGAAAGTTATAAACAATTAGTAGAACTTTGTCCAGAAGCGATTTTTATTATTAGGGAAGGTAGATTTATTTTCTTAAATAGTTCTGCGGTGACTTTATTTGGAGCAAATCAACCTCAAGAATTATTAGGTAGAGAAATAATTGATTTTGTCCATCCTAATTTTAAAGCAGAAATTAGTGAAAATCTGCAAAAATTAGCAAATATTAATAGTGCATTTCCTTTGCATGAAGTCCAATTTTTACGTCTAGATGGTAATGTTTTAGATTTGGAAATTGTGGGAGCAGCTTTCACATATCAAGGAAACAGTGCTGCACAAATTCTAGTCCGTGATATTACGCAACGTAAACAGACGGAATTAGCACTACAACAAGTAAACAATGAATTAGAATTAAGAGTTGTTGAACGTACCGCCGAATTAATTACTGTTAACAATCAGTTACAATCTGAATTAGACGAACGGAGAAAAACCCAAGCCGCTTTACGCATTTCTCAAAACAGATTTGAAGGAATTTTAAGTATTGCTGATGATGCGATTATTTCCATTGATAGTAGCCAAAATATTATTTTATTTAACCAAGGTGCGGAAAAGATTTTTGGCTATACGGCAGCAGAGGTGTTAGGAGAACCTTTAGATATACTCTTACCCCTGCGCTTTAATCAAACTCATCGTCAGCACGTAGCTGATTTTGGTAAATCTCCTCATCCAGCGCGAAGAATGGGAGAACGTCAAGAAATATTTGGTAGAAGGAAAAATGGTTTAGAATTTCCGGCTGAAGCTTCAATTTCTCAATTAGATATAGGAAATGAAAGTGTTTATACGGTAATTCTGCGAGATATAACTGAGCGTAAACAAGTAGAAAAAATGAAAGATGAATTTGTTTCGGTGGTAAGTCATGAATTACGAACACCGTTAACTTCAATTCATGGTTCTTTAGGGATGTTGGCTAGTGGTTTGTTACCTACAGATTCAGAACAAGGTAAGCGATTATTGCAAATTGCTACAGACAGCACTGAAAGGTTAGTCAGATTAATTAATGATATTTTAGATATTGAACGCATTGAATCAGGTAAAGTGAAAATGGAGCGCGAAACCTGCAATGTGTCTGATTTGATTGCTTCTGCTTTGAATGTGATGCAGCCTTTAGCTGATAAAGTTGGGGTGAATTTAGTAGTTAATAGTGTAGATGTAGAAATGTGGGTTGATCCGGATCGAATTATCCAAACTTTGACTAATTTATTGAGTAATGCCATTAAGTTTTCTGTGTCTGGTGCTACGGTTTGGCTAACAGCAGAAAAGCAAAAAAATCAGATGTTATTCACAGTTAAAGATACTGGTAGAGGAATACCTGCGGATAAATTAATCAGTATTTTTGAACGGTTTCAACAGGTAGATTCTTCTGATTCTCGTAATCATGATGGGACGGGTTTAGGTTTGGCAATTTGTCAAAGTATTGTGCAACAACATCAAGGGGAGATTTGGGTAAAAAGTGTGTTAGGAAAGGGTAGCACTTTTTATTTTACTTTGCCAATTGTTGAACCTCCAGCAGTGGAAATTGAAGATGATGATTTATTGAATAATCTGACTAAACATTCACCTTTAGTTTTAGTGTGTGATGATGATCCGACTATTTTGAATGAGTTAGAAAGTGCTTTGCAAAAGGGTGGATACCGAGTAATAAAAGTGAATAGTGGAAAAGAGGCGATCGCACAAGCTGTCACCACTCACCCAGACGTGATTTTACTAGATTTACTCATGCCAAATATGAACGGTTGGGAAACGATGGCAGTATTAAAAACTAGGGAAGATACCCAAAACATCCCGATAGTAATTTGTAGTGTTTACAAACAAAGTAAAAGCCATTCCCACAATACCAATTTTGCTGATTGGGTAAGTAAACCTGTAGAAGAACAATCTTTATTAGCATCTTTAAGACAGGTAATTGCTAAACATTCTAAACCTGCCAAAATTTTGATTATTGAAGATGACAATGATTTAGCTAATTTATTAGCAACTTTGTTTGAAAGACACGAGATTGAAACATTTGTGGCTAAAACGGGTAGAGAGGCAATTCAACTGACTCAAGAAATCAATCCTGATTTATTAATTCTAGATTTAATTTTACCAGAAAGTGACGGTTTTACTGTGGTGGATTGGTTAAAAAAACATAATCAGCTTTGTAGTATTCCTGTGGTGGTGTACTCAGCCAGAGATTTAGACGAATCAGAACGCGATCGCTTAAAATTAGGACATACGGAATTTTTAACTAAAGGTCGAGTAACTACCCATGAATTTGAACAAAAAGTCATAGATTTACTTCAACGCATTACCCATCATCATAGTCAGTAATTTAGATGTAACTCAGGATGCAAATTATGAACAAAAAAATTCTCGTTGTGGATAACGAGCAATATATTCAAGAAGTAGCTAAAATTTGTTTAGAAACTGTCGCAGGTTGGGAAGTTTTAACCGCTAGTTCTGGTAAAGAGGGAATTGTCGAAGCCGAAAAACATCAACCTGATGCCATTTTATTAGATGTGATGATGCCAGATATGGACGGTTTAACAGCTTTTCAATATCTGCAAGCTAACCCTTCTACTAAACAAATTCCCGTAATTTTATTAACTGCCAAAATTCAAGCCACAGACCGCAGACGCTACGCAAAATTAGGCATGAAAACAGCGATAGCCAAGCCTTTTAATCCTTTAGAATTAGCAGGACAAGTTGCTGCGGCTTTAGGTTGGAGTTTGGATAAGTAGCTGAATATGATACTATTAGTTTAATTTTATATCTGTTTATATTGGTCACAGCGAACATATTAATTGCTATTCAAAGCTATATAGAGCTATTGAAGTATAAGCTTGCTGTTTTTAGTAAAATATAGTATATTTGTCCTGTAGCATTGAATTAGATTTAATTTATGGCAAAACGAAATAAAGGAGACTCATTTGGGTTTAAGAAAGAGCCAAAACATGGAGATTTTGTAGGGTTTAAAAAAGGAGAATTACTTCCTAAAAAACCCAAAGGTATAAAAGGTATAAAAGGTATAGAAGATATTGAAAAAGGCACGCAGAAACAACCAAAAGAGTTACCCTTGATAATTGAACCACCATTACCAGATATTTCCATTCCTGAACCACCATTACCAGATGCTTCCGTGCCTGAACCCAATATATAGAATTATATTTGACATATAATTTACATAGCTAACAGGAAAACCCAAAATTCATGATAATTTTGGGTTTCTTACTCAAGTCTATTTTTTATTATGCTGTCACCATTTCCAGGGATGAATCCTTATTTAGAAGCTGAACTTTGGCCAGATGTTCATCATGCTCTGGCTACTAAAATTAGACAGATGTTAGCACCAAAAATTAGCCCTGATTATATTGCACGTTTAGAAATTAATTTATTTACAGATACTAACCTAGAAGCGGAAATGGGGATTTTATACCCAGATAATCAAATCAATCACAATATTGTTTTACAACCTGTAGAAATAAAAATTGCAAATGTAGAAATTAGGGATAGAATAAATAATTTATTAGTAACTTCTATTAAAATTATTTCCCCAGTGAATAAGCGTGAACCGGGTTTAAGTCAAAATCGTCAAAAACGTCAACGATTATATAATTCTCATGTGCATTTAATTGAAATAGATTTATTACGGAGAGGAACAAGACCTTTTAATCATCCCCGTGTACCGGATGTTCCTTATCTGGTAACTTTAACTCGCGCTCGGTCTGGTGTGGTGAATATTTGGCCAATTAAATTACAGGATTGTTTACCAATTATTCCTGTACCTTTGCGGTTTCCTGATGATGATATTGCTCTAGATTTACAAACAGCATTAAATGAAATTTATGAGGAAGCAATTTATGATTTATCTATTGATTATCATCAACCGCCTCCACCACCGGCGATGAGTGCGGCTGATGCTGAATGGATGCAGAATATTTTACATGAATTGTTTAGAGGTTCTTAATTTTTGTTTGGTTATCCAAGCTAAACCAGCAACAAAAATCATCCCTAAAATTGTTCCGGGTTCTGGTACTGCTTGACTGTTGACTTTGTAACTGATTTCAAAGGGAAAACAAGCTTCTGGTTGACAAGGGCCACCGATTAACTCACCATTAAATTTACCTTGAATTTTAACGGTATGTTCTCCGGGAGCTAAAGGTGAAAGAAATGCACCAAGTATACTAATACCAGTTCCCCCTTGTGGTAATGGTTTGAAAATGGGACCGGCTAAATATTCTGCCCCTATGGGTGTAGAGTGACCATCTACGACTATTGCAAAGTCACTTCCTCCTAGTTGGTCGGGAGCAAACCAATAGTTAACATTTTGGCTGCTATTGGTGGGAAATATGCCGAGAACTGGTGGTGAATCTGTTACCGATACTATTGGTACATAGAAGAAAGTATCTGAGGTAACGTTGTAGTCAAAACTGGCAACTGTAAGTAATTGAAAGGGTGTGTTAGGTAATAGTGAAGGGTCAACACTTACAGATAGTTGGTCTTGAAAGAATGCTATTTCATCAGCTATTTGTGTTAAGGAATAGCCGTTTACTTCTGCGTCAGGAGCTAAAACTTCACCACTTAAGCTAGATGCTAAGGCTATTTCTTGATGACTGGTAACAGCTGCAACACCTAGAATCATGCTAGATGTCACAAATACTAACTTTTGACCTATTTTCATCCAAGTTTCCTTTTTTGCTGGATTTACAGTAAATATTCCACCGTGACAGTGAAATTAGTAAGTTATCTATGTTGATAACTAAATTTACTCAAATCAGGGCAAATTTTTGGTTTTCTGGCTGTTTTGTCTAGAATATAGGATTCCTGTTTGATTTTTGAAAAATTAGGGGTGGGCATTTCCTAAAATTTTCCGCTTATATTCCGTGTTTTAGCGAAAAATGCCCACTCTACACATACTATAATAGTCTTGGAAATTGGGTTTCTAATTTAATTTAATGGCATGGCGTGTAAATGCAGTTCTTTTGGTTCTGATGATGTAAGATAATGGTGAAACCACTGGCTGGCTAGTCGTGCTACTTCTTCCCAAGCTCCTGATTCTGTAAATTGATGAGTAGCTCCGGCAATAATTTCTAGTTGTTTGTTTTCGCTGCCAATTTGTCTTAAAGCGTCTTCGTTCATGGCAATTAATGGTAAGTCATCACCACCAACCATTAATAAGGTGGGAGTTTGTAAAGATGGTAAAGATTCGCTGACTAAATCGGTATAACCACTGCGACAAGCGATCGCCCCTACTCTCATTGGACGATTAATCGCCGCTAAAAATGCAGCACCACTACTTTTATCAGCCGCAAAATAACCAGTTCTTAAATTACAAGTAAGTGGGTTCTTGCATAACCAGTCTGTTACTTCTATCAACCTATTCGCTAAAAATTCTACGTCACGACTAAAATGCTGAGTACGTTGATCAATTACGTCTTCTTCAGGTGTGAGTAAGTCAATGATTAATGTCGCTAATCCTTGATTTTGTCGCAGTAAATGAGCTAAGTAACGGTTGCGGCTACTGTAGCGATTAGTACCACTGCCTAAACCAAGAATTACTATTCCTTTGGCATTAGTGGGAATTACTAATTCTCCCTCTAATTTGATGTTTTCTTGTTCAATTATGATTGTCTGTTCTAAAAAATTCCATGCTGTTTTATCACTCATGTTTTTATCCCTATTTGATTAATTTTTAATCACCCTTTACTCTCCCTACCCTGCTATTTACCCGCAGTCATTAGTCATTAGTCATTAGGGAACAGGGAACAGGGAACAGGGAACAGGCAATAGGCAATAGGCAACAGGAAAAAAGTATTTTTATATTCTTCTTTCCCCCCTGCCCCCCTGCCTCCTGCCTCTTCATCCCCCCTGCACCCCTGCCTCTTTCCCCCTGCTTGCTTTTGCTAATAATTCCCGCACTTCTTCATCTGTGGTTTGGGAAAAATCTTCATACCAAATACCAATTGCAGACATTAATGATGGTGTAAGTAAACAAACTATTTCATCTACTTCTAGTTGTAAACGTTCGTAAGTCATGGGTGGGGCAACTGGTATACCGACTATAATTTTTTTAGGTTGTTGTTGTCGTAAAATAGCGATCGCAGCTCGCATGGTTGAACCAGTAGCAATACCATCATCTATTAAAATTACTGTTTTATTTTTGACATTCAGTGGTGGTTTATCACCCCGATAAGTGCGATCGCGTCGCTGTAATTCGGCTAGTTCTTGGCTGGCTACTTCGTTAATTGTTTCCTGATTAATTCCTAAAATGTTAATCACATCATAATTTAGGACTCGAATATTTTGGGAAGCAATGGCTCCCATCGCTAACTCCCGATGACCAGGAACACCTAATTTTCTCACTAAACACACGTCCAAAGGTGCATTTAAGGCTTTCGCTACTTCAAAAGCCACAGGAACACCACCACGCGGTAATCCTAAAACTATAACATCTTGTTGATTTGCATAAGTTTGCAAATATTTAGCTAACATTTGACCGGCTTGTGTGCGATTACCAAAGGCGGGTGTTTTACCATCGCTAAATCTTGTGCTCATATAAACCACCTTATGAGGGTGAACATTAACACCAATAAAAACTCATCCCAATTAGTAATTTCTCTAGAAATACCCCATTTTCCTAGCAATTGGTTGAGTTTTAGCCAAATCTATCGAATAAACTCCAAAATACTCCACTATTCACAATCCCAGCAGAAAATTCAACCCTCACTAACTCTTCCTGTGCTGTAATTGGGAGCTGGTAAAGCTGTCCTCTAACTTTATGATAACGAAATTTAGCAATAGATAAAATTTTATAATCTGTAAAAGGCTATGGTTTAAATTAGCTGATACTGATTCTTATTTGAGGGGACTGGGTAAATATTACTTTTAGTGAGAAAATGATTATAACATTAAAATCAAATTCTCCCAAATCTTAAATCAGATTTTATTTCCCTGAAATTTAACTAAAATTTGATTAAGATTGCCAATATAGCCTAACTTTGCCCTGCCAAACCTTAACCAATACTGTACGGTTCAGAGAAAAGAAAAACCTTTATCCTATCCCCAAAGCCAATTCTGATTTACAAATGCACAAAGCAAAGAATAGAAAAAGCTAAATTATAGCTACCACGTTCAATCAAATACTTTTGCGACTGGGTAAATTGATTCATTCTAGTTAATTATCAAGGAATTTTAACCATGTTTCACAAAATCTTAGTAGCTCTAGACTATTCCGAAGCTAGTCAGCATCTTTTTGACAAAGCTTTATTCTTGGCCAAAGCAGCTAATTCTTCACTGATGATATTGCATATTTTGTCTCCTATTGATGATCCCTACCTAAATCCCGTCTTTTTGCAACCAGAATATATGTATCCCAACTTACAGACTGAAGCAATTGAAAAATACATGAAAGCATGGGAGCAACTTAAACAAGAAAGATTAAATTGGTTACAATCACTAACCGAAACAGCAATTAGTCAAGGTGTAAATACGGAATTTCAGCAAAATATAGGTGATGCAGCTCGTTTAATTTGTAAACTAGCTTTAGATTGGCAAGCTGATTTAATTGTTGTTGGTCGTCGTGGACGTAGCGGAATTAGTGAATTAGTTTTAGGCAGTGTGAGTAATTATGTCATGCATCATGCAAATTGTTCTGTATTAACAGTACAAGGTTTAATTGCAGAAGGTGTTGATGAATAAAAAATTAATCAATGAATTATTGGTTAATTTTTTCATTTTTTCTCAAAAAATTGGTCAACTATTATTAACTTAAAATTAGGGTCTGAGAAGCAGATAGTAGCCAGCAATAAATAATTCAATTTGTCTCAATAATAGCTGATGCTTGTGCTTTTCTTTCCCTTCTCTTTTTCTCTTGAACCAAAAATTATGGTTACTTATGTAACAGATTAAAAATAAATATCCTGTTGATAAAGCCGACTCTATACGCTTTCTGCACTTTTGAATTTTAGCTTTTTTACTATCCCCATTTTGTTGGTATTTGCAAAAGTTAATAATTACCTATAGTCAACATTAAAAAAAATAATTTTTGTAAATAACTTTCCAAGCATATATCTAGATAAGGTTTGAGCAATAATTTTTTTAAAATGCCTTAATAAAACTTATCAACAGTTACCATATAGCAATCATAAATTACCTATAAATACTTCCTTTTTCTTTCCCCCAATCTCATGAAAGAAGTAGATGCACAGCAATATTTATTATCATTATCAGCAGAGAACCCCAATCTCAAACCCTTTTTATTGCTACATTCTATCTCGCTACATCATGATGACATAGTGTAATATATTGGGCATAGGTGCTAAGATAAGCTCCCAACTTAATCTAGTTATTAGAGAAGTGAAAAAAATAACAGCAAAATTTACTTCTTGCTATGTTTACAAAATCGCAAAAAAGACATACAACAGAAATTTTGAGACATAAAAATGAGAGTACAGTTCAATCAAATGTTAAAAAACATGGTGAAGGTTTAAAGAGCAAAGGTTAAAAATTATGTCTTTATCCTTTCCACTTCCCTGTTTGCCTTTAATCAAAAATGATGGAGAATACTTCTACACAGATTGATTGAATAATATAGTATTTATAATGATGACTATAGATAAAATAAATGCAATAATTTAGAAGTACAATGAATTTAGAGGTTAGACTTGTTAACAATATTACATAATTGATTGTATCTGCTTTATGTCAGCAGGACTTAACAGTAGTTATAAGTTGAGTTGATCAGAAAGTTTATCAAAATCTTGCTATTTTCACCCAAGCGATCGCCTATGTTGATATAAACTCGGAAAAATTATACCATCCTCCTTAATTCAATACTGCGGGCATTTGTATAAAATCGCTTAAGCAAAAATCTTAAAAAAACCAGAATGAACAGCTATTTTTGCCGAAATGCCTGCATATTGTGTACAGTATATGCAGGTAAACACCAAAAATAATATGTAGGTGTAAAAAATATCTGCTTAAATCTGCCTCACATTAGTCACAAACTTTTGAGATTTGGATTTAATATACTTTGCAGTTTACAGGAGTTAAATTTGCGCCAGATATTTTGAATAAAATTTATGGGTATGTTGATTTAGTTAACACAGACTATAATCTTGTGGATTTATCAAAAACACCGCGTTTAATATTTAGAGGTATCAATGAGTTTCGATAATCTTAACAAAAAAACAAATGAATATAAAGAACTGAGAGAAAAACCCCATTGGCAAGGACCACCCCCAGTCAAAGCAGTAATTAGAGGCCGAGATATCAAGCCACAGGACACGTTAACTAGCAATCTCTCTTCCGAGGATCTCAATCGAGGACGAGTAGCAATTTTTATTGATGGCTTAAACTTATTTCATACAGCTTTACAACTAGGCATAGAAATTGACTACGTAAAATTGCTTTGTCGTTTAACAAAAACCTCCCGCCTACTACGCGCCTTCTTTTATACAGGGGTAGATAGCCACAACGAAAAACAACAAGGTTTTTTATTGTGGATGCGACGAAATGGTTATCGAGTAGTGGCGAAAGATATAGTTGCAGTGGCAGAAAGTTATAAAAAACCCAATTTGAATGTAGAAATAGCCGTTGATATGATTACCTTAGCCCCCTATTATGATACTGCTGTTTTAGTCAGTGGGGATGGGGATCTAGCTTATGCCGTCCATGCAGTTTGCAGCTTGGGATCTAGGGTAGAAGTCATTGGACTGCAAAGCATGACCAGTGATAACCTGATTGATGTTGCCGACTACTTTATAGATTTTGATAACATCAAGCAACATATTCAGAAAGATTCTCATGTCGGTTATAGCTATCGCACTTCATCCACTTCTTAGAGGAGGCAGAAAAATTTTAGATTTTAGATTTTAGATTTTAGATTTTGGATTGAATAATCTGAAGCCCAAAATTGTAAATCCAAAATTGAAAGGCTTACAATTCAAAATCATAGATAATTTTGAGTTTTGAATTGTTTTCACCAAGATGGATATTTTGATAGTGGAAGATGAGCCAGAAATTGCTCATTTAATCCAACTGGCTTTAGAAAAAGAAGGTTTTTCCTGTCGTACTAGCCGCGATGGGTTAAATGCCTTACGGATGTTTCAAGAACAACCACCAGACCTAATCATTCTAGATTTAATGCTTCCCGGTTTGGATGGTTTGGAAGTTTGTGCGAGGATTCGCCAAAAACCAGGTGCGAAAGACCCTTATATTTTGATGCTCACCGCTAAGGGAGAAGAAATAGATCGGGTCATTGGCTTATCTACTGGTGCTGATGACTATATGGTAAAACCTTTTAGTCCTAGAGAATTAGTGGCTAGGGTGCGGGCTTTATTAAGGCGTAGTTTGCGCCAAGGGGGACAAAATCAGGTCAACCGTACCCAACACTTTTCAGTAGATATAGAACAGCGTGTTGCTAGTCGTCAGATGAATTCCCAATCGCCGGAAATTTTAGACTTGACCACTTTAGAATTTAACTTACTTAGCACTTTTGTGAGTAATCCTGGTCGAGTGTGGAATCGTACCCAATTAATAGATAAACTGTGGGGAGATAACTTTTTTGGTGATGAACGGGTTGTTGATACCCATGTAGCTCGGTTGCGAAAAAAAATTGAGCTTGACCCTGCTAACCCTACCTTTATTAAAACTGTGGTAGGAGTTGGTTATAAATTTGAAGATACTCCGGTGATGTCCAAATGATGAAAATGGGGTTAGTATCCCGGCTATTTTTATCCCATCTGATAGTGATGCTTGTGGGAGTGGTAAGTTTTGTAATTATTAGCAAAATTTCTTCTCCCCGTTTTTTTGTTTTTCATTTAGAAAGACTAGAAAATCGTGGTTTTAATTTAATTGATATCCGGGGGGAGTTAGTTACAGGTTTTGAGTTAGCTTGGCAAGGTAGCACTCTTTGGTCGGTTATGGTGGGAACTACTGCCGCAGGAGGTTTAAGTTATTGGGTATCCAAAAGAATTATGCAACGCTTGACAGAAATGGAACAAATTACCCAGAAATTTGGGGCGGGAAAAATGAATGTTCGTGTTCCTATGTCTGACATCCCAGAATTAAATCGTCTTGGTGCCAGCTTTAACCGTATGGCGGCTAGTTTGGAAGGGGTGGAAGTGAGACGACGGGAATTAATTGGGGATATGACCCATGAACTACGTACACCCCTAACTGTTGTCCGGGGTTATTTGGAGGAACTTGCGGAGGGAAGTATTGAACCTTCACCAGAAATTTACCTCCGGTTAGCGAAGGAAACCAAGCGTTTGGAAAGATTGGTGAATGATTTACAAGAACTTTCTAAGGCGGAAGCTGGTTATTTACCAATTAATCTTCAGCGAGTAAATTTGCGTCCTTTGTTGGAGTCTTTAGTAGAAAGATTTTCTGATCAGTTATTAGAAGATGGCCCGATTTTACGGTTGGAATGTCCAGCACTGTTACCTTTAGTTTTGGCAGATATTGACCGTACAGAACAGATTTTAGTGAATTTATTAGGTAATGCAATGCGTTATACTAGGGAGGGTAAAATTACTCTGCGGGTATGGGTGGCGGCGACTAAATTGTGGATAGCTGTGATTGATACTGGTATTGGCATTGCACCGGAAAATTTAGCTAATGTGTTTGAGCGTTTTTGGCGTGCTGACCGATCGCGCGATCGCCATTCTGGGGGAACTGGGATAGGTTTAACTATTTCTAAACGATTAATAGAATTACAAGGCGGACAAATTCAGGTAGAAAGTCAATTAGGTGTGGGTAGCGAATTTCGGTTTTGTCTGTCTTTAGTTTAAAATCCTAGAAAATCATCAAATTGACATGATGTAGTAACAGTTCTGTCATATCTAATTGTTACTGTCAAAGTGAGGATTTTTCAACTCCAAGTATTGAAAGTATCAGTACAGCGAAAAGTAGTTTTTGTATGTTCCCTTTTATCGTGGCGGGATTATCAGTGAGTTTATTCACTCTTTTGGGATATTTAGCGATCGCTTACCTATTTCCCCCAGACCATTCTCAAGAATAAAAAACTGCAAAGCACCGACAGTCTACTAATGAATTAAGTAGTAATGGTTTTAACTTTATCTACTGGTTTTACTATTTTCATTGGCGATTTGTTAAGACCGATACAGAAAGCCATAACAACGCAAAATCGCAACTTTTCACTGCATAATTGAACTGAGAAATTGATATGTCTAAAGAATTTTAATTTTTGCAGTAACAAATATAGCATTTTGTTTGCAACTTTTTTAAAAACTATGCTATACCATTAGGAGAATAGCAAATTACTATTAATACAGCACGTTTCAGGTAAATGAGGTACAAACTGAAACTAAAAACTCAGAGAGGAAAAAGCTTTCTCTCTTGCCTCCTGTCATCTACCCCCTGACTCCTGCTGTAAGTATAATTGCTATCTTGATGATTGACATTTTCAATTCAGTGGAAGTAACATTTACTGTGTTTTTGGTCTTAGATGAACATTTATCTGATGAAAAGATATTTGTGAAACATTACGAGGAATAACTGATAAAACCTCTGTTTAAAAAGTTGCATCTACATTTTTAACGTCAAAAATTTTAACTTAAATACAGATACGGCAGGGAACAGGAAACACTCCGACTGCACGAGCGTGCATCGCAGGGAAAGGGGTGAAAACTCCTTTAGCATCAGGCTTTAATTATTAATGTCTGGACTTCGTTTACCTGAAATGTGCTGTATCATCCCTGGATCTTAGATACCTAAAGGAGTATTAACAGTGAATCAGATCCAATTAACTTTTGTGCTGAGTTATTTAGTGATGAGTTGCTACTTTTTTATCAATTGGTTAAGATTTTCCCTGAGTCATCCCACAAATTCACCAGAGGATAGATTTTTATCTTTTGTCATGTTTGTAATTACAACTATTTTCTGGCCTGTAATGATTCCTCTGTCTTGTATAGAAATTTGCCAAACAAGAAAACTAGAATTTAGTACGGTAATCCCTGTATTATTAGCAATGTTTGCCTTCAGTATTTCCTTTTATCTTAATTAAATCAACATTCATTTTTATTCACTTTTGGATTTGTAATTTTGGATTTTAAACTGTTCAATCTCAAATTTAAAATCCAAAATCTCAAAATATTTAGCTAATAGTTGAGTGCTAATAAGCCAAAAATTTATTCTACTCGTGATGGAAAAACACCAGGTTTAACAGCTATATTGAGATTTTGACCATTACGACGTAATTCTAAATTTAGATTTTCCCCAATTTGGCTAATCTCCACTGCTTTTTGCACATCATTCGCCTCTGTCATTGGTTGATTGTTTAACTTTTTAATTACATCACCAGCCCGGATTCCGGCTTTTTCTGCTGGTGAATTTGGCATAACTTTAACTATTAAAACTCCTTCAGTTTCATTCACAGTTAAACCACTATTAGGATCAGAGTTAATGTTTTCTTTTAACTCTGGTGTTAATCCTGCCATTTGAATGCCCAAATAGGGATGTTGTGCTTTACCAGTGGAGATAATTTGATTAGAAATACGTTGTACAGTTTTAATGGGAATCGCAAAACCTAAACCTTGTGCTCCTTGAATAATAGCTGTATTCATCCCAATCACTTCACCACGGGCATTGAGCAAGGGTCCGCCAGAATTGCCAGGGTTAATTGCTGCGTCAGTTTGAATAAATTGCACTCGTTTATCAGCTGCACCGATTTGATTTCCAGAACGTCCGGTGGCGCTGATGATACCTGTAGTTACAGTATTATCTAAACCGAGAGGATTGCCAATTGCGATCGCCCATTCTCCTGGTTGCAAGTTCTCAGAATTACCCAAAGTAACTTCTGGTAAATTATTAGCTTCAATTTTTACCACCGCTACATCAGTTAATTCATCTCTACCAATCACTTTACCCTCAAAAGTACGTCCATCTTTCAGTAAAACCTGTACTTTATCTGCCCCATCAACTACGTGTGCATTTGTCAGAATCCGACCATCATCACTGATAATAAAACCAGAACCTGTACCCCTTTCTACCCGTCTTTCCTGCATTCCGGGAATTTGTGAACCAAAAAAACGCCGGAACAATGGATCATTAAACTCATCTGGTAATGGACTTTTAACTGTGCGAGAAGAGTTAAGTCGTACTACCGCAGGGCCAACTTTTTCCACTACTTTAGTAACGAAAGTCGGGTCGTTTGTTACGGGTATTGGTGGTGTCGCATCTACTTTGCTTACTGCTAGGTTAGATGCGGTTTTAGAAACCTGTTGATAATTACCCGCTAAATAACCACCAGCTAATGTCAATCCCGAACCTAGCAGCATTAGGGATAAAGAGGTAATGGCTGTTTTCCAAGGTGTGTTGGGAGTATTAGTTAAACGTTCTCCGTCTCGTGGTTGGTTTTGCATTGTTTTTTGGCAGAATATATGAGATTTATTTCCAATATAAATATTTTCTTTGACTTTGTTGTTACGGGAGTGTAACACAGGTATGAAATATGACTCTTTTGATCCAGGAAAACAGATTTGTGTTTTCCGATTAATTGATCATGGATTTTTCCTTAACCCAAAGTGCCAGTCCTCCCCCACGTCCACGGGCAGCAATAAAGTTTTCTGTCACTAAAAAGAAAGCGAAAAAGGGTAATTTAGCTACAGGTTGTTCAGCAAAATTTTTAGTTTGTGCTTGAGAACGAAAACTACCACTGTAAATTATCCGCCCAAATAAACTAATTTGCATCTGAGTAAAGTTAAAGGCTAAAATATTTTTCTTACCTAAATATTTAGCTGGGCCTGTAAGTTTTAATAAAAATGCTCCTAGTTGGATTTGATTACTAATTTCTCCTAATGTGTCTGTTGTTGCAGTAAAGGAAATATAAGCGGTGAGGAATTTTGGCCAATAATAACCTTTACTTAAAATAATTCCTCCGCGTTTTCTGACTTTCCGGGTGCCAGTAGCAAAACATAACCGCCATTGACCGAGTAAGGATGTAAACGGATAGGCTATTTTTTCCTGTTTGGTGTTTTTTTCTGCTTGTAGTAAAGCTTTAACTATCATATCAGCATTTGGACGCTGTTGATTTTGTCCTTGATATGCGGTTGCGGCTTCTGTCAGGATTTCTACAAAATTATTTTGGGGGTTTGATGTTAAATCTGTTGTCATATCTAGGTTGGTTATAAATTTTTATTAGTAATAATTCGCCTAATTATGATTTTACAACTAAGAAGGCTAGTGCAAGAAAGCAGGAGGCAGGAGGCAGGAGGCAGGAGGTAAGACGGTTGATTTAACTGATGTTTAATAGAGTTCAAATGGATAGTTATTTCCGCCATGCTGCGCTAGAAGTGAAGAGTAAAATTATTTATTCTTCTCCGACTTCTGTAAAATCAACCTGTTCATAAATCTCTTGTAAGGAAATTTGCACATCAACCGAATGCAATTTTAAAATTGCGGCTTCACCTTCATATTCTTGAAAAATCCATTGTTCATTTGTTTGTTTAAAAAACTGAATAATATTAAAACTATATTGATCAATCATAATATATTCTTGAAAGTCGGGAATTGACCGATAGTATTTGAATTTTTCTTTGCTGTCATAACTCTCAGTTGATTTTGACAAAACTTCAACAATTAAAAAAGGATTGATAATGGAAGTTTTACTTTTACCTTCATAAATCGGCTTACCTTTAATTACCATCACATCAGGATAGGTATAGAAGCGATAACGCGGTATCCATAATTTAGAGGATGTTTTAAAAGTAAAAGGTAGTAAAAAATCATGCCAATCGTCTGACCATAATGCGAATCATGGCGATGTAAATAAAAGTCTCTGTAGTTTCGGGTAGTCGTTCATAATCTTTGCTCAAACGCCGACACCAG
>DATGXB010000124.1:0-12227 GCA_035299225.1 Nostocaceae cyanobacterium | reverse complement strand
GGCAGGGGGGAAGAGGCAGGGGGGCAGGGGGCAGGGGACAGGGGGGAAATAATTTGTTGTGTAGCGCACTCAGAACTCCGCAACCGTTCGACTTCGCTCACGGCAAGTCCGTACTCATATACCCCTACTCGTGGTACAATCAGAGGTTCTGGGGGATGATAGGCAGTTGAAAGACAACTATCAGTAATAAATTTTAAGGCATTGACAAAATTTTCTACTCCGCCCTGATTGAAGTATTGCCAAATTTGATTCACAATTTCTATAGATAATGTAGATTGAGATACTAAATCAGGATCTAAAGCATCATCTCCCGGCATTACAATTAAATTTGTACCGTTACGTTGTACTATTTCCTGCACTACCTCTAAACCATACGCCCAATAGGAACGTCCTCCTAATAGGCGTAAAATAATTATTTGAGCAGGTTCTAATACTTGTTCACCATAAGAATCTATACTTATTTGTTGCTGTAACTGCAACAGATTGGCAACCCTTAAGGGAGGAAAGTTTGTAGGTAATCTTGGTACGGCGGCGGCTAGGGTCTGAATATCAGTATCGGCGGCTGTAATTAACACCAAAGGGGCTGGGGTTTGTTCGAGAAAAATTAAACCTTCTGACTGATTCCATGCGCCGGATGTGGCACTTATACGATGCATAATTCTGTCTTATCGTTTTAAACTGTTGGTTAGTACACAATTAGTAAAAATGAATTTCGGCCCTGCAAACAGCTCCTCTCACCCATTTTTTGATAATGCTTAGTTCCCCTGATTTGAGCTTTTCTAGAACCTTGCCTTTGAGTGTGTTTAATCAGCTTGAAGAATTGTTGCAGCAGATGGCTCAAGCAGTGGACAGCGCCATCTTGGTGCTAACTGAAGCTGTGCTGCTGCGGGTGAAAATACCTTTAGAGTGGCAACAACAAAGATTTACTTTGGTTATATCTAAACGGTTTAGTGCGCTTTTAGTAGGCGAAAAAATAGAGGAAGCTTTGAATACTAGATTGACATTTAGTGTAGAGGCGATCGCTACTTTTAGCCATCAGTTGCAAAGTTTGTTTGACACAACTTCCTCTACTTACAAAAATCTGTCTAGCTATACTCAAGTTCTTGCCCCTAATGATTCAACTCTACAAAGTAACTTTACACTATTATTATTAGAAAATTTATTACCTCACATTACCTCAGAAGTAACACCATCTACAAATCAAATTGCCGCAAAAGGTTTTAGTTGTCAAGTTGTAGAAGATGCCCTGAAAAAACAAATTGCTCAAGAGCAAGTATTAAATCAGGTAACAACTCAAATCCGTAAAAGTTTGGATTTGCCAGTAATCATGGCAACCGCAGTTACACAGGTACGTGATTTTTTAGAATTAGATAGACTAGTAATTTATAAGGTTGAGCCGATAAAAGTCAAGACTCAAAACAATTCTCATCAGCATCACCCAAAATATAAAGGATGTATTGTTTATGAAGCTAGGGGTAATGAGTCTATTCCTTCAGTTTTAAATTGCCAAGAAGAGGAATGTTGTGTTAAAAATTCCTCATGCTGGGAAAAATATCGTCATGGTTTTGTGTTAGCGGTAAATGATATAGAAGAAACTTATGCTTTAGAAGAATGCTTTTTAAGTTTCTTGAGAACAAACCGCATCAGGGCAA
The DNA here is from genome assembly GCA_035299225.1 of Nostocaceae cyanobacterium. Classification (GTDB taxonomy): domain Bacteria; phylum Cyanobacteriota; class Cyanobacteriia; order Cyanobacteriales; family Nostocaceae; genus DATGXB01. The sequence goes on along the minus strand of DATGXB010000124.1, from coordinate 10,575 downwards.
AATTAGCCGCCCCGATTATGTTTGAAGAACAACTTTGGGGATTATTAATTGCTCATCAGTGTAATACTCCATATCAATGGACAGAAAGTGAAAAGAAGTTGATTAGTGGTGTCGCGGAACAATTAGCGATCGCTATTTATCAAACAGAGTTAATGCAATCTCTCACCAAAGAAAAACAAACTCTAGAACAAAGAGTAGTTGAGAGAACAATGGCATTACGAGAAGCTTTACTTGCTGCGGAAGCTGCCAATCGTTTAAGGAGTGAATTTTTAGCCACAATTAGTCATGAATTACTCACACCATTAACCTATGTAATTGGAATGTCATCAACGTTATTACGTTGGCCTTTAGGTGAATTAACTCCTAGACAACGGGATTATTTACAAACCATTCATGACAGTGGTGAACACTTACTAGAAATGATTAATGACATTCTCGATTTATCACAAATTGAAGCCGGGAAAGCAGTATTAAATATTTCCGAATTTTCTTTAATTAAAATTGCCGAAAAAACCTGCGATTCCTTATTAGAAAAAGCCAAAAGTAAAAAAGTCACCCTGAAATTAGATTTACAAATCAACCCGTCACGCGATCGCTTTATTGCTGACGCGGATAGAGTAGAACAAATCCTCTGGAATCTAGTCACAAACGCTATTAAATTTACTCCAGAAGATGGAACAGTAACTTTAAGACTTTGGGTAGAAGATGGTACTGCAATCTTTCAAATTGAAGATACAGGAATTGGTATTCCCGAAGAAAAATTACCCTTACTTTTTGAAAAATTCCAACAACTAGATACACCCTACCGCAGACGTTATGAAGGAACAGGACTCGGTTTAGCTTTAACTAAACAACTGGTAGAGTTACATAGAGGAAGAATTGAGGTAGAATCAACAGTAGGAATCGGCTCAATCTTTACTGTTTGGATTCCTATTCAAACTATGAAAGTTTTAAGTATATAATGGTCATTAGTCATTGATTGGTTATTCATCATTCTGGGCTAATCACCAAAATCTGTGAAAAATGATTGAAATTGGCTATCATACTAATTTTTAAGTTTTAATTCTCAATTTTTAATTTTCACCATGTCTGATTTAATTTCTACTCTCAAAAAAGGTTTAATTGTTTCTTGTCAAGCACCTGTAAATTCCCCATTACATGATCCGGTAATTATTGCAGCAATGGCAGAAGCATCTGTAAATAATGGGGCAGTAGGCGTAAGAATTGACACGCCAAATCATATTCAAGCTGTGCGGAAAAAAGTTAATGTACCGATTATCGGACTATGGAAGCAAATTATAGAAGGATATGAGGTATACATTACTCCCCAGTATCATCACGCTGTAGCTGTGGCAGAAGCAGGTGCAGATATTATTGCGATAGATGCTACTTTAAGACATCGGCCAAATGATGAAAAATTAGCAGATATGATCAATAAAATTCATCAAGAATTAGGCAAACCAGTAATGGCAGATGTGGATACAATCACTTCAGCAAAAGCGGCTGTAGATGCGGGTGCTGATATTGTGGGAACTACGCTTTTTGGTTATACTGCGGCTACTAATAATTTTTCTCCCCCTGCTTGGGAGTTATTAGCGGAAATGGTAGATGAATTTACCATACCTGTCATTTGTGAAGGTGGAATTTCTTCCCCAGAAATGGCGAAAGAAGCCTTAGATTTAGGTGCTTATGCGGTCGTTGTTGGTACGGCAATTACTGGAATTGATTTGTTAGTTAAAGCTTATAAATCAGCATTGAGTAATGATTTGTGGTGTTGCTGATTGGTGGGATGTTTTTTGTCTCACGCATTCGCCGTCAGGCGTTCCGCTTGCGGTAGGCGCAAAGGCACAAAGACAAGGGTTCTCAATATTGAAGCATACAATTTCATCCCGCAATTATGCAACACCTGATTTGTAATCTATAAGTTATTTTTGAATATTGCCGTTCGCAATTCTACTACCAACTCCTCTCCAACCTTATTTATACTGGGTTTGTGAAATTAGGATATTTCTTGTCTAATTTTTACACAAAATTCTAGAAATGTTTGAAAAGTTTTCAAATGACCATGATTATTTTGTATTCTTTTAATTAACTGTTCTAAATAATATTGCTTTTTTGCCTCACCTGGATTTTTCTTGGTATCTATCAAATTCTTAGCTTCAAAAATCTTTGTTAAATATTCTTCATGAAAAACACCATAATTAACTTGATTATATTTACCCATTTGCTCTGTTTTCCATCTTGGAGACTTTCACTGTTCATATTTGGTAGCTAAGAGTTGGTGATACTTCTCTTAGTTTCTATCAGTAGGGGGTCTGTATTTAATCAGACTCCTTTTTTCTTTTTTTACTGCTAAAGACTTTGCTGATGCGATTTGGACACAAAAAGTAGAAGCGGGGAAAGTAGAAATCAAAGGGAATATCCGCGAGTTAGAATTAAAACCAGCAGCAAAAGCAGAATGAGTGTTTATTCCTATTAAAACTGGAAAATACAGCACGTTTCAGGTAAATGAGGTACAAACTGAAACTGAAAACTCAGACAGGAAAAGGTTTTCCCTCCTGCCTCCTGCCCAGCCTTCGGCAACGCTCCGCGAACTGCCTCCTGCCTCCTGCTGTATGATTTAAAATGTACTATAACTGGACATACAGAAGCTGGAATGGTGGGGAAAATTATCGTTAACTAACAAATTCAAAATTTGCAGTTTCGGAAAATCCCATTTTCCCAACAACCAATACAGTTTCCAGAATAAACCCAGAAAAATTAAGTTACCCTAAATATAGATATAGTTTCTCAACTAAACTAGAAACCAAATTGCTCATTAAGCCGCACAGCACCAGTAAATCTTAGTTTCTCATGAACATTCTTACTAACCTACTTTCTCAAAAAGCACAGCCGCAACCACAACCAGCAAAAAAGCAACGTCGAGGAATCGAAATAAAATCGCCGCGAGAAGTGGACATTATGCGCCAGTCTGCTAAAATTGTGGCAACGGTACTCAAAGAAATCTCTGAGTTAGTCCAGCCGGGAATGACTACAGCTGACTTGGATGCTCATGCAGAAAAACGTATTCTAGAAATGGGTGGTACACCTAGCTTTAAGGGATATCATGGTTTTCCAGCTTCTATTTGCGCTAGTATTAATAATGAAGTAGTACATGGCATTCCCAACCCAAAAAAGGTAATTCGTGCCGGAGATGTGTTAAAAGTTGATACGGGCGCATATTATCAGGGTTTTCACGGTGATTCCTGCATTACCATTGCAGTGGGTAATGTTTCTCCAGAAGCGGCTAGATTGATTAGAGTAGCTGAAGAGGCACTTTACAAAGGAATTGAACAAGTAAAAGCAGGTGCATATCTTCTAGATATAGCTGGTGCTATTGAAGATCATGTTAAAGCTCATAAATATACTGTGGTAGAAGAATTTACAGGACATGGTGTTGGTCGTAACTTACACGAAGAACCTTCAGTATTTAACTTTAGAACGCATGAAATGCCTAACGTCAAACTCCGTGCAGGTATGACATTAGCCATTGAACCGATTTTAAATGCTGGTTCTAAACGGACAAAAATACTACGTGATAGATGGACAGCCGTTACTGTAGATCATGCCCTATCAGCACAGTTTGAACATACGGTTTTAGTGACAGAAACAGGTTATGAAATCTTAACAGATAGAAATTTGGTTTAGTAAATTTGCTTTGCAAATTATCTCAGATTCAAGATACTTGTTTGAGGGTGTCTTGAATTTTTGTGCTTTCTGGGGGTAAAAAATACAAGGGAAAATAAGACGTAATTACCGTTAAAGGTATTATTGGTCTTATAATTTTTAGTAGAGGCGATAACCCAGTGGAGGCGATCGCTTTTTAATTGTTTTTCAGGGAAAATGTCTGAATCAGGATGTCCAGGATTTAAGGATTTACAGGATGAAAACCCCGGATGTAATCACCTATTACCCATTACCAGCCTCAACTAGATAACCAGTAACTTGGGTTATGGTAGAAATAAATCAGCAAAATTGACTGTAATTTCTGGAAAAGCCAATAGTGTTATACTGGCATTAGCCGGAAGGATAATTTTTTGCCCATAGCCGGATGTGGTTGGTTGTCGGTAAATGTAAACTTGACGGGTATTAGTATCTAAAATCCAATATTCAGGAATATTTGCTTGAGCGTAAATAGGAACTTTAATTATTTTGTCAACTTCTAAGCTACTATAAGCCACTTCAATTAACAGGAATATATCTGAAGCTGAGGGATGATAATTTCTATAGGCTTGAAGATCAATTTTGACTATAGCAATATCTGGTTCTGGTTCTGAGGTAGGAAGAGTAACAGGTAACTGCATCCGTACATAAGCTTTTCCTGTTAACAGTGTTTTGATATGGTCAGTTGCTTGTTGTAATATGGCAGCGTGTATAGGTGGTTGTGGATTTATTTGTATAATGTAACCATTTAAAAGTTCTACTTTGTCTTCAGTAGTCAGGATACCAACATCAATCATGCGGTGATATTCTTCTACCGTCCAGAGCCGGTTTTGATTAGATGTCATAATTATTACTTATTTAGGTTTAATTATATTTTGCGATATTTTTTACTGATATGTTGCCAAGAATGGATCTTTAGACATACCCTGAACATATAGCAGATTTGCTAAAAAGTAGAAGACAAATTATAGATGGGAGTGAATAATTATTAGTTTTAGAAAATTTATCATTCACTTGCCAATATCAGAGTATTGAACTTAAGTCAAGATCACAATGAATCAAACAGATTTAGCATTTACTCCTGCTTTAGAGTTAGGGCAATTAATCCGTAAACGAGAAATTTCACCTTTAGAATTGGTGGAAATATATTTAGAACGTATACAACGACTAAATCCCCAGTTGGGAAGTTATTTTACAGTAACGGCAGATTTAGCGATCGCTGATGCTAAAGCCAAAACTGAATTACTCACCACTACCTCCGATAAATTACCGCCATTTTTTGGTGTTCCCACAGCAATTAAAGACTTAAATGCAGTAGCGGGTGTAACTTGTACCTATGGCAGTCCGGCATTATTAAATAATGTGAGTGAATATGATGATGGTGTAGTTAGCTTAATGCGGAAAGCCGGTTTTATCCTATTAGGGAAAACTGCTACTTCTGAATTAGGTTCTTGTCCTTACACCGAACCTACGGGATTTCCCCCGTCCAGAAACCCTTGGAATTTAGAATATACTCCAGGGGGTTCTAGTGGAGGTGCGGCTGCGGCTGTAGCATCGGGATTATGTGCGATCGCTCAAGGTTCCGATGGTGGTGGTTCGATTCGTGGCCCTGCGGCTTGTTGTGGAGTTGTGGGGATTAAACCAGCCAGGGGAAGAGTAACCAAAGCACCAATAGGCGATCGCTTGGGGGGAATCGCTGTTAATGGACCCATTGCCAGAACAGTAGCCGATGCAGCCGCTATGTTAGATGTAATATCCGGCTATGTAACAGGTGATCCTTATTGGCTACCTGATCCTAACCCCTCATTTCTGGCAGCCACCCAAACCCAATTAACCCAGCTAAGAATCGCTTTTAGTACCCAAATTATACCAATGGGAGAAGCTGACGCAAACTGTCAACAGGGAGTAGTCCAAACAGTTAAATTATTAGAACAATTTGGACATCAAGTAGTTGAACAATGTCCCGATTTTAGCGGTTTAGTTGAGCCATTTCAAGTCGTTTGGCAAGCAGGAGTTGCAGCCGCAGGACTTCCCCCAGAAGCCTTACAACCCCTCAACCGTTGGCTATTGGGTAGAGTTGGCAGTGCGGCAGAATACCTGCAAGCATTAGGGACAATGCAAATAGTTTGTCGGCAGATTATCGCCTTTTTTGAGCAATTTGACGTTTTGGTGTTGCCAGTATATCTGCATTCACCGATTCGGGTTGGTGAATGGGCTAATTTAAGTCCAGAGGAGACATTCCACAAAATCATACATTGGGTGGCACCATGTCCCGTTGCTAATGCTACAGGCTTACCTGCGATCGCTATTCCCACAGGTTTTGATAGTAATGGCTTACCCATAGCTGTACAATTAGTTGGTAAACCCGCAGCCGAATCTACTTTAATTAGTTTAGCAGCACAATTAGAAGCCGCTAATCCTTGGATTCAACAGCGCCCCATATTAGCTGTTTAATTAGCAATTTATAGGCTTAAGAAATTATAATTTTTTAAGCCTAAAACTTTAAAAATATTTTAAAAATATATTTTTCAATTACCTAAACTACATAAACATTCTCACAAATAAAATTACTTGATTGCATAATTTTTTCAACCACATCTGATAAATTACAGTGCAAATTCTGTAATTAGAAGTAACACATTTACTCTGAGTAAACCAGTCACAAGAATATTGTTTAATTCTTGCTACTGGTTCAATTTGTCTTGGAGTATTTTCAACAATTATTAAATTGAGGTTGAACAAAATGCCAAACATTAAATTAGAGGACTTAGACACCTCTCCAATTTCATTTGAACTCAGCACAGAAGATATAAATAGCATTAAAGGTGGTACTAAATTGCCAGGACTACCCCCTAATTTTCCACTTGAGTATTTTCCTGGTAAAAGTCCTCGTTGGAGTGTAATTATCATTTCTCCACCACCACCAACAGATCCAGAAACAATATAAAGTTTTAGTGTTTCTAAATTTTGGATATAAAAATATTTTTTTGATATCCTAACCCTTGTGGAGACGTAATTTTAGAACGTCTCCACACCTAAATATTACTATTGTTTCAGCCAAATTCTATTAAACAAAACAGAATCAAATTATGCACAACGTAAGTGAATTAACATTCCATTATCTCCAAAAATACAACTGTCAAATTTTTGATGATTATCAAACTATTTTAGAAGAAGCTTGTACAGTTCATCAACCACCACACGGGATGGCATGGTATGGTCAATTATATCGTCAATATGCTAGAAAAGCTGATTGGTTTGCTAACTCTTTAATTAATAATGCTGCTGAAGAAGGAAACGGTTCTAGAGAAGTTTGGCAATTTTCACAGCATATTTACAATCAAGAAATTGCCCAATTAGTTCGCAATCACTCTATTGATGAATCCAAACATTCTAAAATGTTTATATCTTTATTAAATATCCTTTTCCCCACAGAAATAGAAACAGAATTTCGCACGCAATTACAACTATTATCACCTGAATATTATCATCATCAACATCCCCCCATTAGTATACCATCACCTGATAACTGTCTAGAAGAAAAGCGAATAATGGATGAAATTATCCAAATTAATCTTTTAGAAATTAGAGCTTTAATATTACAGCTTTTACTCCGTCCAATTTTACAGGCTTATGCTCAACCTGAAGATTTAACCAAAGTTACTCAAATGTCTGATGTATTCATTTATGACGAAACCAAACATATTGAATATTCTAGTTACTGCATCGGTAAATATATACAGCAAGGTAATACCAATTGGGTGAAACAAACAATGATAGAACGTCAAAAAACCATTAATGAAATGTTTCTCCAAGATATAGAACTAGAAAGCTTAGGTACAACCCTTTTAACAACCAAATAACTCAAAAATATTGATTATTTAGTCATTTTAAGTAAGTTGATTTTGTTCACGAGTATCAACAGCTAAAACTAAACACAGTGCAGCAACAGCTTTTTGCCATTCTGCACGAATTTTATCATCTTCCACATCTTTAAATAATTCCACTAACCGGGGGATAGCGGCTTCTATAGCTGGACGAGACACCGGACGATGTAACTCTACTAAACGAGTTAAACTTTCTTGATTATGTAAAAACCCAACTACCCATTTAGTGGTGTGTTCTGGACTATCAGGAACTCTTTTAACTCCTAATTCAGTTTTTAACCAATGATAAAAAGGTGGTAATTTTTCCGCTAAAATTGCTCCGGCTGTGGGTAATGTTTCCCGTAAAATTTTAATATCTAAACTTTCTAACTCTTGTTTCAATGCTGGTGAATTTAGCACTGCATCTAGTGGTTGATTTAATATTTGCTCAATTTCGGCTTGAGAAAAATCTAAATGTTGTGTGAAAGTAGATAATAATGTAGACATTTTGATAAAGTTCCTTTTAACTAATACTGGCACATAGTAACAAGTAATTTCAGAAGCCATATTTGGATTAACTGAAAATTACATAAATCTTTACATTACTACATTTTTGTCAAAATAGGCTCATACTATATTATTTGTAGGGTGGGTATTGATAGGTAAAATTCTTAATAACCGCAAATTATGCTGAAAAATGGCCACGAGAGTATATTTCAAAAATCAAACAGAAATCCTATAGTTATTTATTAGACTATTTTTACACAGAACTCACAATGAATATCATAGAAACAACTAAAACTCGATTGGTTGTTAAGCATACACCAGTTAAAAAAATTCTTTTTGGCAGTTCTTTTCTGATACTAGCTTTGATGCTTTTAGTTTATGCTATATTCTTTGAATTTGTTTCCATACGGTTAAACTGTTCTCGTACTTCAGCAAACCAAATTAATTGTGAATTAAAGAAATATAATGCTATAGGAGTAATGACAAAATCCCAACTTTTTGATCCTCAACAAGCTTATATTAATTCTATAAGGGGTAGTAGAGGTTCAAGAAATTATCAAGTAATAATTATAACCCCCTATGGAGAATTTGGACTATTAAAGCACGCTAGGTATGAGCACAATCGGCAATTTGTCACAGCAGTAAATAATTTTATTATTTCGCAGCAGTCTAGTTTATCAGTACAACAACATCAGCGTGAACATTTAAATTTTACGATTCTTATTCTGTTGATAGGGATAGTTATTAGTGGTTATGTTGCCACTACTCCTATTAGCAAATGTACTTTTTACAAAAGTATTAATAAAATTTATATAGAGCATCAAAGTTTGCGGTTAAGGCAAAATATTGAAAAACCTTTAGAGGAATTTGTAAATATTGAGATGAAAGAGAAAATATCTCGAAATAACAACCTCTATCAGCCTGTAATTGTTTTCACTAATTCAGAACGAATACCAATGATTTTGGATACTGTAGACAGTCATCACGGTGCGTTGGAGTTGATTCATACCATTAAGATATTTTTGCAATCATCATAAGTTATTACCATGAAATTATACCTTTTGGCTTCTATCTAGAGAATTATTAAATCTTGGGCAAAAATTATTAGAGTGAAGATGAAACATCAAGATTAAAAATTAGTCTGTCATGGCTAGAATTTTCACTCAGAAACCAAATGAACATCTAGTTTTAGTGAGAGCTAATGATGTTCAATTAGAGGGAAATTTAACCGTTCCTGATCATGCTCAAGGAATAGTTTTATTTGCTCATGGTAGCGGTAGCAGTCGTCACAGTCCCCGCAATAGATATGTAGCTGGAGTTTTACAAAATTCAGGGTTAGCAACTTTATTAATTGATTTGCTGACTTCTGAAGAAGAAAAAATTGATTTACATACTAAACATTTACGGTTTAATATTTCTCTGTTAGCATCGCGTTTAGTGGGTGTAACAGATTGGTTAATGCAAAATCCCCAAACTCAAGATTTAGCAATAGGTTATTTTGGTGCGAGTACGGGAGCAGGTGCAGCTTTAGTTGCAGCATCAGAACGTACAAATAATATTAAAGCGGTGGTTTCTCGTGGGGGAAGACCTGATTTAGCGGGTGCTGCTTTAACTTCTGTGATAGCACCAACCTTATTAATTGTTGGTGGTTATGATACACCAGTTATAGAAATGAATCAAACGGCTTTAAATCAATTACCAGGAGAAAAACATTTAGAAATTGTCCCCAGAGCTACCCATTTATTTGAAGAACCAGGAGCTTTAGAAAGGGTAGCAAAATTAGCCAGTGAGTGGTTTAATCGTTATTTAGAAAAGTAAATTTGTTCAAAATTTAATCAGACATTATTTAATCAGACATTTCTCCATTAGGAAGGATAGCATTACGAAAACTCGCACCTTCTAAATTTGCGTCGTTTAAATTTGCACCTTGTAAATTAGCTCGACCTAAATCTGCTTTATGTAAATTTGCTCCTTGTAAGTTCGCTCTTTGTAAATGTGCTGCTGTTAAATAAGTAGTGCTAAGGTTAGCATTACTTAAATTTGCATCTTCTAAATGTGCTTTATTCAGGTTAGCGTGACTGAGATTTGCGTTACTTAAATTTACTTGGTGAAGGATAGCATCACCTAAATTTGCTCTACTCAAATCAATGTTAGGAAAATCACGTTCACCAGAAGCATAACGTTGGAGAAATTCGTTTACTTCCATTGATTTACCTGTGATCAAGAAGTCTTGCTTTTAGTTATTAATCAAATCATACTAAAAATTAAAATCATGTTTTACATCTATCATCAGGTGGAGATAAATGAATTAATATTTGATTTTGGGAATATAGTTGGAAACATAGATGAGGTGGGCATTTATTAGAGGATGTTTTAAAAGTGGGGGGTGTTGTAGGAAAGCTCACAAGGATTAAACTGAAATTGTAGAAAAAACAACTTGTGAGCCAATGACTAAAGTATACCCTAGTAATCTGACGTGGGAACAGTGGGAACTAATCGC
>DATGXB010000123.1:0-16085 GCA_035299225.1 Nostocaceae cyanobacterium | reverse complement strand
GCGATTAGTTCCCACTGTTCCCACGTCAGATTACTAGGGTATACTTTAGTCATTGGCTCACAAGTTGTTTTTTCTACAATTTCAGTTTAATCCTTGTGAGCTTTCCTACAACACCCCCCACTTTTAAAACATCCTCTAATATTAAAATCGTTATCATTTACAAGTGCCAAAGTATTAGGAGAAATTAACGCTAAACCCTCTAATTTTTCTACACCTGTATAACCCAACTCAGAAGCATTAGCAATCAAACTTTTACTAACAGGTAGAATATTAGCCGCAGTTAACTCCGCACTAGTTAATTGTTCAATAGTTTTACCTGTGGGAATACCAATTAAATTAGAGGCTTGGTTGATATTGGTAGCACCTTGTAAATCAATTTGGTAAAGTAATTTATTGCCTGTTGATGTACCATTATCATCTCTTTCTACAACTATAAATTTACCATTACCAAGGGCAACAGCATCACCAATTTTATCGGTAGCTGGTAAACCTTCTAATAAATAAATATATTCCCCCGTTATCTGTTTAGTATCAATATTAAACTCTAAAATTCGCAAATTTCTAGAATTTCTAGAAGTTCCATCATTAGCTAAATCTGGGTTATCAATGGGACTTTGAATAAAGGCATAAAGTTTATTTCCTGACAATGCAACAGCTTCAAAACCCCGATTATTGCGACGTTGTGCATATACTGCTGGTAAGACTTCCGTGCCAAAAATTCCCGCAGGTTGATTAGTTGTAGTACCAAGGGGAATATAACGATCAATTAATTTTCCATTACTATCAAAATGATAAATTGCCGGTCGGTATTCGTCCACCATCCACAAATCACCATTTGCAGCAACAACAATACCTTCTAAGTCAGCACCTAAAGGATCATTATTCAGAGTTTGTCCTGCTAAATCTACAGGTAATTCATCAGTATAAGCAAAACCAGGGTCGGTTGCTTGTAAATTAGGAAGGCCAGTTAAAGGTGTTGTTCCATCTTGACGGAATAGGGGAGTACGTTTGGTGATTTTAATTACACCTGTACTGCGATTTAATTCAAAGCTAACAACTTCTGGCTGAAAATTAGGTAAAGCAAAAGGTCTGTTTGTATCGATATTTTCACCATTGGGACCTCTATCGGTATGAGTGATAAACCTTAGATTACCATTTGGTGCTGTTCCTTGGAAATAAAGACCAGAAAAGCCACCTAAGAAAATATCTTGACCGGTGGAAGTTGTTCCTAATTTGGGAAGGTCTGTAAATTCGTAGTTAGTCAGTTTAGGGTCTGCCATAGTTTTGTGATTGATGGATTTTTGATTTAGCTAAAAGCTGGTTTACATTAAAGTTAAAGGATTTTTTTATAACATGATAATATTTATGTTGTTAACAGTCATAATTAAGTACAGCTAGACTTGAGTAAATGCCAACTCCAACGAAATTCACTTAATTTATAGATTATTTACTTTCTGAGACTAAGAACAGATTTAGATCTGATTATGATTTGATTAAAAAAAGATAAACTAGCGAGTGAAACTAGTGCAGCTTGGCAGAAATAACCATCCAGTTGAAAAAGCTGGAAATTACTATTTAATAAGCTTTATTCCCTTCTGCCTCCTGGCAATAGTAACACGCACGAAATACAGGCAGCATCATTATTTTTCGTATTTTTCAAGTAAAACTATTCAGGACAAAGTATTGCTTTGTCCCTATAACTGGTAATTTATTAATTATCTGTTTGCTGTTTTAACTCTTCCTTTGTGTTTAACCAAGCAATTAAATCACTAATTTCTTGAAAATCTAAAAAAGCTTCTCCTAACGATTCTAAATCGTCAATGGATAATTTTTTTACTCGTTCAATCAAAGGTTCTTCAAGTTCCCCAAAACGGCGATTTAGTAGGCGAATAATTAGCCTTTGTTCTCTTTGTATTCCTTGTTGTATTCCTTCTTGTATTGCTTGTTCCCGGTCTTGTTGATAAAGTGGTGCTAATCTCATAATCAACTCCCTATCATCTGTTTCTACATTTTGCTCAATTCTCAGGTTTCGTTGCAAGTTGTACAACAATTCTAGCGTAATTTTTCGCAGTGGGTGATCTATTGGTAATGCTTCTAGTTCATCAACTGCGCGTTTTTGAACTTTCCCACGTCCCAGTATTCTTAACCATAAGGTTTCTTGAATACATGGTAATTGATGAATGGCTACAATTGCGGTTCTTAATGCTGCTCCTAAATAGTATACTCCTGTTAAAGAATCTGGTTGAGGATGAGCATTAAAACTTGATATTAATTCTGTTGATGCGGTAGGGGTTAAAACCCATAATTTAGGAATTTCTGCATCTTGAATTTGAGTTTCATCTCGTTTTGATTTGCGGCGTAATGCACCTCTTAATTCTAGTTGTTTTAACAAACAATCACAAATTTCTTGCTTACTTGCAGCATTACGAAATGGCTCAAAAATAGCTGCTGTGGTGGCAAATTGACCTAATAAGCCTAAAATTTCTAGATTGTTGTTTTGTGTGAAATAGGGAGAAAATAAAACATCAATTTCTTTGATTTCTCCTGATACTGGACTAGCTGTTCTGACTTCTCCATAGGGTTTGAGTAGTTCTTCCAAATAGTCCTTAGCAAATTTGTCATGAATAAAACGGGTCATTTTTTCGGGTTAGTTTATACTAAATCTGAAAATTGCTGGTTTAATATGTTGATAGTTAACACTTAATCAATGATTACGTAGTAGTTGAGGAGGGGGAAGAGGCGATCGCACATCATCCTTACATCCGCACATCATCCTTACATCCGCACATCATCCTTACATCCGCACATCATCCTTACATCCGCACATCATCCTTACATCCACACATCATCCTTACATCCACACATCATCCTTACATCCGCACATCATCCTTTTAATGCTGGTGGGAATAAATATTGCTATAAGTAATACAGTAATTGTCAAAAAGCGATGAAATTAACTAATCTAAAAATTCCCTTTATTTTAACCCTCTTCAGCTTGAGTCTGACATCAGCAGCTTACTCAAAAACACCATTATTAGAGGAAGCTAATAAACTGCGACAACAAGGAACCAGTGGACTGCAAACTTTTCTGCACAAATATAGTCAAGAACTCTCTGCACCTACAGCCGAAATGAAAACGGCTTTAGACCAATTATGTCAACAAAAAGACTGTCATGCTTCTAAATTATTTTGGTACACTGATTTAGAACAAGCTAAGGCAGCAGCTAAAGCTAGTGGTAAACCAATTTTATCTTTACACTTGCTTGGTGAATTAGATACAGACCTCAGTTGTGCAAACAGTCGCTTTTTTAGGGTAGCGCTATATCCTAATCAGGAAATTTCCCAGGTATTGCGAGATAAGTATATTCTACACTGGCAATCAGTCCGACCTGTTCCCCAAGTGACAATTGATTTTGGGGATGGTCGCAAGTTACAAAGAACAATCACAGGTAATAGTATTCACTATATATTAGATAGTGCTGGTCGTCCTGTTGATGCTATTCCCGGACTTTATGGGCCAAGAGCTTTTTTACAACAAATTCAACGGGCTGAGGTTGCTGCTAATAAGTTTAGTAAACTTCAAGGTATATCACAGGAAGCATTTTTACGTGAATACCACTCTCAACGCTTAACAGAGATGGAAACCGAATGGACTAGAACTTTATCTCGGTTGCGTATTCCGTCTCCTCCGCGTTTAGTAGAATTATCTGGTAGTACATCTGCTCCTGATGCGGAAATTGCGGCACCCCTGGCTATAGGTAAAGCTATGGTAGAAGCACCTGTTTTAACTTCTATTCGTCCAGGTCGTCGGGTGGAGGTTTTAGACGAAGCAACTTGGAATAGAATTGCCTCGCTCTATCACTCTAATGCAAGACTTGACCAAAATAGTATTGCTTTAATTCAATCAAAAAACTTTCAAGCTGCTAAGGATGCCAATGGTTTATCTAATGTAGTTCGTAGTTTTGAAAGGTCTATGGCTGTAGATACGGTCAGAAATGAATTTATGTTACATAGGCAAATTCATCAATGGTTTGTGGATGGTAATGAAACTCAAAATGTGAATGTTCTCAATGAAAAGGTTTATGCAGAGTTGTTTTTAACTCCTAGTTCTGACCCCTGGTTAGGTTTAGCACCAAAAGATGCTTACAGTGGAATTGATAATGATGGTATTGTCAACAGTTCTAGTTCTTTCCGTCAATAGTTTAAAACAAAGCTAGTACGGATGCGGGGGAACCTGAACCACCCCGCAACCCTAAAACACCAATAATTATGGTTATGTTTTTGGGTGGAATTTGATCTAAATTGGTGAGATTTTCCAAAACTATCCGCGCTTCTGATAAAACTAACTTGTTAATTGTAAAATTGGTATCCTGTCCTGAATCTATGCCGTGTGTGTCAATTCCTACTCCTGCGATTTGGCGTTCTTTAATCAAAAACTCTGTTGCTTCATAGCCAAACCCTGAAAAGTGCATAGTTCCAGATTCATCTTGATTAAAATACTCTCTGTGATTTTGCCATTTATCCTGCCAGCCAGTATACAAGAAAACCAAAGTTCCTGGCGGAATCTGACTAAATTCTTTTTCCCAAGTGAGAATATCAGCCACCGTTAAGCAATAATCAGGATTTGCGGCTGCTTTTTCCCGAATATCTATGACTATTGCAGGTAATATCAGGGATTCATTGGGATATTGCTCAACCCCTATGCCTGAAGGATAAAAGCTTTTAGGTGCATTTAGATGTGTGGCACTATGTTCACCTATCGCTAAACGTCGCAGATAATAACCTTCTGATTCTATTTCTGCAACTGTATTAAATTCTATTGCTGGATCACCAGGCCATTGAGGAATATCTGTGTTAATGATATGACTTAAGTTAATTACACGAGAGTAAGTAATTACTTTTTGTTCATGGTTGTGAATAGTTTTGCACCTCTTCTACAGATAAATAATCCCCCAAGCCACGCAAAAGCTAGGCTATGTTGGGGGTTCAAATGTTGCAGCAAAAAGTGAATTTAATATTTATTTAACAACTTTATAGTTAAATACTGAATAGGAATAGGTTAAAATTAGATTAAGTTTATAGAATATGCATTAGGTGCTGAGTAGTTAACTGATCTCTTCCAGAGGTTAATCGTTTTCTAGTTTGTAGGGAATGGTGATGACAAATTCTGCTCCCTGACCTAGTTGGGAAAAGCACTGTAATTGTCCTTTGTGTTTTTCTGCAATGATTTGATGACTAATTGATAAACCCATCCCTGTACCTTTACCTATTGGTTTGGTGGTAAAGAAGGGGTTAAAGAGTCGTTGTCTGACTTCTTCTGTCATTCCTGGTCCATTATCAGCAATGCTAATTGCTACTTGATTTTCATCTAGAAGTGAGGTAGATATTCTGATTATTGGTTGGTCTATTTTATTACTATATAATGCTTCTTCTAAAGCATCAATTGCATTTACTAACAAGTTCATGAAGACCTGATTTAATTGAGCAGCAAAGCAGCAGATAGGAGGTAAAGCAGCGTATTGTTTAATTATTTGAATTGCTGGCTGTCCTGGTTTAGCTTTAATCCGATTTTGCAATAATAGTAAGGTGCTATCAATACCTTCGTGAATATCAACGGGTTTTTTGGTTGGTTCATCAATACGGGAGAAGTTACGCAGGGATAGAACTATTTGCCGGATTCTTTCTGATCCCATATTCATGGAATCGAGTATTTTTGGTAAGTCTTCACTGAGAAATTCTAAGTCAATGGCTTCGATTTCGGCGCTAATTTCGGGAACTGGTGGATTATAATGTTGTTGATAGAGGTCAATTAGGTTAAGTAAGTCACGAACATAATCATTAGCATGACTGATGTTGCCGTAGATAAAGTTAACAGGATTGTTGATTTCATGGGCTACCCCTGCCACTAGTTGTCCTAAACTGGACATTTTTTCGGCTTGAACTAGTTGTGCTTGGGTGGAAGAGAGTTCATTTAGGGCTTTTTCTAGTTGTTCTGCTTTTTCGGCGACTATTTGCGTAGCTGTCAGGCTTTGAATATATAATTTAGCTTGGTCAATAGCGATCGCTAGTTGGTCGGTGACAGCTTGCAGCAGTTTAATTTCACTGTCTAACCACAGTCTAGCACCACCAGCATAAGTACAGACTAAAGCCCCAATTTCTCCACATTGGGTATGGATGGGAAAAGACAAAAGTGCTGTTAAACCTAAATCTCTGAGGAAATTTTGAGCAACTATATCCGGTTCATTATCTATATGATCAATCCTAATAGTTTCTTTATTTAAGGTTTTATTGGGTATTGTCCCTACTTCACCATCAAATACTTTTATTTTTAATAAACTAGATGTTTGGACGCTTTTAGCCTCATAAACTACTTCCCAGTAAGGTTTATCTGTATTTTGGCGATACCACAGAAATAAACAATGATCAATTTCAAAAAATCTGTAAGTTTCTTGTACAGCAGTTTCTAACACCCTATTCAGTTCTAGGGAACTACGCATCTCTGTGGTAATGCGATTGAGGATTGCTTCTCGTTTAGCTACAGTTCTAAATTTATTTTCTGATTTTTTTAAAGCTTCTTCACTATTTTGATATTTAGTAATTTCTTCTTCTAGTTGTTGTCTTAAATTATTAATTTCTTCTGCTTGTTTATCAATAATCATTCTTAAGTCTTGATTAGCTATCTCTAGCTCCATCTTCACGATTTTAGTATCAGTGATATCCATCACTGTACCTTGCATCATCATTCCTTTTCTGTTTGCACTTCCTGCTACTTGTCCTTGGACTTTTACCCAACTCAAACTACCATCTCTATTCTGAATTCTCACCTCAAAATCACAGTCTGAACCATTGGCTAGGGAATGAAACATCTTTTCCCCGGCTATGTGCTGGTCTTCTGCATAAAGACAGTTAATAAATTGCTCATAAGTCTGCGGTGCTTCTCCTAGTTCCGTCTCAAATAGCTTATCTTTTGTAGATGCCCACTTCATCTTACCTGTAGGAATTTCCCAACTCCATAATTCACAGGGAAAATTAGTCAAGTCTGCTGGTAATTTTAACTCACTGTCTAGAGCTGATGATTGTTGGTTTGTTGCATCACTAATATCTACTAGATAGCCAACATAGCCAATAAAGTTGCTATTTGCGACAAATCGGGGAAAGGCTGTGTCTAAAATCTGCCGATATTCACCATCTGCTCGACGCAGACGATAATATCTTTGTACCATTCGGCGATTTGCAACCGCTTTTTGATAGGCATCCTCAATTTTTTGTTGGTCTTCTGGATGGACACTTTGAAACCAAATTTTGTTAATTTCTTCTGCTTCTACAGGTGAGAAACTATTTGTGGCCAGATTTCGTCCTTTGTTTTCTAACCAAGCTGTGTTTAAGTAAAGGTAAAGTGAGTCATTACTAGCTATCCAGATCATGAAGGGGATGATGCTTGCTAGTGAGCCAAACTTTTGCTCATCTTGTTTTCTTTTTGGTTTGACAAGCATCTTATGGTTGACAAAATCTGACACTCTTTCAGGAAACACTTTTACCTACCTGTTTTCAGAAGTTATTAAGCGAAATTCAACGTAGAAAATGCTTACCTAAAATATGTAGAAACAAGCTCTCCACTTAGGTTCAGACTAAGTAAATTATTTTTCTATATATTTAAGTCTAGGCTAAAGCATCTATTTGGACAATGTAATAGTAGAATTACTGAAGTTAGATTTACCATTCAATTTAGCGATCGCTTGATAGCACTTTCTCGTCTTATCTATCTAAGGAAATGGAAAACTTCCCATCTCTCTATATGTTTAGATTAACAGTGTAGTTTTCTGTACATTAGCTTAGATAGCTTTCCAAAAACGGTTAACAGGATTATGTATATCCTACCACTAACATTCTGTAAGAGATTCTAACATGATTTTTTGGATGATCTAGAAGTTAGACACAAAATATAAAGCATAGAGTAGGTGAGTTATCTAATATTTTTAAGGATTACTAAACAATTTCTTGGAGTAAATTTGTTTAAATTAGTTTTGGGTAGTTTGTCAAGAATCTCCCCATACAAACTGCCAAATTTTATAAAATTTTGAGAATTTTAGCAGAAAAAGGCTCTATACACTAAAAAAGCAGTTGTAAAAAAATACTCTGATAAGTAGTTATGCCAAGTTAAATTCTGATGTGGAGAGAGGCGATGCAGAAAAATAACTTGTGTAATTTATTCTGCCTGAATACTGACTAGAAACTAGTAAAGCTCAATATGAGAGAAAATAAAATTTTGTAACAACATAGTTATTTCCCTCCGGGGATAGTGGTTAAAATGTTGCACTTGTGAATGGTGGATTTTTTGGGTTCATCAATTCAAGCTAATACTCCCAAAATTACACTTTGGGTAGTAGAAGTCAGTCACAAAATCACTGTGAGATCATTTTAGTTGCATAAATAATTATTGTTAACATAATTTGTGTTATAAAGCTCACAGAAAATTATCTTAGGCGGAAAACTACTCTATGGAACCAGAAAAACTAGCTCGGTTTAAAGAGTACGGGGAATTCATCCTGCGGAAAATTGACTCAGTACCTCAGCGCCCTTCTCAACATGAAGATTGGGTTCCTACTAGCCTTGATGATTGTTTGATACGTCTGAGAGAAGCAGCCGAAAAGACTGTAGAACTAGCAACTTCTCCCGTTAAAATTGGCGTAATGGGTGAATTTAGCAGTGGTAAAACTTTACTTTTAGGCAGTCTCATTGGTTATGCGGATGCTTTACCTATCAGTGAAAACCCGGCTACAGGTAATGTTACTGCTATTCATTTGCGTCCTCAAGATGGTTTTCAAACTACACACATAAGTGATTATACAGTAGAATATTTAACACACGAAGGCGTAAATGAGTGTTTAAGCTTTATGTTAAATGAAGCTAATCACCGAGCCAAATTAGCTGGCGTGTCAATCTTGCAAGTCAGCCAAATTAAAACCGCTAAAGATGTATTAAACTGGTGCGAAGAAACTTGGAATAGTTCTAGTAATTTAGAATTACGTTATCTGTTGCGAGAATTAGTCTTATTTTTGCGGACTTATCAAGCTTATGGTGATGCCTTGTGTGGTAGAAGCTATCAAATTGATGAGTTGACTGCCCGTGAAGGGTTGCAGTTGGCTGAAATGCCGATGGCTATTCAAAGTTTGGATTTTGCAGACTTACCACCTGCTCATATTCGCTTACCTAGTCCACCGCAAAGATTAGCAGTAAAGTTATTGCAAAATAGCTTTTCCTTGATTCGACGTGTAGATGTAGAGGTAAAAATTTCTCAGGAAATCTGGGATTTTTCTGGGGTTTCAGAATTTACCCTTTTAGATTTTCCGGGGTTGGGGGCAGCAAATTCCGGGGCTAGGGATACATTTTTATCACTGAGAGAATTAGCCCAAGTTCAGACTATATTAGTATTGCTGAATGGTAAATCACCGGGAAGCGATCGCGCCAATCGCATTTTTACCATGATGCAGCAACAGCGTCCAGGTCAAGACCTGAAGGACTTAATTTTAGTTGGAGTAGGTAGGTTTGACCAACTACCTTTAGAAAGCGAAGGGGGAGAAAGAGAATTAGATTTTCTCATTGCTGAAAGTCAGATTTGTTCACCCTTACAAGCCGACACAGTTTATCAAAAACTCAAAGTTCTGCAAACTATTATTGATGGTGCAGAAGCATTTACCACCCAAAAAGACCGGATTGTTTTATTATCACCATTATTAGGATTAGCAGAATTAGCAAAACGTTCCAGTACAGTTAAAGCCGGTTCACCCGAATTTCTGGCTAATTTAGATTATCCTGATTATTTGGATCGTTCAAAACGTTTACAGCAAAAATGGGAACGTTTAAGCCAAAGATTACTAGCCACCGATTCCCGGAGTAATTTGGGTAGGCAATTGGGTTATTTTGCTCAAGATGGAGGAATTAGTAAACTGCGGGAATTAATTCAAAATCATGTTGTCACTCATGGTTTAAAACAACTATATGAAGATACCAGAAGATCGGCTGATTTAGTCCGTCAACAACAACAATACCTGCAAGATATATTAGAAGAAATTCACGAACAAGGCATTCCCACCGTAGACAGTCCGGCTTTAATTGAACTACGTTTGGCTATTGAAAGTTTAGATAAAACTTACCGCAACTTTCAAAAAGATTTAGGGAAAGAACCACTCAAAGATCGTAGAGGTATAGTCGTTAGTGATGTAGTTAAAGATGAACTAACTTTTCAAATTCTCAACTGGCATCAGTGGACATTATTATTCAACAAAGCCCAAAATGGTACAATTACCTTAGCAGAATTTAAAGGTGCTGCTGGCAAGTTATTTGAGCGAGGAAATAGGGTTAATAGTTCACTGCCTAGTAAAAGTGATGATTTTTATCCAGCTTTTGCCCAAACCGTCCAAGAACTGGAAAACTTTGCACGCGATCGCATTCGCCAAGCTGTGGTAGATTTATTAAGTAAATTAGCCAATCAAGTCGCAGCCGAAAGAGAACGCATCTTAGCTATTATTCGTCCAGAAATGGAACAGGAAATAGAGAAAAACTTTGGTGCAGAAGCAGCAGATTTGTTTTACACTTTATACTTGGGTTGTGATCCTAACCAATGGAAAGAAGCGATAATTTCCGAAGTTAGCAACCAAGACAAAACCATCTTACCAGAAGCCATTTTTCCTCTAGCCCGTCAAGATGAAAAACATCGAGTGGGACAAATCTTTGATTGGTCTCCAGAAAAAAGTCAAAATTCTCCCCGCACTGGTAATCATCAACTATTTGTCTTACGTTTGCGCGATGAAATTATGGCTAGTGCCAGTTTACATTTAGTGCAATATGTAAGTGAAGTAAATCAGCAAGTCAACGCCGAAATTGAAGGAATTTTAGATAAAATTATTCCCAGTTTACAAAATCTTTCTAAACAGGAATTATTGCTTAGATATATCGGTGCAGGTGATTCACCACCAGAATTAGCAATTCCTAACTGGTTACAAATTTTGGCAGATATTGCTAACGTCAACGAAAGTGATATTTATGCATATTTGTAATGCAATAAGGCAGGAGGTAATAAGGTTTATTTAACTGGTATTTGATGGGATTTAACTAAATAGTTATTTCCGCTACGTTGTACTAGAAGGATAGTGTAGGGAAAAGGTGAAAGGGTAAAGGAAACATAATTGCTTCTTCACCCCCACCCTCATCCCCCTGATCTTCCTCATTCCCCTCATCTTCCTGATTATGGCCGTAATAATTCGTCTACCAACTTATTTTTCTGTGTATGTGCTAGAAAATCACAATTTGCATTTACCCACAATTCAAATTGTCACTAATAATAGCAATACATCTTACATTTCTCAAATTACCTGTACAGTTAAAGGTAAACCACCGGAATTAGCGGCTAAAATTCAAAATGCTTATCAACAATTTACATCAAAAAATCCGTTACAACTCTCTAACTTTTTAGAAATAAAACCTGATGCTTGTCAGTTAGAAAAACCTGATCTAGTCAATATCATCTGTAGTTTACAAGTAATTGTGGAATATTTTGATAGTGATAGATATGGTAAACCAATTTTATCTTTACGAAAGCATACCGCAGCAGTTTCTCAACTTTACTTTTACCCTGATTTTCAACCAAGCCCAGTACAACCAATATTAGCCACAGCTAACATTAAAATTAGCCAAATTAATCAAACTCCAATTACAACTACTATCACAACGGATACAGCAATGAATACCTTTCAATTTGATGATTATTTAACCAGTTTAAGTCAACAACTCAGCGAAAAACTCAATGAAAAACAACGTAAAAGGTTTCCGGGTTGGTTTGCCTTAGATTTTGGTACTTCTAATTCTACTGTGACATTATTTGACCCGATAGAAGTCCCCATTGCCGAAATTCTACCTAGAGAACAGGAATTAAGGTTGCGCGATCGCCTTTCACAATGGTTAAATTCTCCCGCTTCCGAAGCCTTACCAGATGCTAATCCAGGAGAATGGGATAAATTTATAGTTGATATTAGCAAAAACTTAGAAATTGACACCAGCCAGTTAAGTGAAATTTTTGCTAATGATAATAAAGAACAGTTTTTAGAAGCAATTCGCCAAATTGAATTATGCTTAGGTAATAGCGATAGATTTCGGCGGGCTGTAAGTAAAAAACTTTATCAAATTTATCATGAAGTCTTTCGCGTCCCCACCCTAGAATCGCAAAATCTAATTCCTGTAGTTTTGGATATTGATCGCCGAGAAACAGAAATACCTAGTGAATTAGAAATTTCCCAACTAGCACCTATAAAATTGCGAATGGGAAGAGAAGCAAGAGATAATCGCAAAAAAGCTATTGCCCAAGGTACAAGCAGTTCTGTTCAAGAAATTATTAGCAGATTTCATCATTCCCCTAAACGCTATTTTGGACAAAACCGCAACTTTCCCGTTTTATTAGAAGGGGAAGAACAAAACATTACAGTTAACCAATTAATTCAAGCAGCCTGGTCACATTTAATCGAACTCACAGAGGATTATCGTCAACGTGCTAGACGTAAATTTTCCGAAGGTGACTTTTTAACCGCCGTTGTTACCTATCCCACCGTCGCACCTCCAGTAGTCAGAAAAGAAGTAAAAGAATTAATCGAACAACTAGGAATTGATGATGTTCAAACAGCCTATGATGAAGCCGTATCTGTAGCTATATTCTTTTTGTGGCGTGAATTTGGTGGCAACTTAAATATAGGAATTGAATCATTTAAAACCCGTTGCCGTCAAGAGCAAAATAAATGGTCACAAAACGTTTTAGTATTAGATATTGGTGGCGGTACAACCGACCTAGCGTTAATAGAATTAACCTTAGAAGACCGCACACCATTTTTTAGTGAATCTGAAGACCGGGGTTTAGGTGGACGCTACTATAAATTAACCCCAAAACTATTAGGTTCATCTGGACATTTACAACTTGGTGGCGAATTAATTACCCTGCGAGTATTTAGATTATTAAAAGTAGCACTGGCTGACTTTCTTCTTACTGCTGTCACCACAGGAGATATTGAAAGCGACAAACTCGAAGATTTAGTTAACTCTGAATTAAACGAACGCTTTTTAGTTGATAACAAATTTAAAAGCGGTAGCCTCTTAAAATGTATTGATAAAGAAAATCCAGAAGGTGAAGTTGCTTTTAAAGATGCCTTAGATACAGCCGAAAAAGTATTACCAACCCGTTGGCAACAAGCACCCCAAAGATTACAAACATTTTACACCCTTTGGGATCATGCCGAAACCGCTAAACTCAAATTAGGACAAAAGCCACCAACCGAAAATACGATTTTAACCTTTACTTTATCAGAACAACAAATTGGCGAACTTTTAGCCCAAAGCGGTGTAAAATTTCAAGTTAGAAGTTCAGAATCTATCTCTCTCACTATTGACAGTCAGCAATTCCAACGCACCGCCATTTCTACGATTAAAGAAGCCATTGGCATTGCTAAAGGTTTAATGGAAAGCCGCTTACAACATAACGGACAAAATCAAAAAGTAGATTGGTTAATTCTTTCTGGTAAAACCTGTAATTTAGATTTAGTCCAACAGCAAATTTACCAAGAATTTAGCAAATCTCCTTATTTTGTCTGGAATCCCGAACGGATAACTTTTGTTCTGGAATTTACCAAATTAGCCACCTCAGCCGGTGCTTGCTATGCTGAAAAATTGCGCCGCTTACGATTTGACCCGGAAGAGTCAAAAGGACTTTTACGTAAAGGTGCAAACCAGTTAGAAATTGATGTTAAAAACCTGTTTTATTATCTTCCTTGCAACTTTAAACGTAAAACCCAAAGCAACGAATTATTAACAGTATTTAACGCTGGACAGGAACTATATCAACTCGCACCGTGGGAAAACGTGGCTAAAGTCCGCACCCATTGGCAAGGGATACAATTAACTAACATTATTTACCGTCAAGACTATGAAGATGGGGATTTAAGATTGTGGGGTAGTTTTGATGGCAAAATATTGATGGAAAAATTAGGAATGGAAGAAGCGGTATTTCTCAGTAAAATTAAACTGCAATTTGAGATAGATCAAACCCTACAATTTAGCGTTCTTCTCTGTCAAGGAAATCCTCATTATTTAATTGATGTTCCTGGCATTGATGTCCGTGTAGTTTTAGCTGAAGACTCAGAAATCGCAACATTATTGACTAATAATCATTTTCCTTGGCGTATTGCTGATAAACGTTCTCACCGGGAATTAAAAGATGGTGATATAGCCATTAATGTTTTAGAATCAGCTACAGTAGATCAACCAAGTGCTTATCATTTAGTTTTTACTGTGGATGAGCAAGAAAATCCAGCATTGCCAACATTTCATTATATGCAAGATGGGATTAATCACTTAGGAAATGGATTAATTAGTAATGCTTTACCTGCATTTCCTCAAAGTGGACAACATACATTTTATATTTATCAAACAGACCCCATCACTAACACTAAAAAATGGACTCGCATCGGTACACTGAGTAAACCAGATGTAATTACTGATTATCCTTGTCAATATCATGTTACTTTAGATAATCAAGGCATTTTACGAATGCACGCTGGTGAAGTTCCTTATTGGACATCCCACAATGAAGAATGTCTCAAACAAGAAGGTTGCGTTTATTGTGCAGAATTAGAATTACAACCTAATGAAGTAGATAAAGAGCGCGATCCTTTTTGTGGCATTCATTAAAGTTTCTCTGTTTTTGGCATTGCTGATTTTAGGGATA
This sequence comes from Nostocaceae cyanobacterium, assembly GCA_035299225.1. GTDB lineage: Bacteria > Cyanobacteriota > Cyanobacteriia > Cyanobacteriales > Nostocaceae > DATGXB01. The sequence continues at coordinate 1,321 of DATGXB010000123.1, read as the reverse complement.
AAAATGATTGTACATAAAGTAGAGACGTTTCATGGAACGTCTCTACACTCAAAAATCATACATCAATTCAGCAGTACCCTGTTTTTTTAACTCTGCCAATTTTGTAAAAAAAACACAATATCATGCAGCACCTACGTCAATTATTAGCCTTAGAAAACTCAAAATTAGCTGAAGTGTTGCGGTTTAGTCTTTATGGTTTAGAAGCTACACTACAAGCAGCTAAACAGGAGTATCCGCAGGACCCCGGTTTTCAGGTATGCGACGAGGTGCTGCAAGAATTTCATGACTTGTTACATCCTGCACCAGTGACAAATTCAAGTCCAACACCAGGAGAATTAAAATTAATAGATTTGCGAGAAGCATTTAATCATGATTCTGAACTTCATGCATATCTGGGAAATTTTCAGTTACAAAGTCAAACTGATGCTGATTTATGGCATGAAATTCAACGCAAACTGTTAAGATTGCCGGAAAATTTAGCGAATATTTGGCAACAAAAAAGCCTAGAATTAGCTCAAGCGGTGGGTGCAGTTGTAGATGATCATCATTTATATGAATTACCTTTTATTCGAGATGAGGTAATTTATCCGGGGTTAACTGGTACGGTGCAAGTCGGAGGTTTATGTTTGTCACAAAAAGCACTTTTAAATTCACCTCTTGGTCAAAAGCATCCCACCGGAAATTTACATTTATTGGCAGGGTTTTTGTTGTTTTACTCTAAGATGCTACAAATTGATTCTGATTTACATCATGCGTTGAAAAGTGTATTTAGCTTTGATGTGGTATCTTTGCACTCCAAACCAGAACAGAAAAATCAATATTGGGAGGCTTTAGGCGATCGCTTCCAACGTGTACAAAAAGCTGAGGAAAATACTGACCCCATTGTTAGCCTACGTGCTTGGATTGACATGGATGAAGCTATCCATTCATTAATATTTATTCCCCCTGCTGAACGTTATTCCTGGTGGGGGAAATTTCAACAAGAATCACGACGCATTTTAAAAAAGGTCGCAGACAAAGCGATTAAAGCAGGCCATGAGGTGCGAATTAAACAATTATCGGGACTTTATGCGGATATATATACTCTTTCTAAAGATGATTTACAACTAGACTTTGGCGGAACACCAGGAGAAGTTTTAACTTGTTTACGGGTATATGCTCGCATTAATCAAGAAGAATTTCCAGGGAGGGTAATTTTTAGGTCACTCCGTTAAGGGAACAGGGAAGAGGGAAGAGGGAACAGGGAACAGTCATTAGTCATTAGTCATTAGGAAGTAGGCAACAGGTACAGAAAAGTATTTTTATATTCTTCTTTCCCCCC
>DATGXB010000122.1:0-4208 GCA_035299225.1 Nostocaceae cyanobacterium | reverse complement strand
CCTTACCATCTACTGCCAGCATTTCTCCCGGTAAGGGTTGAAGATGAAAGAATCTGGCTAATCTTTCTGAGTATTCTTGGTAATTTGTTTGTAGCAAGACACGCCGAATCGTGCTGTATGATGGTAATCTTTTCTTTTCGATCGCAAATAAACTTATTAATTCATCAAACCCCCGATTTCCCACCACTATAGCCAGAGTAAACGAAGCTAGACACAGTGCTTTTTGATGCCTTTGTCCGACTGTTCTTCTCCGGTCTGGTAAGTCTGTGAATACTTCTAAAATTGCTATTTCTGACATTTCTCTTGCTCATAGATGCCCTGGCATATCTACCATATTACCCTTTTTTCTAGAATGAAATAGCCCTGATACTACCAACTCCGGTTTCAAATTGAATTGAATTTTCGTGATGCCAAGCAGTTTTGGGGACTAGAAGATTTTATGAGTTTGGGTCAAACTGCTGTCACTAATACTGTTAATTTCTCATTCTTTATGGTCAATTTATCTTATTATCTTTTAGCTCAGTTTCGTTAGGATAACCCCAACCCTGGGATTATTGACCTCAAGGCTTACTATCATGGCTGTCAATATGTGCGTGAAATACTAAAAATGCTTCCAGAATCACCAGAACCTATTTTATTAGCCCAGATTTTTGCCAAGCTGACAACTCTTGGACGTATTCACGCTACTTCTACAGGTGTTCAAACCTCGTAAATTGGCAAAGGTATTGTCAATGGGTGGAATAAAACTGGCACATAACAGTCCATACATCAGTAATTCCCCAATCAATTGGGTATCTTTGATGTCGGTTTTGCGTCTAGGCACATTTTTGATGTGCTGTGCATTCACCAATAAAACTTCAAAGTTGGCCTCTAAGATATTAAACACTGGTCGCCAATATTCTCCAGCGCTTTCCATCGCCAGATAGGTACATTCTCTTGCTGTTAACCAATCTGATAATTGCAGCAATTCACTGGTCATTGTTCCAAAGGTTTTGATTTCTTTGTTCCAACCACCATTTGATTTTGGAGTAATTGCACAGGCCACCACTGTCTTTTTATGAACATCAAGTCCTGCACAACGAGAGTATACTACTTCCATAAGTACTTCACCCATGATTAGAAATGGCTACTTATAGCAGTAAAAAAATGGTTGCGAAGAACAACTGTTCCATTTTCAGTGAATTAGGGTGACTAGAGTGAACAAACTGCATCAAAGCAAAATCAAGCTTTTTTCGCATCCACGCTTCTGAGAAAAGAGGGATAAGTATTGGCTACAAGTGCTGCTTGGGTGCGATCGCGTACATTCAACCGACTCAGGATGTGAGAAATATGATTTCTCACCGTGCCTTCTGAAAGGCAGAGTGCTATGGCAATTTCTCTATTATTAGCACCATTCGCAACCATCTGCAAAACTTCTCGTTCTCTTTGAGTGAGTTCCAATAGCCCTAATGGCGGTTTCTCAAGCTTGTTCTGCTCAGTTGTTGGCATCTTGGCAATCATCTTCTCCTTAATACCCAGTTCAAACTGAGTGTAGTCTTGGTAAATTGCCCCTGTCGGTTCCTCGGTGGACGTATAATGTAATAGACAGCCCTGCATCCCAAAGCAACTTGCCTTTTCCATATCTAAATTATCATCAAACAGATAAGCGTTGTCTGGTATCAGTACTTTTTGTAAATACTTCATAGAATTATGAAGTTCTCGTGCTATGCGATCGCGTTCTTTGATCACAGCAGACTGCTGACTCTCCTGCTTGGCTTTCTCCGCTGTACGAGTCAAATGGAGGGCTAAAGTAACCTGATGTGTTAGTGTCTTAACTAATTCAACTTCTATCTCAGTAAAACGCTTACGTTCAGTATTGTAAAGAGCTAAATAACCAATTACTTTCCTATTAAAAATTAAAGGAGCTACTAAAATTTCTTTGACATTTAGTGCCTTTAAGTGCTGACGCTGCTGTGGTTCTAAATAAGAAGATTTGCCAATATCATCTATCATTACAGGGTGACTGCCTTGAAACTTTTTTAACCAGACTAAATGCTGTCTAAAAGTGTGTAGCTTTGGAGTATTTGGATGCTCTAGTAATTGTGATCCAGTTAGAATTTGCCCCTGGCTATATAGTGTGTGAAGGAAGAAATTTTCTGATTTGAGATCGTAAAGCCCGACGACACAAGAAGAAACGGCTAATTGTTCTGTGAACGCTATCAACAGATGCCCCAGCAACTTGTCTAGATGAGGTTCTGCTGCTAATGCATTTAAAGTGTTATACAGAGTCTGCATTTGCCTTTGTGCTAGTTGCTCAGATCGCTTAAGCTTTACTATTTCAAACTGTAACGCCGCATTTGCCTTGACAAGTTTTTTAATGCGCTCTTGAAAATGAATTTCCAATTTTTCGTGCAGATCGTGTGATGTCTCTTCTTGTTGCCTGTCGTTATGACATGGATGATTACTGTTGACACTATTGGTAGATGTAAACTTTATTTCGAGACTCATTTTATTGTTGTATAAATAATGTTCAAGTTAGGGGTTGAGCAAAAATAAGTTGGTCAGGCTTGGTACGCCCCGGAAAGGGCGCGTGTAGCCTCCATGAGAGATTATAAGTAATCGTGCAAAATTAATTTCCTACGTGGAGGCAGGCAACAGGCAACACTTCGACTGCGCTCAGTGCGGTGCAGGCAACAGGCAACAGAGAAGGAATTTGTGTAATTAATTCTGCTTGACTGCTTAAATGAATTAAGCCTGACTAACTCATTCTTGCCGGGATGCTTAAGTAAAACGGTGAGAAAATTTGTAAGCATATAACAAAAGTTAAGCAGAAGAATTAGAGTTTCAGAACACTGGGAACTTATATAAGTTAATCAGTATCAAGCTAGTAGTTTTACGCTTATTTCTATAAAATTTTTACAAAAGTACACATTAACTAAGTAGAAAATTTATACAGCCCGTTTCATGTAAATAAGGTACAACAATAAAATTACGTGAGTTCGATGAACTAAAAAATGGCAGAAGGTAGAGCAGGCAAGCCTTTAGGATAAATGTCTAGTGACGGCTTGCTGGGTAAATAAGTGTAAGCAGTCAACCCAACAAATAAGTTGACCATGAAATTTACAGGACTACGATGTCTTGAATGTTCTATTTGACACAGTTTTTTGAGAAAGCCATTAACAGATTCAATGACACCACGAATGACAGCACGTTTATGAAGAAGAATTTTACGCCTTATGTGAGATGGGGTGGCAAAAAAGAAGAGGAAACCTCAAGATAAAGGTAACGACACCAAAGCTTGAGGTCTCCCAATGACTATGATAGACGGTTCAACCCTATTAACAACAATTTTTGTGCTAGTAGACGACTGGTATAAAGAAAGAGGCTATCGTTATGTACCTTTATTGCCAGGACCATCACCAAAATTTACAGAGAGTGAAATGTTAACGTTGTTGGTAGCAATGGATTTTTTCCCGTATCCAGGAGAACAACAATTCTTGGGATTTATTCGGGCAAATTACCTGAGCCTGTTTCCAAACCTTTTAGAGCAAAGTCAGTTCAACCGCAGAGCTAGACGCTTAGAGGGAATGCTAGAAGAATTAAGACGTTTCTGGGTTCTTGAATTGGGAGCAATCTTTGAGCGCACCTGATTATTGGATACAAAACCAGTTCCAGTGGTAGGTTACAAGCGGAATAAACGGCAGAGTGAGTTTACTGGTAGTGCTGATTATGGGTGGTGTGCTAGTCGGAAAATGAACTACTTTGGCTACAAATTGGTACTGATAAGTACCCTGACTGGGATACCAATAGTTTACTCCCTAGTACCAGCGAACACGGATGAACGTTTAGCCGCCGAATCAGTATTAGACTATGTTCGTGGTTGTCGCATCCTGGCTGATAAAGGATTTATTGGCGGAGAATGGCAGGCAGATATTTACCAAACTACAGGAAATCAAATTTTCACTCCAAAACGAGCTAACCAACTTCCCAGACAACCAAAAGCTTTTGAGGGGCTATTAAACAGTCTGCGAGAACGTGTTGAAGGCGTATTTAACGAAGTGCAAAATACTGGACGTAATTTGGAACGTTTGCTCAGAAAGAAAGTTGAAGCTTTGTGTGTCCATGTTGCCGCTAAAATCACTAGTCATACTCTGCGTATATTTCTGCGCCAGCGTTTTGGGATTGATGTGCTGACTTTTGAACAACATCCAGTAGGCTAATTCACATAA
>DATGXB010000121.1:0-5675 GCA_035299225.1 Nostocaceae cyanobacterium | reverse complement strand
GTATAACCCTTACTATGCTTGGGTTTGAGCCAAAAAATTATTGAAATTGTTTTTATTAAGGTATTAAAACCTGCAATCTAGACAGTGCAAGGTTTTTAGAACTTTTGTTGCTGGAAATGCCATAAGGGGAACGGTAGAACCAATTATTATGAAATTATACCAGCTTGAAAAATTTGGTTTGCAGTCAGGTTTATTTCGGGTAAGGTTAGAGAAATAATACGCTCATTGTTGCGGAATTTACTAATCTGATATTCTCCATCAACTAAGTTACAAACGCAGATTGTAGGTTGTTTTGGATTACCAATAAAATTACGTCCACCTAATGCTGCGTAATCTACAATCCAATATTCAGGTATACCCATTTCTTCATAATCAGCATATTTTATATAGTAATCGTCGCGCCAGTTAGTGGAAACAATTTCTATTACTAAAGGTATGGATACACCTAAACTGAGTGTTGATGTTTGCTTCCATAATTTTTCGTTAGCCAGATTTGCGCGGTTTAGCACTAATACATCTGGAAAATAGCCAGAGTCTTTTCCATCTGGTCTAACTATAACTTGGTTAGGGATATAGAAAGGAAGGTCTAATCTATCAATCATAGAACCGAGCTTGATTGTCAAAAATCCTTTTACTTCTTCGTGTTCCCCTACTGGTTGCGCCATTTCAACTATTTCTCCATGATGTAGTTCGTAACGTATACCGGAATTTTCAGATAGATGATCAAGAAATTCCTCGAAGGTGACAGTTTTGGGTAAGGCTTGAGTCATGGCTTTTGAGAATTACTATTAATAAATATATTATCACTAATCTTATAAGGTGATAATTTCTGGGTTAAATTCTGGATAAAAGCGAATGATATGCAGAAATCCTCACCCTATGAAAGCTTATAAGGTGGGCATTTCTAGGTCAAATTCTGAATAATAGCGAATTATATGCAGAAATACCCACCCTACGAAAACTATATTATATAGAGTAGAACTTTAATGGTTTTTTAATGGGCAAAGATTAATTAAATTGTTAGCCTAAAATCTAAATTTGTATCAAAATCAACTACTAGCAGAAACTCAATAAAGTAAATCTAAAATTTGACTATTTTCCGTATAATTAAATATTTTCTATATGTTTTATTTGTGGAGTTTTGTGAACATCTATAGACAGGACTGATAGGAGTGATAATATGTAATTAAGCTAAATTGTTGCTAGAGAACTAAACCGCAACAAAAGAGCGATTACAAACAAAAACGAAGTTTTTACTTCAGTTATAGTTAAAGAAAAACTAAGACTAAAAGTAAAGACAATTTGAGAAAATATAGGTCAAACTGTGTAAGTTCTGTTACGAAAATTCCTGATTTAGTTAAATTCTCAAATTAAGTTTATAACTCTATCTGGAAATTTTGAACTACTGTAATTGCTTTTTCGGCTATTCAAAATAATGTCAGTGCAGTTTAGTCAAAATTACAGCAATTTAGTAGTATATTGCTGATACGCTAAACTTAATTTAAGGAGCAGGATCATGAAAGCTAAACATATCATGACTCAAGATGTAGCTACTATTCGCGGTTCCGCAACCGTAGCCCAAGCAGTTAAACTGATGCGGTTGAAAGAATTACGTGCGCTAGTTGTTGAACCTCGTCATAGTGGTGATGCTTACGGTCTTGTGACTGAGATGGATATTGTTGGTAAAGTTGCGGCTTATGGACAAGATCCAGAGCGTGTATGTGTTTATGAAGTGATGACAAAACCTTGTGTTGTTGTCAATCCTGATTTAGATATTGAATATGTTGCACGGTTGTTTGCTAATACTGGGGTGTGGCGTGCGCCGGTAATTCAAGGTGAATTATTAGGCATTATTTCCGTGACTGATATTCTGACAAAAGGCAACTTTGTCGAGAAGCCAATCTTAAAATATTTGCAGGCGGAAATTCAAAAATCTATTGCAAATGCTCTCTCAATTGCTACTAATTATGGGCCAGATTCTAAGAGAGCGATTGAGGCTTGGGATATAGTAGACGAAATGCAAGCAGAAGCTAGTTTTTATGGTTTACCCAGATCAGAGAAGTCCGCTAGACAAATGTTTTCTCAAGAAGGTAAACCTATGCTGGTTAAATCATAGGCTTTACCAGTCAGGTTGCGCTACCTAAAACATTAATTAGGTAATTGATTGATACCTCAGAAATTAACGTCGCTTGAATTTTAGTTCCTTCTCTCTTTGTCGCAATACATTTCTCAAACACAGTGATAGTCAATATCTGAGGTATTTATTTATCAATTCTTCAATTAATGAGATATTTCATTTATAAATTGTGCTTTTGCTACTAACAGTTTTGTACAATTCCCATAAAGTTTAACTATGGTGGGCATGGCTCACCTTTTAACTTTAACTAATTTTTGGATAGGCATTATTACTTATGAATCAGTCAAGTCAACCTCAATTAAGTGTAGCCACTTATCAATGGTTAATAATTAAGGGATACAACCCGAAGGATTTAAATCAACGGGGTGAAAATGGTGATACTGCTTTAATGAAAGCTACTAGAGAGGGAGGTTATACTATTGTTAAAGAGTTGATAGATGCGGGTGCTAATATTAATGCTAAAAATAACGATAGTAATAATGCTTTATGGTTTGCTTGTTTTGGCAACCATTATGAGTTAATTCACTTATTGCTAGAAAACAAGATTGATATTAACAATCAAAATGAAAATGGTGCAACTGTCCTGATGTATGCGGCTTCGGCTGGAAAAACGGAAGTAGTAAAGTTACTTTTACAGCATCATCCTAATATGAATTTACAAAACTTGGATGATTATAAGGCGATTGATTTTGCCAGCAATATCGAAGTTTTAAGGTTATTGAAAAATGCCACCTAATGAAATTTCAGGTAAAAGTTACCATGAGCTAACTAAGCATTCTTACTTATCGGTACAGATTGATCCTAATTATGTAGATGCTAGAACTCAACCAAGGGCTTTTAAAGTTTATCCCCGCTTTTATCGGCGTTGGCCATTAAGTCGAGATCATCCAGTTCATAATTTTATTTTCTTAACTAGTGCGATTAATTTTGAAAAAGTTTATCAAAATGGTTCTGACAAATTGCGAATAAATCCTTCTGCTGGTGCGTTGTATCCGACGGAGGTTTATGTGCAAATCAGAGGAATTGAGGGAATCCTAGACGGTATCTATCATTTGGAAGTTGAGAATAATTGTCTAACACTGATTTATGAATTAATTGATGATGGTTTAGAGAGTTATATTTTACCAAATAACCGTATCAATGGATTCGTTTTTTTAATTAGTTGTGTTTATTATAGGTCTAGCTGGAAATATAGAGATAGAAGTTTACGCTATTGTTTGCTAGATAGCGGACATCATTTAGGTGCTATTGCTGCTTCTGCATATCTTCATGAGCGAAAAATTCAACTGGTATTTGACTTTGATAAACTCAGTCTTAATGCAGCGTTAGGATTTGAGAATCAAGAGTTTGTTACTGGTTGTTTGATATGCGGAGAAATCCGAGATCAACCAGTGAGACGCTTACGGCTACCGATACCTTTTGTTTGTGGTACTGATTATTTCCAAGGGAATCAATTGATTGAAGCTGCCTATCAAGGGACTGCGACAGAAATCAGTCACTATCAACAAATAAATTATCCTGACTATAATTTTGATCGAGAGAAATTAGAACAAGTAATTTGGAATCGGCGTTCAATGCGGAGGTTTCAAAAACAATCTATTTCTCAAGATAGATACATGGAAATTTTACAGGCTGTGCAGCAACCGATACCAACTGAGAATTTTGAAGAAATAGAAATTTATGCGGTTGTGCATCGTGTCGAGGGGATGGAGTCAGGGATATATCGAAATACAGAACTCATTAAATCGGGAGACTTTAGCGATTTTACTGGTTATTTATGTGTTAATCAGGCGATCGCTAGAAATTGTGCTGTAACTTTATTTTTCATCTCCCAGTATGACAGTTATCAAACTGCTATGCAGATTGTTGGATTTTTAGGACAAAGAGTGTATCTATTTAGTAATTATTGGGGCATAGAATGTAGTGGTATTGGGGCTTTTTATGATGATGAAACCCAAGCCTTTCTACAAACCAATAAAGATGTGCTTTACGCGATGGCAATTGGTCAATAATTAGGAATACGAGCAAAATGGCTAGAAGATTGTTTGAATCTAACGCTGATGACTTTCATCCTTTGCAGCCAACATCAGCAGACATTATCCTGCGTCAACAGTTAGAACATTCCATTAGTCGGTTCTTTTGGGAAAGATGCGATCGCATTATTCAAAACCTCCTCTCTAACTGTCGCTGGTATGTCACCAATAGCGCGAGTGTTTTAACTTTAGTAATTGAATGTCCAGATCAAGTCACCAATTGGCGAATTTTGCAGCAAATTGTCCCTATGGGTAGCATCCTGTATGAAATCGTTAGCAGTGCTAAAATTCGCGTTTGCCCCCCAGAAAATCAAGGCGTACCTTTTGAGATGAGAGTAGATGAGATTCCAGTTTATCGTGATTTAGCTTAACTCTCAACCCCCCTTAGTTATTAACTCTTAACATTCTGTCTAATCACTTCTGTTAATTCTGCAAATACTAAATCGGCAGAATGTTCAACTACGGGACTTAATTCGAGTCCAAAACCTAAATTAGCTGCTTCAATTAAATAAACCGTCACTTCTTCAGGGAAGTCATTTTGGAAGATTTTTCTACCAGCAGCTAAAGCATTATCCCAGCGAAAATCATGCAAATTCAAACTAGGTTCTGGTAAAGCTTCTAATTCTTTACCAGGAACTTTAAAAACTGTACCAGGTTCTGAACCTGTAGAACTCGCATCAATAATAATTAATTGCGTACTTCCTCTAGCTTGAAACATAATTTCCATTCCTCCTGTGCCGGAGTCAAAAATGCGGACATTAGGGTGAGGATGAGTAGAAAGATATTTTTGTAGACGTTGGGCAATAATTACGCCTACTGCATCATCATTCCGATTGAGATTTCCGCAGCCAATTATTGTGAGCATTGGGATATTTATAATAACACTAAACTCATGAGGTTGGCACTAGAAAATTAATATTTGGAAATATTTTTCATAGTGTCTATGTTAGTAGTACGCGATACAGAATTAAAAGGCAGAGGTGTGTTTGCGGTCAGAGATTTTGACGCAGGTGAGTTAATCGAAAGGGCGGCTGTTATTGTTATACCCAAAGAACAAGTAAGGTTAATTTCTCAAACGGTTTTATTTAATTATTATTTTACTTGGCATGGGGAAAGTGGGGCGATAGCCTTGGGTTTTGCGTCTCTTTTTAATCATTCTTATCATCCTAATGCCTATTATGTGAAAAATTTTACCGATGGGGTGATAGATGTAATTGCCTATAAGTATATCAGAGAGGGGCAGGAAATTACTGTTAATTATAATGGGGTGGTGAATGATTCTTCTCCGGTTTGGTTTGATGTGGAGGAGTAGGAGGGGTTTCGCGTAAAACTGTAAATAAGAACCAAGCATATTATATAAATCATCAGAAGTGTTGAATGTTAAGAAACATACTAGAAAAATAGCCCAAAATATAGTATACTTTGGGCTAAATATCGAAATTTTAAAAATAAACATGATTCTACCAACATTCCCAAAAATAGTCAAAGATATCTTGATTCCGCTA
>DATGXB010000120.1:0-29165 GCA_035299225.1 Nostocaceae cyanobacterium | reverse complement strand
GCTCCCTGCCCCCTGCCCCCCTGCCTCTTCCCCTGTTGGCATCCTGTTTTATCGCGCTCATTATCTGGCGGGCAATACGAAGGTAATTGAGGCTTTGTGTGCGGCACTCTTAGAAAGAAATTTACAACCTGTACCTGTGTTTGTGTCCTCCTTGCGGGAACCAGGAGTTAGCGAACAATTACTAAAATTTTTACAACCCCCAAATTCTCAGCAAATCGGGGTTTTACTCAATACCACGAGTTTTTCCCTAGCACGGTTGGACACAGAAACGCCAGAAATTGAACTTTGGGAAAAATTAGATGTACCCGTTTTACAGGTAATTCTTAGTGGTGGATTTTTGGAACAGTGGGAAACCGGACTACAAGGACTAACCCCCCGTGATATGGCCATGAATGTGGCATTACCGGAAGTAGACGGGAGAATTATTAGCCGTGCGGTGTCCTTCAAAGCCCTACAAACGCGGAATAATGATTTAGAAACTGATGTGGTAGTGTATGAACCAGTGAGCGATCGCCTCCAGTTTGTGGCTGACTTAACTGCTAACTGGGTAAAACTCCAACAAACACCACCCCAAAAGCGTCGCATAGCCTTAATTTTGGCTAATTACCCCAACACTAACGGACGTTTAGCCAACGGTGTCGGACTCGATACCCCGGCCAGTTGTGTAGAAATCCTCAAAGCTTTACAACAAGCGGGTTACACTGTAGGCGATATCCCCCAAACTAGCGAAGAATTAATTCAACTTCTCACTTCCACCATTACCAATGACCCAGAAGGTAAAGACTGGAAACCCATCAATCAAAGCCTTTCTACAGAAGAATATCAACAATACTTTGCCACCTTACCCCCAAATGCACAACAGGGGATTAATCAAAGATGGGGAGAAGAGGTAGGGGGGAAAGATGGTTTCCCTATTCCTGGCATCCAACTGGGTAACATATTTATTGGCATTCAACCATCACGGGGTTATGACTTAGACCCTAGTTTAAATTATCATGCACCAGATTTAGAACCCACACACGCTTATTTAGCCTTTTATTACTGGGTGCGGCAGTGTTTCGGTGCTGATGGGGTGGTACATATCGGCAAACATGGCAACTTAGAATGGTTGCCCGGTAAAAGTGTAGCGTTATCTAGTAGTTGTTACCCAGAAATAGCTTTTGGTGCATTACCCCATCTTTACCCCTTTATCGTCAATGACCCAGGTGAAGGTTCCCAAGCCAAACGCCGCGCCCAAGCAGTCATTTTAGATCATCTTACCCCCCCAATGACCAGGGCAGAATTATACGGGGCATTACAACAGGTAGAAAACTTAATTGATGAATACTACGAAGCCGAAAGCTTAGACCCCTCTCGTTTACCAATGTTACGCGATCGCATCCGCCAATTAGTGATTAAAGAAAACCTCTACCAAGACTTAGGCATCACTAACGAAACCGACATTACCAACTTTGAAACCACCATTTTAAATAACCTCGACGGCTACCTGTGCGAACTGAAAGAAGCCCAAATCAGAGACGGTTTACACATTTTCGGCCAATCTCCCCAAGGTCGCCAACTGCGTGATTTAATAGTGGCGATCGCTCGCATCCCCAACCGCCATTCTATCGGCCTCACCCGTGCCATTTCCCAAACTTGGGGTTTAGACTTCGACCCCCTCACCACCCACCTTAACACCCCCTTCACCCCTCCCAAAACCCTCTCCGCGCCTCTGCGCCTTTGCGTGAGACTTAATCTTTCCCGTATTGTCGGAGACGTAATAGAAATCCTCGAAGAACACGCCGCCTTTCTCGTCGAACAACTCATCAACCAACAGCCAATAACCTCTGAACCACCCCTTAACACCGTCCTGCAATGGATACGTGATCAACTCCTCCCAGCCATCCAAAATACCCCCATTGAAATTACCAACCTCCTGCGGGGACTGGATGGAAAATACATTCCCAGCGCCCCATCTGGTGCACCCACACGAGGACGACCGGAAGTTTTACCCACCGGTAGAAACTTTTACGCCGTAGACATTCGCGCCATTCCCACGGAAACCGCCTGGGATGTAGGACGCAAAGCCGCCGAAAACCTCATTGAACGCTATACCCAAGAAAACGGCGAATATCCCCAAACCTTAGCTTTATCCGTCTGGGGCACAGCCACCATGAGAACTGGGGGAGATGACATAGCCGAAGCTTTAGCTTTATTGGGAGTACGTCCGGTGTGGGATGGTGCAGCCAGAAGAGTTGTAGATTTTGAAATATTGCCCTTATCAATTCTCGGTCGTCCCCGTGTAGATGTCACTTTGAGAATTTCCGGCTTTTTCCGTGATGCCTTCCCCAACTTAATTGATTTATTTTCCCAAGCCGTGGCCGCCGTAGCCGCTTTAGATGAACCCGCAGAAGAAAATCCTCTAGCTGCCACAGTTCAGCAAGAAACAGCAGCCGCCATTAATCAAGGTATACCAGAAACAGAAGCCCTAGAGCGATCGCTTTACCGTGTCTTTGGATCTCAACCTGGTGCCTACGGTGCCGGTCTTCAAGGTTTAATCGCCTCCCAAAACTGGCAAACAGACCAAGACCTAGCCCAAGCTTTTATTAACTGGAGTAGTTTTCCCTACTCTGGGAGGCAGGAGGCAGAAGGCAGGAGGCAGGAGGCAGGAGGCAGGAGGCAGGAGGCAGAAGGCAGAAGGCAGGAGGCAGGAGGCAGAAGGCAGGAGGCAGGAGGCAGAGGAAACAATACTCAGCACCCTTCATCTGCAAATTTTCAACCTGAAATTTTCCAAAACCGTTTACAACAACTACAAATTGTTTTACACAACCAAGATAATCGGGAACATGATTTACTAGATTCTGACGATTATTATCAATTCCAAGGTGGTTTAATCGCCGCAGTGCGTTCTCTCCAAGGTAAAAACCCCACCGCCTACTTTGGTGATCATTCCCTTCCCAACCAGCCCAAAATCCGCCAACTCTCGGAAGAAATAACAAGGGTGTATCGTTCCCGTGTTGTCAATCCTAAATGGATTGCTGGCGTTATGCGTCACGGTTATAAGGGCGCTTTTGAAATGGCTGCTACCGTAGACTTTTTATTTGCCTATGATGCCACAGCCCAATGTGTAGAAGATTTCATGTATCAGGGTATAGCCGACACTTATTTATTTGATCCGGATGTTTGTCAGTTCATCCAAAATCATAACCCTTGGGCTTTACGTGATATGGCCGAAAGATTATTAGAAGCCCACAAACGCAGTTTATGGGAAAATGTCAGTGTAGAAACACTGAATAATTTACGCGATTTAGTCCATCAATCGGAAGCCACAATCGAAGAAATTTAACTAGTGTGAGGGTTAACATGGAAAATCTTGCGTATTTACACTTGGCTTGTGCTTATGAAGACAACACCGTTTATGAATTGGTGTCTCTTGGTTCTCTGTTGAATACAGCCACAACACCAGACTGGAAAAGGTTTTCGGGTAAGGCTTGGAAACATCTGCTACCGCTAATGCTGACTTTATCTATTCTCAGTAGTGTTACCAGTGCCTTAGCCTTACAAAAAGGTGATCAAGGGCCTTCGGTGCGAAATTTACAGCAACGGTTAAAAAGTGTAGGATTTTATCAAGCACCCATTACTCAAGTTTATGATCTGACCACAGAAGAGGCTGTCAGACGCTTTCAAAAAGCTGCTGGTTTACCTGTAAATGGGGTTGTGGGAGCTAAAACACTACAACAGTTAGAAACTTGGCAACCAAAATCGGCTGTTCTGACAACAACAACTAGCAGCAGTAAAAACACACAAGTAAATCAAACAACTAAAGCTACTGTTGTTCCGACAATGGTTAGTAGCAGTAATATCAAAAACCCAAATCAAGCCGAATTGGGTAGAGTTAACATTACTACCCAAAAGCGCAGAAACCCCAATTATCTATCTAAAGGTGATGAGGGTAAAGATGTGGAAATTTTACAAGAACGTTTACGGGTAGCCGGTTTCTATCAAGGTCGCGCTACAGGTATCTATGGGCCTATTACCGAAGAAGGTGTAAAACAATTTCAAGCAGCTAATAAGTTAGATGTAGATGGAATTGTGGGTCCTGCTACTCTAGCTAAATTACCACCTCTAAGTGTAGCAAATAGAGCTACTTCACCCCAAAAGCCAGTTAGCCGTGCTAATTTAAAATTTGCTAATCTCAAATTAGGCGATCGCGGCGAAGCAGTCAGCGTTTTACAAACACAATTAATTCAAGCTGGATACCTCAAAGGAAAACCCAACGGTTACTATGGTTCTTACACTGCTGATGCTGTAAGTCGGTTTCAAAAAGCTCAACGGTTAGCAGTCAACGGTATCGCTGACTCTCAAACCCGTTCTCAATTAAATAGTTTAGTTAAAACATCATCTCAAACTGACTTGAATGTTTTGGAAATTCAAAAGCGATTACAGGAACAGGGTTTTTATCAAGGCCCGGTAAATGGTTTCATGTCACCAGCAACCAGAACAGCAATCAAGCAAGCGCAAGAATTTTATGGGATCAGCCTTAGTGATATTAGAAGCGGAAGCTACTAACCCCCGCTTAGATATCGCAGATTAGATTCCCCACTAATCACCAACCTCCAACATTAGAGCGTCTCATCTCAACTAGTGCTAAAGTGGCATTAGCGCCCTTTGGCACTTCGGACAAACAGCATGAATTGTCAATTGGCAATCTAATAGATGAAAACCCTCTTTCTGGGCTGTTTTTGCCCCAATTTTTAAAATGGAGTCGTTTTTAAACTCAATAGTAGAGTTGCATTTGACGCAAATTAAGTGGTGGTGATGATGCGGATAGGGCTGGTTGATTTCATAATGTTTATGTCCCTCACCCAGTTCTAACTCCCGCAAAATGCCCATTCGAGCCATTAATTTTAAAGTGCGGTAGATTGTTGAAAGGCTAATACCCTCACCATCAGTTTCTAGGCGCTGGTAAAGATCCTCAGCACTCAAGTGCTCACCCTGTGGTAGCTCTTGAAATATATGTAAAATTGTTTCTCGCTGGGGAGTTAAACGCCAGCCTCGTTCGTTTAGTTCTGCCTTGAGTGAACCAGTTGTGTAGACAGTCATACTAAATTTTCTCAACAAAGCCTGTTAATTGAGAATATAGCAAATCTTTCCCATTATTTGCAACAACCACAGCTTATTGATAATCTTTACTAAAAGTTAGCGCAAAATTGACCAAATCTTGATTAAATGGTCAGCAGAAGGTCAACAGAGCTAACATAACTATTGCAAAAATTGAGCAAGAAGGAGAGAAAACTTCACGACTCTCCCCCCTTGGTTATCGTTTCTGGAAAGAAAATTTGCTGTTAGGGGATCAAAGTAGCTCAAGCTAGATTAGCCCCAATACAAAGCAAACCAGAGGTGTGAGCTAAAAATTTCATTTTAGCTTTGACATCAATAATTTCTGCCAAAAGAGTTAAATTCAAAGTCAATATTTATTGATAAGACTTTGCAAAACTTTGATCTGGAAATTCCAAAAGCAAAAAAATGACCTGTGGGTAAATATCTTAATCACATACCTAAATCTAGTGCAGTTTGGCAAAAATCATTATTCAGTTAAAAAACTGGAAAAAGCTTACATAATAAGCTCTTTTACCTCCTGCCTACTGCCGCCTACTAACTGAGAGATTCTAGGTAATCACGGATTAAATTGCGGCGCTTGGGTTGACGTAGCTTTTGCAAAGCTTTGGATTCAATTTGTCTCACTCTTTCCCGTGATAAATCCAAAGCCCGGCCAATTTCTGCTAATGAGTAGGGATGACCATCAGCTAAACCAAATCGCATCAAAATTACATCACGTTCTCTGCTAGTTAAATCCGCTAAGAGATTGTGTAAATCTTTTTGTAAAGATTCGCGCATTAACATCTCTTCTGGGGTAACATTATCTGTTTCTAATAATTCCCCTAATTCTGTGTCTTTATCTTTACCGACTTTGGTTTCTAAAGAAACGGAACGCGGAACTCTTAACAACACTTCTCGTACTTGGCTAGGTGTCATTTCCAGTTCTATGGCTAAATCTTCAAGGGTAGGAGTACGACCTTTTTCTTGAGCGATTTTCCGTTGTGCTTTTTTAATTTTGTTCAGTTTTTCGGTAATATGAACTGGTAGGCGAATTGTGCGGCTAGAAGTAGCGATCGCTCTGGTAATTCCCTGACGAATCCACCAATAAGCATAGGTGCTAAAACGATAACCCTTGGTAGGATCAAATTTTTCTACTGCTCTTTCTAAACCTAATGTTCCTTCTTGAACTAAATCTAATAATTCCAAACCCCGGTTTTGATACTTTTTCGCTACGGATACAACTAAGCGCAAGTTAGCCTTAATCATGTGCTCTTTGGCTTGTAATCCTTGGCTTTGCAGCTGTTCGAGTTCTTCTACCGTAAGTTTGGCAATTTCTGCCCAACGACGTTTACCTTCTGACAAAATGGGCTTGAGATCCTTAACATTCACACCAGCAGTATGAGCCCATCTTTCTAATGAAGGACGATGGCCTAATTCTGAGGCTAAACGTTCTTGTACTTCAATTAATCGCAAATAAGGTTCGATTACCGCATCCCCTTGTTTAGCAGCATTGGCTAAAACTGTGCGTAGCTTTAAGTATCGTTGTACTTTTTGGGCTTCGGCAACTTCTTCATCTCGTCCTAACAACCGGACTCGACCAATTTCTTGGAGGTAGAGACGAACCAGGTCTGTATTGCGTCGGTTAGAACTAGTAGGCAAGTTATTAGCATCCGCAGCCGCTATTTCTAACTCTTGCAAATCTTCTAAGGCTAAATCTTCTTCATCAACCGTGAGATCAGATTCCAATATTTGACTAGGCTTTTGGCTGTCGTAGGTGGCATCTGGGTGAAAAGATGTTGCTGGCATAGCGTCTTAATTGCTCCAGGTAACAATAGATTACGGTGAGTCAGCGCTGCGGGAGGTGTCCCTCCGTTGGCGACTGCAAACCCGAAGGGTCAGATAGAAATGTACAGTCAGCTATTTAACTGTTGCTATTGTTCCCGTGATTCATGATGAACTAACACGGTTGAGAACTTTCGTAAAATTTCTCGTTAACAAATGTACCTTTGTTTAGATACATTTTTACAGATGAACTTGAGTAGTTCCTGTTGCTTTTTGAATTGAACCAATAGCTATTCAAATCTACAGCTAGGCATAAAATGGCTGGTAACGAATCAATATTTTATACTAAAGCAATATTGATTGTTATTTTTATAACTTAGTATAAACATATTCTTAGTAATTAACGAGTTTATAAACTATCTAGTCATATATACAAGACCCTGAAAGTAATTTCCTGACAATTTAACAGTTTTTTTCTAGGGATTATTTGGTAATAACTAGAAGTAAAACTCTTCATAGTGTAGGGGAAATAATTTGATATTTTTTATTTCCCTACACCTTACACCCTATAACCTACCCCTATCTTCAATGGTGATATTCAGGTTTAATATTTCGTAACATTAGTTTATCAAGTGCCTGTTGGGGTGTGATTTCATTGCTCAGTAACCGATATACTTGCTCAGTAATTGGTATTGAGACATTTTTTTGCTGGGCAATTTGCATTAAAAC
The DNA here is from genome assembly GCA_035299225.1 of Nostocaceae cyanobacterium. Taxonomy (GTDB): domain Bacteria; phylum Cyanobacteriota; class Cyanobacteriia; order Cyanobacteriales; family Nostocaceae; genus DATGXB01. Next base: position 21,575 of record DATGXB010000120.1, on the reverse strand, counting down.
TTGGCAGGTGTTCACTCCTTCGGCTGTTCCTGGTAAATCGGTGAGAGTTTGATCTAGTGTTTTACCAGTAGCCAGTTGATAACCAACTTGGTAATTACGACTTAAGGGACTGTTGCAAGTTGCCAGTAAATCCCCAAGACCAGATAAACCATAAAAAGTTTCCGTCTTTGCCCCCCAGATATTACCGATCCTGACCATTTCTGTCAAGCCACGAGTCACTAAAGCTGCTTTAGCATTGGTTCCCAGTTGTAAACCATCACAGACACCAGCTGCGATCGCTATCACATTTTTTAATGTTCCGCCTAGTTCTACGCCTAATGGATCAGGGTTAGTATAGACACGGAAGCGGTGAGAGGAAAAGACTAACTGGGCGGTTTCTGCGGCTTGAGTATTCACACTAGCAACGACGGTGGCTGCTGGTAATTGCATTTCAATTTCTTTAGATAAATTCGGTCCTGACAGCACAACTACCGGATGATTCAAAAATGCAGTTTGCCAAATTTGCGAGGGTGTGGTGTTTGTTTGTGGATCTAAACCTTTAGTTGCTGTGACAAATATGGTTTTTGGTGACACAGGAGAAGACTTAACCAAAGATACTACTTCCTGTACACCTTTCATGGAAATAGCAGAAACAATTATTTCTGCATCTTCTAAAGCCGAAGTAAGGGTTATTGTACCACGACGCGACCACAAGCGCACTTGATGATTATTGGATGCTGCTAAACTGGCTAAAGCGTTACCCCAAGCACCCCCTCCCAGAATAGCTACTGATTTGGAATTATGGATTTGATTAGTCATTAGTCATTAGTCATTAGGCAACAGGCAACAGGCAACAGGCAACAGGCAACAGGCACAGAAAAGTATTTTTATATCTTCTTTCCCCCCTGCTCCCTGCTCCCTGCCTGCTTACGTGGTGGTTAAAAATTGATTGATGCGTGTCCATACTTCATCTAATAAATTAGGATGATTGGCATCAAACCATTCTATTTGAGGATAAGATCGAAACCAAGTGCGTTGGCGTTTGGCAAATTGACGGGTATGTAAAACTGTTAACTCTTTAGCTGTATCTAGAGAAATTTCTCCAGCTAAATATTGCTTAATTTCTTGATAACCTAAAGTGTTTAATAAAGATAAATCAGCGCCATATTTTTTGACTAAATTTTCCACTTCTGCCACTAAACCATCTGCTATCATTTGCTCAGTCCGTTGATGAATGCGCTGCTCTAATTTTTCTGGTTCACAATCCAAACCAATTTGTAAAATGGGGTAATTTGGCGGATTTTCTCCTTGTTGGGCGGAAATAGGGCTACCCGTAACATAGTATACTTCTAAAGCTCTTAAAGTTCGTACTAAATCATGTGGGTGAATTTTTTGAGCGGCGACTGGATCAATTTGCCGTAACATAGCATAGAGTTGAGTTTGACCTAATGATGTGAGTTGCGATCGCAATTCCTGATGTGGTGCTACTCTAGGAATTCTCATTCCTTGGACAATAGAACGAATATATAAACCTGTACCACCAACTAATAAAAGCGGTGAAAACTCAAGACCCGTAATTAAAGCCTGGGTTTGTTCTTGATAATCTGCCACCGTCATTGTTTCTGTAGGTTCACAGATATCTATCAGATAATGAGGTACAAGCTTCTGTTCTGCCAAACTGGGTTTAGCTGTACCAATATCAAACTCACGATATACTTGGCGAGAATCAGCACTGAGAATTATAGAACCCAACCTTTGCGCTAAACTCAAAGCTAACCCAGATTTCCCTGTCGCTGTCGCCCCACAAATTACAATTAGTTTGGTCATTGGTCATTGGTCATTGGTCATTGGTCATTAGTTAGGAGGCAGGAGGCAGAGAGAAGTCTGAGCGGCGGCTCCCGCCGATCAGAACTTCGGAGAGGCAGGAGGAATAAATAATTACTTCCTCATCTCCCTCATCCTCCTCATCTGCTCTGCCCCAAACAAGGGGGTGCTATTCTGGTATAAACTTCTCATCAAATTGCCCTGCACACGACGACAAGGCTTTTGTGTTAGAATTTTGGAATGATTTGACATTTTAAAGCCTTTGGGCGATTTTAATCCCACGCATCAGGAGATTTTTACATGACGAGCAGTTACAGTGCCGATCAGATTCAAGTTCTGGAAGGTCTGGAAGCCGTCCGCAAACGACCAGGGATGTACATTGGTAGTACGGGACCGCGAGGACTTCATCATTTAGTTTACGAGGTAGTAGACAATTCAATTGATGAGGCTTTAGCAGGATATTGTACTCATGTTGAGGTCGATCTTAATGCTGATGGTTCTTGTACGGTGACAGATAATGGTCGGGGTATTCCTACGGATATTCACCCAAAAACAGGGAAATCAGCTTTAGAAACTGTTTTAACTGTACTACACGCTGGTGGTAAATTTGGCGGTGGTGGTTATAAAGTTTCTGGAGGGTTGCATGGGGTTGGTGTTTCTGTAGTTAATGCTTTATCAGAAGTTCTAGAAATTACTGTTTGGCGTGAGAAGAAGGTACATACCCAACGTTATGAGAGAGGGATACCAGTTACTGATTTACAAGCCAAACCTGACAAGGAAGATAGGACAGGAACATCTGTCACTTTTAAACCAGACACGCAAATTTTTACTACAGGTACAGAGTTTGATTATATTACTTTAGCTGGTCGCCTGCGAGAGTTGGCATATTTAAACGCTGGGGTCAAAATTACTTTTACTGATCACCGTTTAGAACTGCTGAAAACTGATACTTCCAAGATAGAAACTTATGAGTATAGTGGAGGGATTAAAGAGTATATTGCTTACATGAATCGGGAGAAACAACCTTTACACGAAGAAATTATTTTTGTCCAAGGTGAACGGAATAATGTCCAGGTAGAAGTGGCTTTACAATGGTGTACAGATGCTTATACTGATAATGTGTTAGGTTTTGCGAATAATATTCGTACTGTTGATGGTGGTACACACTTAGAAGGTTTAAAAGCAGTTTTAACCAGAACTTTAAATGCGATCGCTCGTAAGCGGAATAAACTGAAAGAAAATGATTCTAACCTGAGTGGTGAACACGTCCGGGAAGGTTTAACGGCGGTAATTTCGGTGAAAGTGCCTGACCCGGAATTTGAGGGGCAAACTAAAACTAAGTTGGGTAATACGGAAGTTAGGGGTATTGTTGATTCTTTTGTGGGGGAAGTCCTAACCGAGTATTTAGAGTTTCACCCCGGTGTGGCTGATTCTATTTTAGATAAAGCGATTCAAGCTTTTAAAGCTGCGGAAGCTGCGAGACACGCACGGGAGTTAGTCCGTCGTAAATCAGTTTTAGAGTCTTCTCCTTTACCTGGGAAGTTAGCAGATTGTAGTTCTCGTGACCCGAAAGAATCAGAAATCTTTATTGTAGAAGGCGATTCGGCGGGTGGTTGTTTTGATGGTGATACATTGGTAGCATTGGCTGATGGGCGTTTTATCAGTTTTAAAGAAATTGTTGCCGAGCAAGCACAAGGAAAACAACACTTCTGCTACACCATCCGTAAAAATGGCACAGTAGGCATAGAACGTATTATTAACCCACGTATGACTAAAGCCAATGCTGAAGTCATTAAGGTAACGCTGGACAATGGGGAAACTATCGTTTGTACACCTGACCACCGTTTCATGTTACGTGATGGTAGCTATAAAGCAGCTGCACTACTAACCTCTAGTGATTCCCTAATGCCTTTGTATCGTCGCTTATCTGATACCAGCCAAGCAGGGATTACTATTGATGGTTATGAAATGGTTTGGAATCCCCGTTCTGATTCTTGGCTATTTACCCATTTGTTAGCTGATTGGTATAACCGTTCCATAGGGGTTTACAAACTTACGGACGGAGATCATTGTCATCACATTGACTTCAATAAACGCAACAACAACCCTACTAATTTACAGCGTTTATCTGCACAGGAGCATTTAGCTTTACATCGCGCCCATATAGCTAAAACCTTACACCGTCCAGATGTGATTGATAAAAGCCGGAAAATTCGCCAAACTGACGAATATCGGGCTAAAATGAGCCAGAGAATGCAACAGCCAGAAACCCAACTGATTTTGTCACAACAGGCTAAGGAACAGTGGGCTTCAGAAAGTTATAAAACTTATATGGTAGGTAAATGGCGTGAGTTTTATCATAGTAATGAAGCTTACCGTCAACAAAACCAAGAACGCCTTGATCAAGCACAAAAAAATTACTGGAATGATCCAGCTAATCGTTTAACACAAGCACAAAGAACTCGTCAGCATTTTGTCAATCACCCCCAAGCTCGTGAAACTCTCTCACTGTTAGCTAAACAGCAATGGGAAGATGAAACTTTGTTAGCCTGGAGGAGAGAAACCACCAAACAACAATGGACTCCTGAATTTCGCTCTAAACGTCATGCAGCTTTAACACAAACCTACTATCGTAAAACCATTGCTGCACTTAAGCAAATTGAAATTGAGCAAGGTAAGCTTGATTTAGAAGTTTATAACACTTACCGTCAGCAGGCAAAAGACAAGTCTCTCTTAAGGTTTGACACATTTTGCCAACGATATTTTGAAGGTAATCAAGCTTTAGCTTATGAAGCAGTGGCTAATTACAATCACCGCATTGTAAGTATAGAGCGATTAACTGAACGGGTAGATGTTTATGATATTGAAGTTCCTGAAACTCACAACTTTGCTTTAGCTTGTGGTGTATTTGTTCACAATAGTGCTAAACAAGGACGCGATCGCCGGACTCAAGCTATTCTGCCCTTACGTGGTAAAATTCTCAACATTGAAAAAACCGACGACGCAAAAATCTATAAAAATAACGAAATTCAATCTCTAATTACAGCCCTTGGTTTAGGCGTTAAAGGTGAAGAATTTGATTCCTCACAATTACGTTATCATCGTGTAGTATTAATGACTGACGCTGACGTAGATGGGGCGCATATTAGAACACTGCTGTTAACCTTCTTTTACCGTTATCAGCGATCGCTCATTGAGGAAGGTTTTGTGTATATCGCTTGTCCACCATTATATAAAGTGGAAAGAGGAAAAAATCACGAATATTGTTATAGCGACAGGGAACTGCAAGAAATCATCGCTAAGTTTCCCGCTAACGCTAACTATACCATCCAGCGATTTAAAGGGTTAGGGGAAATGATGCCGGCACAACTCTGGGACACCACCATGAACCCAGCCAGCCGCACCCTCAAACAAGTAGAAATTGAAGACGCAGCCGAAGCCGATCGCATTTTTACGATTTTAATGGGCGATCGCGTAGCACCACGACGGGAATTTATTGAAACCTATGGTTCTAAACTTAACCTCACAGATTTAGATATCTAAATTTCAACTCATTTTTAAATTTTTACGTGGGTAATAGATATAATCTGTTACCCGTTTTCTATTGATAAGCTGTTGTGCAAAATTAAATTTCTCCGGGGAGAGAGGGAACAGAGAACACTTCGACTGCGCTCAGTGCGGTACAGAAAAATAAATTGTGTAATTTATTTTGCCTGATCACTTAATTAATTCTCCTCATACTCTATTGATAAAAAAGATTTATTACTAAATCATCACTAGCTACAAGTTAAGGGTCAGCTTTGTTAAGCTTAAAAATGAAAACGCAAGCTATTCCAAAAATTAACCCTAATTTCTGGAAAAAATATTAAATAGCGTTACAATTAGACTAGATCAGTCTTTTTGGCTACTCAGCCCAATGATAATTTCTTGCTTATCAATGCTTCAACAGCTTCTTTTGACAGATCCACAACAACCAACAACTTATTTGCTTTTATCTTTACCATATTTCGTCATCTTTGCTACATACAGACAAATTAAGCCGAACTTGAGCAGTCTACACAAATTTATTTAGATTTATTTTTGTAGCACCGTGGTGAGGATTCTTCCAACTAGTTCTTAGCGTACTTTAGTCGCAGGTGGGCAGTTTCCCCTTAATGTTCAAATGTTGCCACATCCCTATTTTCTCTTCTGAGATACAATAGATTGGAGAGAATTTGAATCAAATTTTCTCTAAAATGTCAAGTCAATATAGTAGAATGTCTCCTGTATCTTAGGTGGTAATTTGTTAGTCATGAACAAAAGTTTCGATGATGGATCATGCTTAAACAGATTTTCCTACGCTTTTTTTTCCTATTTCCTCACTAAGAAATGAGTCAAGAAAATGGAATTCTGTTATTTCACCCGATCTATGCTTCATTCGTACAAACATACTACCATACATTAACTAGGTACATTTGCCAAATATTTACTCGACTAATTAAAATATCTTTGTATACAATAAGAACAGTTTGTCAAGTTGCATAAGGTAGAAATCCCAGTAATACGCTAATGTGTGAATAAGGCTGAATTGAATGAACTTTAAATTCATATCTCAATCGGCTGATTCTGCCAAAACCTAAACTCCTAAGTTGCGGTGAATGGCCTTTTATTCTCCAGTTGAGGTGCACGAATCGCATCATGAAAACTGTTCCAGCAATAGCGTATCTACCAAAAACATCCTTTTTCGGCAATAAGTGATTTATGAAGGAAGTGTAAACATCGGTGCATTTATAATTTACACCAGAGTTAACATCTCCCAAATCTTGTTACCAAGTAATGATTGTTGTAAACCGAGCCTGGAAGCTTATTCAAGCACATGAGAACGCCACCCCCACACCAAAAATTTTTTGACAATATCGCATGGTGTAACTACTGCTTTTAATGTCTTTATTGATAAAAGTGGCTTCAACTTGCTTAATGACTTCATGATTAACACACAAAAAAAGTACAATTTCTGTGAAACAGGCTACAATCGGAACAGTCTTTACAGGTAAATTTGCCAGCAGTCATATCTCTGATTGTCAAAGAGTGGTAAATTTCTGAATTTAAAGATGTGTCTTTTTTGAGACCAGTCAGAAATAGTATACGACCACTGACAGGTATGACTTTTATTTCAGTGAACAACTCGTATAAACTGGACAAGTTGTCACTAAAATTAAAAAAACTCCTGCATTTAGGGGTAAAACTACCGAAAATCTTACAGGCCATTAGCCTAGACCAATTTTTCGGTAAACAATTGGCTCGATTAAAAGAGCAGTAAACACATCTTGAGTAATTGATTCTGCAAGGAGCATGAGGAACGCGGCATGAACCAGGCTAACAACGTACTCGAAAGCAATTATCAGCCTGTCCTAGATATTATGACTCAGCCTGATTTCGAGGAGTTAGAAGAACTCTTAATAGAGGAAGAAGAAGAGGACTTGCTGATCACCGATGAAGGCGAAATTGATGAATTCTTAGAGCCTCAGTCTGATGAGGAAGACGCTAAGTCTGGAAAAGCCGCTAAATCGCGTCGTCGGACACAAACTAAGAAAAAGCACTATACAGAAGACTCAATTCGCCTGTACTTGCAAGAAATTGGGCGAATTCGCTTGTTACGTGCTGATGAAGAAATTGAACTGGCGCGAAAAATCGCTGATTTGCTGGAATTGGAAAGGGTACGGGAAAGACTGGCGGAACAGTTAGAACGCGATCCTAGAGATAGTGAATGGGCAGAAGCAGTACAGTTACCATTACCTACTTTCCGTTATCGCCTGCACGTAGGACGCAGAGCGAAGGATAAGATGGTGCAATCTAACCTGCGCCTTGTGGTGTCAATTGCCAAGAAGTATATGAACCGTGGCTTGTCCTTCCAAGATTTAATTCAAGAAGGTAGCTTAGGTTTGATTCGCGCCGCAGAAAAATTTGACCACGAAAAAGGCTATAAATTTTCTACTTATGCGACTTGGTGGATTCGTCAGGCAATCACAAGAGCGATCGCTGATCAATCGCGCACTATTCGTTTGCCAGTTCACCTGTATGAAACAATATCACGGATTAAGAAAACTACCAAGCTTCTTTCTCAAGAAATGGGTCGCAAGCCAACAGAAGAGGAAATTGCTACCCGCATGGAAATGACCATTGAGAAACTTAGGTTTATTGCTAAATCCGCCCAATTACCTATTTCTCTAGAAACACCCATCGGTAAAGAAGAAGATTCTCGATTGGGTGATTTTATTGAGTCTGATGGGGAAACTCCAGAAGACCAAGTTTCTAAGAACTTGCTGCGGGAAGATTTAGAAAAAGTCCTTGATAGTCTTAGCCCCCGTGAACGGGATGTCTTAAGATTGCGTTATGGCTTGGATGACGGACGGATGAAGACTTTAGAAGAAATCGGTCAGATTTTCAATGTCACCCGTGAACGTATTCGCCAAATTGAAGCGAAAGCACTGCGGAAACTCCGCCACCCTAACCGCAACAGCGTTCTGAAAGAATATATCCGCTAGTAGTCACTTGGTCATTGGTCATTAGTCATCACTAGAAAATCAATGACCTATGACTTTAACAAAAAAGAAGCCTGGCAGTTATTAAATTGCCAGGTCTTTATATTTACAGATAATTGCTGTTATTAGCGTTTATTAAAATTTACAGGATACCCCAGAAATGCAGGAAGCCTTGGCCAGAGAAGAATTCAATTAAAGCAGCAGCTAAAAAGCCAATCATAGCCAAGCGACCATTCCAGATTTCGGCTTGGGGAGTAAAGCCCCAGCGCCAAGCATTACGATCTTCGGCTACAGGTGCGGTAACAGTTTTTGTTGCGTTAGTCATTGTGATTACTCCGTATTATATTTACTAAGCTTTATTACCTTATGTAAATAAATATAACAATATATTTCAAGAATGCAACCTTGTTTTGGCAATTTTGTAAATTTATTTTGCGATATATTAATATAAGTTTTAATTAATGTATTTATTTAAGATACTAATTAAGTAATTATACTGTTGGCGGAATCTGTTTCTGAGTCCGCTACTGTTTGTTCTCTCTTCTTTCAGGAGAGGGCTAGAGAGAGGTGAAGAGAGGCTTAATGGCATTACTCTTTAATGTTAATAAGATGTTTAAATATTTCCCTCCACGTCGGAGAGGGGTTGGAGAGAGGTTGGTCGAACTGACGTTAGTTTAAGCTAAAAATCTTGGATAGGTTGTGTCCCTTTTATTATAAAATCAGCTAGTTAGCATTAAACTAACGCATCTGGACATAAATAATTATTCAGCCTAATTATTCAGCAAAAAAACCAGGAAAAACTTATAATATCAAACTTTATTACCTCCTGCCTCCTATAAATTCCAATCTCGACGAAAATGAAAGAAACTCTCTAGAAATTCTTGTAAATTATGATTGCGTTGAATTTTTTGTTGATGCCATTCGTCAGCCGCTTGTAATAAAATCTCTGTATAAGTGGGATAAATAGGAGCTAATTTAGCTAATTTGTGAATATAAATGTTTTCTGACATTGCTAAAGCAATAATGTTAATTAATTCTCCTGCATTTTTACCAAAAATACTAGCTCCTAAAATTTCCCCATTATCGCGCACAATTAATTTACAAATACCTGTAGTTTCTGCTTGAATTTGAGCAATAGATAAAGATTTAAAATATTGTTTAATTACTAAAAACTGATTTTGTTGATATTGGCGTTTAGCTTCTGTTTCCGTTAAACCAACTTGAGCTAACATCGGCTGAGTATGGATTCCCCAAGGAACGCAACGATAATTTACTGAATTCTTTGGGAAAAAGAGAGCATTTTGTAAAATAAGATTTGCTTCATATTGAGCAATATTAGTTAAACTATAACCTCCCAAAATATCACCACAGGCATAAATGCGGTGGTTTGTGGTTTGGAGTTTTTTATTCACAATTAATTTGTGTTGATGCCATTTTACTCCAACTGCGGCTAAATTGAGGAATTCTAAATTAGGACGTTGTTTTGTAGCCACTAAAATTGCTTCTGTGTTGATGGCTTTATCACCTGCCTGCACCCATTTTTCCCCATTAATTTCTCGCACTTGGGTAACAGTTGTGTGGGTAAGAATGCGTACTCCATTTACTTCTAATTGGGCAATTAATAACTGGTTTAATTCTGGGTCAATTTCTGGTAATAAATAACGGTGTTTGACTATTAAGGTCACTCTGTAACCTAAAAGGGCTAAAGTTTGGGCAATTTCAATACTTTGGGGCAGTCCACCCAAAATCACCCAATTTTGAGGAGGGTTGGCTTGTTGAAGAGTTTGATCAATATTAGCTAAAGTCAGATAACTGACGGTTTGCAGTCCTTCAATTTTGGGAATAGCGGGACGAGAACCAGTAGCGAGGATGTAAGTGCGGGAATACAGAGTGCGAGCAGCTACGCTGGGCGTTTCGCCATCGCCTACTTTAAACCCTAACCTGGGTGCAGCTTGAAATTCACCATCCCCTAGAATGACATCCACTCCCTGAGTGGTCAAGTTACTCAAAGCATACTGTTGTTCCAGATTAGAACCCACACCCTGAGCATACAAGTCCAATTTTTCCCAATTTATCCCGCCCGGCAATGAGGGCATAACAAGGTTTACCCCATTTCTATCCAAATCTGGCGGATAGATGCCTAAATGGGCTAATCCCTGGCTTTGTTGCAGCTTTTGGGCAATTTCACCCAAAATCCGGTAATATTGCCATTCGTAATTAATTTGTGGTTCGACTAGGGCAACTTTAGCCCGGAGGTGAGTAGCAGTTAAAGCAGCTTGGTATCCAGCAAGGCTACCACCGATGATCACGATATCGTAGTCATTAGTCATTAGTTATTAGTTATTAGGGAAATGGCAATAGGCAATAGGGAACAGGCAATAGGAAACAGGCAACAGGCAATAGGTAATAGGCAACAACAATATTTCTATATTCTTCTTTCCCCTCTGCCCCCGTTCGACTTCGCTCACGACAAGCTCTGCCCCCTGCCTCTTCATCCCCCCTGCACCCTGCCCGTTCGACTTCGCTCACGGAACGCCCGCACTCCTGCCTCTTCTGTTCCCTGTTCCCTATAAATTACATTCTTGACGCAATGCAGTTAAAAGACGTTCATTGTCTGAGTGAGAACGGACGGCGACACGAAAAAAGCGATCGCCTAATTCTTTAAAACTGAGACAATCACGAATTAAAATTTGATGTTGTTGGAGTAATTTCTGTTGTAGTTCGGAAGTAGAGGATTGGGACTCTACCAAAATGAAGTTTGCCAGGCCAGATTCGGGTTTTAAGCTAGGTAGGGCTGCTAAACCTGCAAATAACTGATTACGGGCGGGTGGTAGCCATTGCCAGGTTTGTTGTTGAAAATCCTGGTCTTGAATTGCGGCCACTGCGGCTGCTGCGGCTAGGGTATTCACAGGCCAAGGATCTCGCCATTGTTGCCATTTTGATAGGCGCTCAGGGTGGGCGATCGCATAACCTAACCTCAGTCCGGGTAAACTGTAGAATTTGGTGAGCGATCGCAAAATCACTAAATTTGGGTATTCCTGCACCCAGGAAATCAGGCTTTGTTCCTGTTCAGGGGGCAGAAAATCCATAAATGCCTCATCCACCACCACCAAAGCAAATTTTTCCAGGTAGGGTAAGATTGATTCCCTGAGAAATAACTTGCCGGTGGGGTTGTGAGGATTATTGAGCAATAACCCGCAATTACTGCCAGGAATATCAGGTAAAACCCAACTAGCAATTCCTGATTGAGTATAAATCACGGGAAACTCCAGCACTTTAGCTTTATTGGCCGTCAAGGTACGGTAATAATCGCCAAAGGCTGGAGTGAATAATATTGTTGCTGCTAAATCTGCTAAATCCCTGCCCACTAGAGTTAATAACTCTGCTGAACCATTGCCGGGCAAAATCCATTCCGGGGGTAGTTGATGGAAGTGACCGAGGGCAGTTCTCAAGTCACTGTAATCGGGATCTGGATAATGTTGCAGATGAGCTAAATGGGAAATAATTGCGGCGATCGCGCTTTGAGGTGGACCCAGAGGGCTAATACTGGCGGAAAAATCCAAAATAGCATCAGGTGAACAACGAGCGATCGCTGCTGCCCAAGCTAAATTTCCTCCATGTCTTGATTGCCGCATTAAAAACCGATTCCCTAGAACAGAACTTACTCTTTTGGGGGTGCTACCCTTTCTCTAAACAATTTCCCAGCCGAGAAAGCTGGCACCTTAGTGGCTGGGATTTCCATTTTTTCGTTAGTTTTGGGGTTACGACCCTCACGAGCCTTTCTTTCCCGTGATTCAAAAGAACCAAATCCTACCAAAGTGACTTTATCACCAGAAGCCACAGCTTCGATAATAGTTTCGATAGCAGCGCTGAGGACATTATCAGCTTGTTTCTTGGTAACGCCAGCCTTCTCAGCTACAGCATCAACTAATTCACCTTTGTTCATATCAAACTCCTAACGGTTTAATTGAGATTCTTTAAGGATGCACCTTGTTGCATCATTACGTAAATCTCTGTTTGTAGAATTACAAAAATCGTTCCTTGGAAGTATTTACACCTAAAATTGCCGTAAATCCTATTGGCTCGACTTTTCAATGAATCATTCTAAGGTCTATAAGCCAGAAGTGGATAGATGAAACTATTAATTTATATAGATTTCAGGATTTTTTGTGTTTTATTACTCATTAGTTGCACTCGAAACTAGCTGGTTAGTAGGGATAAATACCTATGGAGGCAGGGGGGGCAGGGGGCAGGGGGAATAAATTATTTTTACTCAGCACCCCGCACTCAGCACCCCACACCTTAATTATTGACGACGAGGAACTGGCAAACCACGACGCTCTAGAACATCCCGCACTTGTGGGCTAGGAGTGTAATTATAACCGTAGGTAGACCGTTCTGAATCATCCATCACTTGAGGAGTTAGTAAAACAATGACTTCTCTCCTTTCATTAGTTCTATTTGTTCTTCTAAACAACGAACCCAGCAGAGGAATATCACCCAAAATAGGAATCTTCGTAATTTCTGTGCGATCTTGATCTTGAATAATCCCAGAGAGAATTAGTGTCTGACCATCTCGCAGACGAATCAAACCAGAATTGAGTGAACGTTCAGAGATGAGAACAATTTCTCCATCACCTGTATCAGCTGTTCCTGCTGGGGCTTTAACACTTGGTGCTACTGATAGCGATACAAAGCCATTATCATCAATTCGCTCAATTTTCACAGCCATAGTTAAGCCTATTGTTTCTTTCTCTGGCTCTCTTACTTCCCTAGAACCTCCAGCTGTGTCGGTTGTGGTTACTCTAATTCTTCCCAAAACTTCTTGAGTCAGGTTAACACTGGCTGTTTGACCTTCTTGCACAATTAAAGTTGGGTCAGTCAAAATCTTGGCATTACCATTTGTAACTTCAGATTGCAAACTCGCTAAAAACCGTCTTGGAAAGCGATATAAACTAGCTAAAGAGAACTCATATCTAGGAGGACTGGTACTAGTACCAGGAGTAAAGCCTGTAATACCTGTGGTTAATGGATCATTGCCCGCAGGAGGATCAGCAGATGGTATACCTGGATTATTAAAAAATCCCTCACCGAGAAATACATCCTCTACATCTTCTGCTAATGGATTCAAAATTAATGGTGTACTACTTAAACTATTCCTGACTTCACTAGTTGTTGGTGGTCGAGTTCCTCCAAAATTCAGGGTTGCTACACCATCATTAACTGCAAAGTAATTATCACCAACCCCAAAGGAAAAGCTAGTGTTATACAGTTGATTTCCTCTTAAGTTAACATCAACAATTTTGACATTAACTACCACTTGCCGACGGCGGATATCTAGTTGAGTTAGTTGAGATGTAGCAATCTCTACAGATTTAGGAGTACCAATTAAAGTAATGGAATTAGTCCGCTCATCTCCTAGAGCTTGTAAACCTCTGAGTAAAGGATTCGAGTCTTTAAACTCAATCCGTTGTGTTTCGATTCTAGTTTCCGTGGTGGTTTGAGTTTGGGTAATTGGTGCAGCACCAGCGCCTACAGGTACAGCACTAACGCTTGTCACTGGACGTTCTCTACTTACAGCACTTTCTGCTCCTAAACCCACTAAAAAGTTAATAGCTACACCCACCGTAACTTGATTCAGTCGCAAGCTACGCATGATCACATCACGGGTGGAATTTGGCAATTTAGGAGCCACAAAAATAGTGCGTCCACTACGGTTAGCTTCTAAACCACTTAAGCGCAGAACATAGTTAAATACATCCTGTACTGGCTCGTTTTCTATGTCTAATGAGATGGTTTGATTACTAGATGTATCTCTTTGTGCATTTGGGCTACCGGGTTGTTGATTGCCCGTTCCTTCATTACCTGCATAAGCTAAGTTCATTCCCGCCGCACGAGCTAAAAGTGATAAAACTTCTCTGACTGGTGCTTCTCGCAACACCAAACGGGGAACTCGCTCTTGTGTACCTAAATCTATAGTGCTGGGAGAAGTATCCACATTAGAAACTGCTATATCGCCCACTGGTGGAGCTACAGCTCTGGGTAAAAAGGGTGGTGCTTGGTTGAAGGGTTGACCAGGACCGGCTGGTTGGGCTGGTTTTCCATCAATGGTTACTTCGGGGTTAGGAACTAAAACTTCTGGTTTTGCACCTGTGGGAGTTGATGCGGTTGGTGTAGTTGGTGTGGTGGGTGCGGCGGAGGCCGTAGCACCAGAACTAGAGGTAAAACCAAGGGTTAAACCATTCCCAGCCCTTGTTACAGGCTGACTAGTGGGCGCGTCATTACTACCCGTAACTGTTACCCGAACACTATTACCATCTAATTGAGTTACTTCAACGGAAGCGATACCAGGGGTGGGGTTATCTTGGCGGAAACCGTTACCTTGGGGTAGACGCAATTGAGTATTGATAATATCTGCAACGGAGGATTTACCACGTTGAGTAGTGAAAATTTGCGGACGCTCGCTACCTCCTCCCGTTTGTAACATTACACTAATTCCTCCCTCAACGGGATTTAGCTGTACTCCGGTAATTTCGGTAGTTTGTGCATAAGCTGGTTGAGCTGCCAGGACTATAGCAGCTGCTGCACCTGATATTAAAGTTTTACCATGAACCTGTTTCACAGTTCATTCCTCACCTGAAAATAGAATCCTAGATTTAGTAATGTATGCTGAATTTTCAGCACTTAGAAATTGGCGAAGTTACTTTTTAGACTTGGGATTTTTAGCGGCGGCGGCGGCTGCTGCTTTAGCTAGTCTTTCTGACTCTTCGTTAGTCAGGGGTAACAAAGCCTGTAACTGGAAGGTAGTAATAATTAACGGTGGTCCAGTTAATACATTTGACTGATTAACTGATGAATTTCTTTGCTGATTAAATTGTTGGGCATCTAATTTTGATTCATAATTTTTGATAATCAACAAAGGCTGTAACAGCTCAATTTGCCGCATAATTGATTGGGTTTGCTCAAAACTACCCCAAATTTCTACATTAATAGAACTGCGTTTGAGCTTGTTATTGACCAGAGGACCAAAACTATCATCATTAATAATTTCTGGTTCGGCTGTGACTGGTACAAATTTCTGTAATTTGGCTCTGATTCTAGTATTCGGAGTATTGCGTAACTCTACTAAACGATTGGTGTCAAGTAGCAAGGTATCTAAACTTTTTTCACTAGCAAACAAACTTAAAACTTGGGTTTGTTGGTTTTGAACTTGAGCTAGATTATCCTGCACTTTCTCTAGTTTTTTGGTTTGAATTTCTTTGGTTTGAATTTCTCCTTTTAAGTTATTACTTTTTGTGACTTGCTGTTGATATGTATCCCAAGCTGGTAAAAACAAATTCATCAGCATATAAATCGCGCCAAGTAGCCCTAAGCAGCCTACAATGATGCCAATGATCATCGGGGTGAATGTTACCCCAAAGACGACGGGATAGGGTGGAGTGGACTCATCCCCTGTCTGTTCTCCGAAGTTTAAATCATCACTAAATGTCATTTGGTAATGACTCCTGTTTCTTTAATAGTATTAATTCTTCTAATTAAACCTACTGCCCCTACTTTTTCTAAGTCTTGCAGTAGTTTTGATGCAGGGGTAACACTTAACCCCGCCCGAATAGTGTATTTGACTACCTTGGGTTTGTTAATTTCTGGAATTTGTTGACTCTGATTGTTTGTAAAAGGCACATCTACTAATTCAGAGGTAATGATTTTGGTTTGTGCGTCATTTAAAAACTTTGATTGTTGAAGAGTCAGTAAGAAATCATTGACATCATTAAAAGTACGAGCATAACCAGTAATTTCTAGTTCCCCTAATGGGTTTGTAGGTGGTTCTACTGTCTGATTGGGGGCGTTTTTCCGTGGTGGTTGAGAATCTATTTGCTTAATTGTTTCGATTTGCACTGCTGTGGGGATGCGATCGCCTACATCTTGCAACATTGCTGACCAGGGTCGAATTTGGTCAAAGACTGAGACTAAAGCCTGTGTTTCATTTTTGATATTGGTTGCTTTACGTTCCAAGCCTTGAATGTTAGCTATTTGCTTGTCTAATTCTTTAGTTTGATTCGTTAAAGCAGTTATTTGTCCCTCTAAATCCTTAGTTGCTGCATCTACCCACCACAAACCAGCGGCCATTAAAGTTGGAAATAATAAACCCACACCTAACCCTATATAAACAGGGATGTAATTTCCCGGTTGTGCTGGTTTTTTACTAACGCTTCTGTCGTTATTCTTTTGGTAGGCTGGGCGGTCTTTGAGAAAGTTAATGTCTAAACTATACACCTTGTTACACCTCCCGTATTCCTAGACCGAGTACAATACCCAAACCAGGCCGTTGTACTGAAGGATATTTATCCGCTTCCACTTCTAAAGATAAAGAAGCGATCGGATCTATTTGAGTAGTTGGTAAACTCAATCTCTGAGTAAAAAACTCATCTAGCTGCTGGAGTCCACCCCCAGGACCCGCTAGTAAAATTTGCGCTACCTCTAAATTTTCACTTTGATTGAGATAAAAATCTATAGAACGACGCAACTCATCGGATAGTTCACCTAAAACCCTCAACATTGCTGCCATCCCCGGATTAATCCCAGTAACACCAGTTTGCCCACCATCCATAGGAGTGGAAGGAATGGTCAAGCCTTCTAGCATATCCATATCCCGTGATATGGGTAAGTTCATAGACCGACATAAAGCTGATTGCAGTTGAAATGTACCTATAGGCACTGTACGCGAAAATTGCGGTACACCACTAACAATGATGGCAATTTCTGTACTATCAAACTCAATATCAACTAATACTGCTGCCTCTTGGGGCCCAAACAGCCGCAATTGATCACGAATAGTCCGAATTAAGGCAAAACTATTGATCTCTAAAACATCAATTTGTAATCCTGCCTGCTCAAATGTACTAAGATAAGTGTCTGTTACCTCCTTACGAGTGGCAACTAAAAGTACGTTTACTTTTTCTATGCCATCCTCATCTACAAAATACCCAAGTTTTTGATAATCTACGTCAGCTTCCTCACGGGGATAAGGTAAATACAAAGCTGCTTCATGGTTTAACACCATATCCCGCAATTCTTTGTCATCTAACTCAGCCGGTACAGGAATAATCCTGACGATCGCATCCCTCCCTGGTACACAAGTAGCAACACGAGAAGCTTTCACTTTACTTTCAGCTAAAGCCTGCTGAATCAACTCGGCCATAGCAGGAGGATCCATAATTTGACCATCCGTAATCAGCCCTTCGGGAATTGGCAGAGTTGTCAAGGATTCTAGTTTTAAGCCTTGACGCTGCTTTCGCACTTGAACTATATTCACTCGTTCTGGTGCTAGTTCAATGCCAATTCCTTTATTAGCTTTCCCAAAAAGGTTACTTAAGCTTTTGATCACAGTTTTACCCGTTATAGCTAAATGGAAAATCTAAAATACTGCTGTCAGCAATCTTGGTAATAAGTATTCTATATAGCCTATAATCTCGAAAATTCTGCATAAAAGTTTCACCCCAATCAACCGTAAAATTACTAGCACAATGATTAAATTGCCAAAATTTAAACAACTATTTGTTTATCTGCTACTGGGTTTATTCAGTAGTTTGGTTGTTAGCTGTGTTACGAGCTCTCCACAGCCCGCAGGAGTGGCAACGATTGAGTTTTGGACAATGCAACTCCAACCCAAATTTACCAATTATTTCCAAACGTTAATTACCACATTTGAAGCACAAAACCCCAGTATTAAGGTGAACTGGGTAGATGTGCCTTGGGCAGCTATGGAGAACAAAATTTTAACAGCTGTCTCAGCAAAAACGCCACCTGATGTAGTCAACCTTAACCCAAGTTTTGCTTCTCAGTTGGCTGGACGCAATGCTTGGTTAGATTTGGATGCTAAAATCCCCAGTGAAGCCCGTGCTGCCTATTTACCCAATATTTGGAAAGCCAGCACTCTCAATGATAAAAGTTTTGGCGTTCCTTGGTATCTAACTACAAGGTTAACTATTTATAACACCGATTTATTAAAACAGGCAGGTATAACCCAAGTTCCGTCCACTTATGTTGAATTGGCGAAAGTGGCACAACAAATTAAGGATAAAACTGGTAAGTATGCTTTTTTTGCAACTTTTGTACCCCAAGATTCTGCTGAGGTGCTAGAGTCTTTTGTGCAAATGGGTGTTACTTTATTTGATGCTGAAGGTAGGGCTGCATTTAATTCACCACAAGGTAAAGCGGCTTTTCAATACTGGGTTGATTTATATCAAAAAGGTTTATTGCCCAAGGAAGCTTTAACACAGGGACACCGCCGGGCTATTGATTTATACCAAGCAGGAGAAACGGCATTTTTAGCTTCTGGTCCAGAATTTCTCAACACTATTGCTAATAATGCCCCGAAAATTGCCCAAGTTTCGGCGATCGCACCCCAACTAACTGGGGAAACAGGTAAAAAAAATGTGGCTGTAATGAATATCGTTATCCCCCGCACTACTAAACATCCTGATGCGGCGGTGAAGTTTGCCCTGTTTGTTACTAATGATGAAAATCAGTTAGCTTTTGCTAAAGCGGCTAATGTCTTACCATCTACGGTAAAGTCTTTGAATGATAGTTATTTTAAAGATGTTCCCGCTAATGCTCCTACTATTGAAAAAGCACGGGCAGTTAGTGCCCAACAACTACAACAAGCGGAGGTATTAATTCCCACTCGCAAAGATTTAAACTTACTTCAAAAGGCAATTTATGAAAATCTCCAAGCTGCAATGCTAAAACAGAAGACTGTAGACCAAGCTGTGGCAGATGCAGCACAGCAATGGGATAATAGATAAGTTTTGTAGGGTGTGTTAGCGACAGCGTAACGCACCTAGAAATTGTATTTTTCTCAGATGGTGCGTTACACTCCGTTAACGCACCCTACGAAATTGGACAATTTATTATTTGGTCTTCTCTAAAAATAGATATGATGTAAAGATGTCTACTCTCAGCATTCAACATTTAACTTTAGAAGAGTTTTTGAAACTAGCAGAAACAAAACCAGGTAGTGAATACATTAATGAGAAAATTTCTCAAAAGACTATAACCAAAGGTAAACAGAGCAGATTAAAATTAAGGCTGTGTAATGCTATTAATGATGTGGCGGAAAGTGGTAAAATTGCTTATGCTTTTCCCGAATTGCGTTGTAGTTTTGGTGTCCGTTCTATTATCCCGGATGTAGCTGTATTTACATGGTCGCGTATTCCTTTTGATGCAGACGGGGAAGCACCTGATGATTTTCTTCTCTGTCCCGACTGGATAATAGAAATACTTTCCCCTGAACAAAGTTCTAATAAAGTTATTGATAATATTTTGTATTGTTTAAGCTATGGTTGCCAGTTAGGTTGGTTACTCGACTCAAAAGACCGTTCTATTTTGGTTTTCCGCCCCTATCAACAACCGCAACTGTTCAGGGGTAATCAAATTTTACCTATATTAACAGGTTTAAATTTAGAATTAACTGTAGAACAAATTTTTAGTTGGTTAAAAATGGTTTAGCTGTGCCTAAAAAATGACCAAGTAAATACAGAGAACCACAGAGAACGACTAAATCATCTGGAGAGGTAAAAGCGGTATCCAGGGCAATTGTAATATCTTCGTAAGTGCTGCAAAAGCTTAATTCTGGACAAATTTCTCCTGCTAATTTAGCTAATAGACTCGGTTCTGCGGTGTTACTGTCTGGTACAGGCACTAAATATAATTTATCTCCTGGTTTGAGTAATTCTTGAAAAATATCAGCATGGTCTTTTGTGGCTAACATCCCCATTACCCAACTGATGGACGGATGATTTAAACTATCTACATAATGACGTAAAACCTGCGCTGCTGCGGGGTTGTGGGCACCATCAATTAATATTTTCTGGTTTTTCCAGTTTAGCCACTGCATTCTCCCTGGCCATTTGGTTTTGGCTATACCTTCAATAATGGCGGTTTCGGGAATTTGCCAACCTTGTTTTTGTAAGATTTCTAGAGTAGCTAGGGCTAAGGCGGAGTTATTTAGCTGAATTTGTCCTTTTAAGGGTAATTGATATTTAATTTTACCAGAATTATCGAGTTTTTGGTATTCTGCCCAATTTTGGGTTAGGGGTTGGGATGGTTGGGGAATAATTAGGGGAGATTGTAATTCTAAAGAGCGCGATCGCACAACTTCCTCTGCTTCTTTTGGCAATTTCCCCATTACTACCGGACACCCGGCTTTAATAATTCCCGCTTTTTCCCCGGCAATCTGCCCTACTGTAGAACCAAGTTGCTGCCAATGTTCCCGACTGATGGATGTAATAACAGTTACTAAAGGCTTTTCACAAACATTTGTAGAATCTAACCGTCCCCCTAGTCCCACTTCTATTATTGCTATATCTACCTTTTGTTGTGCAAAATATAACCAAGCAGCAGCAGTAATTACCTCAAATTGGGTTGGTGATTCGTCGTTGGGGTCAATAGCGGTTTGAATTTGTTGTATTAATTGGGATAGGTGATTGGGGGCGATCGCCCTTTCATTAATACAAATCCGTTCTGTCCAATCTACTAAATGTGGCGAAGTATACCGCCCTGTTTTATAACCTGCTGCTGTTAAAACCGATGAAAGAAGGGCACAAACTGAACCTTTACCATTAGTCCCAGCAACATGAATTATCGGTACTTGGTAATGAGGATTACCGAGCTTTTCTAATAATTTGTACGTGCGTTCTAAACCGAGCTTAACGCCAAAATGTTGAAACGGTTGCAGGAGAGAGTCAAGCATTATCACGGGTGCGGGGTGTAGGAGTGCGGGGTGCGAGGTGTGGAGTGCGAGGTGCTGAGTGCTGAGTGCTGAGTGCTGAGTGCTGAGTGCTGAGTAAAAATAATTTATTCCCCCCTGCTCCCTGCTCCCTGCCCCCCTGCCTCTTTCCCCCTGCTCCCTGCCCCCTGCCTCTTTCCCCCCTGCCTCCGATTTAGGCTTCTTTGCTCAAAAAGTTTTGGATTTGTCTGATAGCAGCAGCGCCAATGTTGAAAGCAGCCCAACCAGCAGCGATCGCTAAGGGTGCTAGAACAATTACTACACGGGTATCAATGTCCATATTTAGAAGCCTCTCTTAAGTAAAAATTAAAGTTTTGTCAACAGTTCTCAATATTTATTTTTATCTGAAGTGGTAATTTTTTCCAAGTGGGAATGTAAAGAAAAGTTGCAGAAGGAGGCAGGGGGCAGGGGGGGGCCGGTGACCACGGCGACATTGTCGGCGCCCTGTTCGGCGAGCAGGCCGG
>DATGXB010000119.1:0-18725 GCA_035299225.1 Nostocaceae cyanobacterium | reverse complement strand
GTTTTGTACGTTACTCCAGCTTTTTTTGCGTAATCTGATAGTTTCATCTATCTAGATTACCATTCTTGGGTATACTTGGGTATTATTTTAATAAATATTTACAACACCGATAAATACCTGACTATAATTAAGTTTAATTTTCCTAATTTGCTGTTGATCCCCATTTGAGTAGAATGACTAAACAGATCCTTAAACCTCAGAACCGCTTTTGACTGCAACGCTTATGAATAAACTCAACAATGGCTTTACTCTGTTTCTAAGTTTGCTAGTCGAAGCGATGCCCTTTTTGCTGCTGGGGGTTCTATTCTCTAGTTTGCTGCTCTTTTTCATTGATGAGCGCAAATTGGTGAAGATAATGCCCAAAAATCCCTTGCTGGGTGCTTTATTTGGTAGTGCAATTGGTTTTCTTTTTCCAGTATGTGAGTGCGGTAATGTGCCAGTAGCGCGACGGTTGTTAATGCAGGGAGTACCCACACCAGTAGCAATTGGCTTCTTACTAGCAGCACCAACAATTAACCCGATTGTAATTTGGTCAACCTGGACAGCGTTTCGCGACCAACCAGAATTGGTAGTGTTAAGGGTTATATTATCTTTGGTGATTGCCACAATTATCGGTTTTGTATTTAGTTTTCAGCCTGATTTGAGTCCACTGGTTCAACCAGCGATCGCCCGTTACCTGAAATATAACCCACCAACTAAAACAGAATCTAAACGTCGGGGTAGAAGTTCGACAAATACAGGTGAAACAACTGGAACAACCTTATTACAGTCAGGAAGTTATATTTTGGGTGGGAAAGCAGGTATAACCACCAGATTCGACAATAGTAATTTGCTCTCTAATGATGCAACTACTAGCAACTCCAAAAAACCGCTTAATGATAAACTACGTCTAGTATTAGATAACATCATCCAAGAACTGCGAGAATTAGGTGGAGTTATGGTTTTGGGTAGTGCGATCGCGGCGGCGATTCAGGTTCTAGCCCCCCGTGAACTAATTATTAGTTTAGGATCTAGTCCTATTACCTCAATTCTGGCCATGCTTGTTTTAGCCGCAGTAGTATCAATTTGTTCTACCGTTGATGCTTTCTTTGCCCTATCTTTTGCTTCAACCTTTACGACAGGTTCTTTACTAGCATTTCTAGTTTTTGGGCCAATGGTTGATATTAAAGGTATAGGTTTAATGTTATCAATTTTTAAACCCAGAGCATTAATTTATCTCTTTGCCCTAGCTGCACAACTAACATTTTTATTTACGCTGTTCTTGAATTTATACATTATGTAATACCATTTTGGATTTACAGCAGGAAACACTTAGACTACGCTCAGTGCGGTGCATGGTTGAAACTCATTTAGTAAAAGGCTTGATGATTAACATTTGTACTTTACCTACCCCAAACGTGCTGTAAATTTTAGATGAGTAAAACCTATCCGACCTATAGATTATGTAAATCTGTATTTTCGCCATCATTTTTCAAATTGGTCTAATTAACTCATAACTCATCAGGAAGAACTAAATCAATCATCACAAATGACTGCCAATCCTAAATCAAAATCTTCCCAAAAATTACTTTCTTGGCTGGATATCCTAGCAATCACAGCTTGGGGAATCCTGATGCTAAAATACTGGTTAACAAATAAGCTCAATTTGTTAATTCACCCTGATTTTTTTTGGTTAGTGATAAGCGGAGCAATTGGTTTACTAATCATTAGCTTTTTTAAAGGCATACAACTTAGTGAACGTCGCCGTTTTGTGGATGTAAATAATGTTCAGCATTTTAGTATCTTTCCCCCAGGTTGGGGTAGCGGATTATTGTTAACAACAGCAATTTTAGGATTCTTAATCACACCCACAGTATTTTCTAGTCAAAATGCCTTAGACCGGGGTGTAACAGAATTAATCGGAGCTACACGCGCCCAACCACAAGAATTTCGCCCCTCCAATCGTCCAGAAGAACGAAAACTAATTGATTGGGTACGCACACTTAATGTTTATCCTGAACCAGATGCGTATACAGGACAAAAAGTTAAAGTTCAAGGCTTCGTAATTCATCCACCAGAAATAGATAAACAATACTTATTTTTAGCCCAATTTGTCATCACTTGTTGCGCTGCTGACGCTTATCCCGCAGGTTTACCAGTCAAACTCAAAGAAAATCGTGACCAATATCCTCCAGATACTTGGTTAGAAATAGAAGGACAAATGATTACTGAAAATTTATTAGGTACTCGTAAACTAACCATTGAAGCTAAATCTATCAAAAAAATCCCTCAACCCAAGAATCCTTACAGTTACTAAGGTAGGAGGTGCGGAGTGCTGAGTACGAGGTGCAGGGGGGAAATAACAATAAATTCCCTGTTCCCTGTTCCCTGTTCCCTGTTCCCTGTTCCCTGTTCCCTGTTCCCCAATGACTAACGACCCATGACTAAATCCTACACATTTATTCAACCACTAGATCGCATAGCGATCGCTATGATGCTTATACTCAGTTTAATAATTGGGTTAATGATTTGGAAAGGAGATGCAGTTAGACCTCACATCAGAGATTTTACTTGGCAAAATCAAAAAATTAGTGCTGATGATATTTCCTTTACTCTCACTTTTAGCCGTCCGATGGATATAGAAAGTGTGAAGGAAAACTTAAAAATTGACCCACCCTTAGCAGGTAAAATTAGTTGGGCTGGTCGGCGAATGGTATATACATTACTTACACCTGCACCCTATGGAACTAATTATAAATTAGAGTTGCAAAATGCCCAAGATAAATTTTCTAAACGTGCAGGAAATAATAAATTACTTCAGCCATTTACAGGTAAATTTAGCACACGCGATCGCGCAATTATTTATATTGGTGCTAACCCTGAAGAAAAAGGTCAATTAGTCCTCTATAATTTAACAAAAGAACAAAGAAGAATCCTCACTCCTAAAAATTTAGTGGTCATGGACTTTGAGCCATTCCCTGATGGAGAAAAAATTGTATTTTCAGCCCGAAAATCCGATAATTTAGATATTCTTTCGGCTCAAATCTATACTGTAACTACAGGCATTACTAACAAAGTAGATGTAGAACCAGAACCACCCGGCACGGTTGAACTACTTTTAGATAATCAAAACTATCAAAACCTAAAATTTGACCTTGCACCTGATGGGAGTAAAATTATTATCCAGCGTGGAAAAACAGATAACCCCGGTGATTTTGGTCTATGGTCTTTACCCACAACTAGTGATAATTTAGATGAAAAACCAACTGCCACTCGGTTGAAAAGTCAAGTAGGGGGAGATTTTATCATTACTCCTGATAGTAAAGCTATAGCAGTAGCCCAAGGACAAGGAACTGCGATTATTTCTTTACAAAGTGATACAACTAAACCAGTTGATTTTCTACCACAATTTGGTTTAGTACAAGCTTTTTCTAAAGATGGCTCACAAGCTGCTATGGTTAAGTTTAATACTGACTTTACACGGGATTTGTTTTTAGTTACTAATCAAGGTGTGCAAAAACAACTATTAAAAACTAACGGCTCAATTGTTAGCTGTCAGTTTGATAATGCTTCACCTACTCTTTACTGTTTGTTAACACAGTTAGTTTCTCAAGAACAATATGCAGAACAGCCATATTTAGTGGCTATTAACTTAAAGAATCAAGAAGAAAAACCCAAGCCATTATTAGTATTACCTCCCTCCCAAAGAAATATACAAATGAGTTTAGCACCAGATGGTTTAGGTTTATTGTTTGACCAAATTGTCCCCGTGGAAAATAATTCTAATCAATTACCTGCAAATACTCCTACAACCGAAAGTGGTGAACCAATTTCTAGCAGCACTTTATGGTTAATGCCTTTGTTACCTATTGCAGACACTGATAATGATGTAGAAATTAAACCAGAACAATTACCTTTTATTGGTTTTAATCCTCAATGGTTGCCTTAAGGAACTTGTTTAATGGTTGTTTCAACAAATAAATAAACGGCGTTGCTGATTTTAGGGATGAAAATCATTGTGCATAAATCCAAAACCCTTGTTTGAACGTCAAGGAACGTCTCTACATTCAAAAATTATCCCGCAATTATGCAACGCCAACTAAACAAAGTGTAGAGATATTCTGTAGAATTTCTCTACATAAAGCTCAATTTTTACCATCTACAACCCGTTTCAGGTAAATGAGGTACAAATTTTTGGAACAAACTCTTATAAGCAGTTGTGCAAAATTAATTTCCTACGCGGAGTTAGGGAACAGGGAACAGGGAACAGGGAACAGGAAAAGAAGTTGTGTAATTAATTCTGCCTAATTACTTACAAAGAAACTTTCAACCCTGCACCGCACTGAGCGCAGTCGAAGTGTTAAGAGTTCCCTGCTGTATCAATCAAATTATTCTGATATAAATAGTTGTGCAAAATTAAATTCCTACTCAGAATCCTATTATTTTGAATAAAAATTAATAAGTAATTAAGCAGAATTAATTACTTACAGCCCGTTTCAGGTAAATGAGGTACAAATTTTTGGAACAAACTCTTATACAAAGAGACTTTCAACCCTGTTCCCTGTTCCCTGCTGTATCTTTATTAAAGTAAAATGATACAAAAAAGATTCAGGTAATGGATAGCACGTCGGATAGGGGATCGGGAGAAGTTCATCGAACTGACGTTAATATAAATATTAAGAATTAAACAGAAGTCACTGCAAATATGGCAAATTGTTTAAAAATTTTTAACTCAAAATTTGGTTTGGAAAAAGTGTTAAATGTCAACGAATAAAAGTTATTTTTCCCCTCTTATCCATTAATTCTAGCTATTTTAATTACTATCTTAAAATTGTCTATACTGAATTTTGTCCTGAAAACTGTCAATTTGGCTGTAAATCTAATATAACAGAGCTTAAATATTGTTACTACATCTCAAATGTAATGTTAAAAACAAGTAAAATGCACTACTTACGCTTAAGCTTTTTTTTAGCTTTCAAAATAGTTGTTATGGTGGTGAGAATCTTTGCTAAATTGTATACAGTGCTAACTTTTATCTGAAATCAGATAAATTTTTGCAGCCAAATATTAAAGTATAACTCCTTACAAATGTCAAGCCAGGTCATACCCTTTATTGGTCAAACCACTAGGAAGAATCATGCAACCAAAGGTTGACGGACTAGAAGCCGACAATGCTATAAAGGCATCAGGTTCTGTACAAAATTAGGGAAAGGCTGGATTAATGACTAGTTTTTCATCCTAGCTAAAGTTAAACTTGGCTTTAAGAGAAAACCCGGATCGAATACAGTTGATAAGCAATGCTAACGCCAGCAACGCTGAACAGTTTTAAGCAGATGGGTCAAGAGTGATGAATATAGCTGATACATCAAACCACGGAAATGAGATTGAACCCTTAAATTCTGCTGACGCACCACAACCGGAGGAGGGTGATTCTTCCATCTACCCAGTTGTGGATGATGAAGATGTGGCTGTAAGTAATTTACCACTTCTCAAACCAGCCGCAGATCGGGAGTATGAAACCACGGGATTGGAAGATGGGGAAGGTAGCACCCCAGAAGATTGGGTGGCAGAACCTGACAGCGAAGAACAGGCTTATGTAGATTCTGAATTTCAGAAGTTACTGGCGTTAAATGAAGAGTTACGCGCTGCTAATAATAGTTTGTACACTACGGTGGATGAGTTAAAGAAAGAATTAGCAGAGAGCGATCGCCTGTTACAGTGGCAAAAAACTCGTTCTAGTGTTACTGAGTCTATGTTAAATCAACAAACTCAGGAATTAAGTGCAGCACAAGAGCAAATTAAGTCACTGTTCCAACAGTTAGAGACGATGGTGCAAACTGTACAACGTCAAGAACTATGTGTTGAAACTTATAAGGCACAGTTGCAAATTAGTCATCAGCGTTTAGCTCAATTGGAACGGGAGTGCTCACTGCTGCAAACTAATTATAATGAGCAGTCTCAAAAGTTAATCCAATCCGAGAATAGTTGTCGGGAGTTACGGTCTAGGCTGATGCGTCAACAACGCCAAACTTTACAGTTTAAGGCGGCGTTAGAGAAATGTTTAGATACTCCTGTGCCGCATTACGATACTCTGGATGATAATAACCATAATTATTCGCAGAATTCTCAGAGTAGTTTTATCGGACAATCTAGATTTTCTCGCAAAGCGCGATCGCTTTTCCCCAATGCTCAACCAATTAAACCTTGGTCAGCAGACTCAGATAGTGTCCACGAGTCTCTAAGTCATTCCTGGGTAGAACCAATTATTTCATCTTCATATCAAAGCAGTTATTCCCCTAGTTCTTACTCATCACCAGAGAATTTAACTGATAATTCACTGGATGAGAAGGAAGACCATACACTAAACTTACCAAACTTACCAAATTTATCTACTCCCCCAACCTCAACAACTCCACTACCACCAGTTGATGAGCCTGTCACTACTTCAGAGACCACATCAGAAATTATTGAGACGGCTGACTCTCCCCAACTTGACCAACAGTTAGAGAGTTTAATTCAAATGTTTTTTACTTCTCAACCTGGGTCAACTACTCCAGTTACTACAGGAGATGAGGTTAAGAGCAATCAAGTTAATGTGCCAAATTTAGATTTTTTACCATCTTCTCAGGAAGCAGATCACAAAGACCAGCCAGGGGAAATAGAAGTTAATTTTTCTCCTACTGTTTATACTACTTTGCCAGCAGATTTTCTGTTGTCATTCCATCAGGACAACCCAGTAAATACCAGTTCTACAACTTCAAAAATTGACCAGCCTGGGGAATTAGAAGATTATTGGTCAGATGTTTCTATTCCTCCACAGCCAAAATTACCTCTAAATGATTTATCAGCAGAATCAATCGTAAAAAATCCACATCTTCAATCACCTTCCCCGCTAGTTTATCCAGAACGTCCACCCAAGGGGCGGAAGTCCTTAGCATCTGTGGAATTACCTAATTTTCGACCAAAGGGTAAATGAGGCAGAGGGGCAGGAGGCAGGGGGCAGAAGGGCAGGAGGCAGGGGGCAGGAGGCAGGAGGCAGGAGGCAGGAGGCAGAAGGCAGGAGGCAGGAGGCAGGGGGAATAAATTATTTTTACTTAGCACCCCGCACTCCGCACCCCTACTGACCGATCGCCTTGGGCTGAAATTGGATGACTTGTTGACGCGATCGCGGTTTGCCTGTGGAAATTGCGTAATTAAGAGCAAATAATTGTAACCAGAAACCAGGAAAGCGGGATTCTAGCCAAGATTGGCTAATATTGAGGAATTGAGGCAGCCACGACGATAGAAAAACACTGGTGAGAGCAGATAAACTAAAGTTAATATAGTTACCCGTCCAGCGCAATAAATCCCTAAATCCAGCGAGTTGCCAAATCCAGAGTAACAAGGTTGGGTTTTTCAGGGCTGCTTTAATGGCTAGACGATTAAAGGTAAACCAATCACAACGGTCTTTAATAAAGTTATCGGCTATTTCTGGGGGTTCATCGGCTAACAAACCAAAAAAGGTGTTTAGCATGGAGTTGATCATCTGGGGTTGAATAAATTTCCCAGTGGGCACCATCATCCCTTTAGAAAATAGCCAAGTAATAGATACGTTGCTTTGGTAGGCACGAATTTTATTGAGATGGTTTTTAGTTAGTAAATCATGCTTGAGGGCAATATCTAACAGAGTGGTGAGACGTTCTAGATTGCGAACCAGAGAACCAAAACCGGTGAAAACTAAAGGAGACTGGAGGGAAGCAGCATCACCGATCGCTATTAATCTATCAAATGCCACCGTGCGATCGCTACCATTCACACTAAAATGCCCCGGAATATAGCCAAAAGTCGGTTTTTTCCACACCAATTTATCCAGATCACAACGGCGATACTCTGGCAAAATACTGAAAAAGTCCTCATACATCTCCAACAGTGAGCCGGGATTTTCCGCATTTACCTCATGGTAATGGAACAAGTAAATAGTTAACTCATCCCCCGCACCAGGAAACAACTCCCAAATTAACTGTCTACCCCGTGAAATATCGCCATGACTGTAGAGCACATCCCCATATTGAGAATCCCACACTCCCGCATCAAAACCCTTGTCAATCACTGCCCCCACCGTAGGACAGACACTATCAAAAGCCCTACCACCATTTAACTGCCAAGCAATAGGCGAAGCCGTACCCATCGCATCCACTAGCAAACGCCCGCTTACTTGTTTTTCCTCATCATTAACTAAACTCTTGACAGTTACGACAACCTGTGAATTACTAATATCCGCACGAATAAACTCCGTTTCATCCCAGATATCACCATCTGCCGCTTTTAGTTTCTGTCCGCACAATTGCAGTAGCTTATCCGAATCTAAAGCTATATTTAACACAGTGGGAGTGTGTAAAACAGGCGCTTTCAGATAAGGGGGATTATTAGCATCGAAAAACTTATTAAACCCGTCTTTATACTCCCTAACAATAATACTTTCTACTTCAGCCGTAGTCAGCAAGCCTAAATTTACCAAATTTTGGATTTCATCACGGGAAATATTCCATTCCCGGTTCATTCGTCCAAAAGGTAAACGTTCAATTAACAGCACTCTATAGCCTAATTTAGCCATCACCGCCGCATGAATCGAACCTAAAGCACCCCCGATATAAATCAGGTCATAGGAAGAAGAAGAAGAGGCAGAGGGGAAAGAAGACTCTTTTACTTTTTCCTCAGCCGCCGAAAATATTACCTGATGGGGCTTTTGGGGATTTCTCACCCCTTCCCGCCAGCGTTTTTCCCACCAATAAGCCCGCTTGAGATCATATTCCCCGTTAGACATTTTTTGAAAATATTTGACAGTTAAGGGATAATAGGATTCCAACTCTGCGAAAATCGAATTTTGCCAATTAATTGCAGGTAGTTCCGGGTAACGATTGGGGAAACTGCTTCTAATCCCTCTAGTTAAACCGTTAATAATTTTACCTTCATTGGGAAAAGGTTGATCTGCCCACCGGAACACCTTGAGATAGGTAGTGCGCTGCACAGACCACACAAATACAGACAACTCCCCTGGCCAGCTTGGGGAAACAGCAGCATCAGGAGTTGTATTTTGATCGGGAACTCTGAGGCGAAAACCTTGTGAAGTAAGTATTTTTTCCCCTTGTTCTGGTGCAAAATCTATTTGCAACCACCTACGTACAGCCGCCGTATCGGGAGTAGGAATTTCTAAATAAAGGATTTCCTTCATATTCTGCTGATATCTCCTTCTATTAATCTACTCTCGCGGACAGATTTGGCAAAGGCAGAAAGTAGGTTAAACTCCGCCCTAACAGTTGCATATAGATTCTGTAAAAAAATTTTAATAGTTTGTCAAGTTTATTGTTCATTTTGTAATTTTTGTAAACTCACACTATGAATTATCCCATCCCAGATAGTCCCCAAGAAATTGTTTCTCTGCGAGAACAACCGGTTAATGAGGAACTAGTAGCGGCAGTAATTGCTGGATTAGTCAAGGTTGTACGCGCTCAAGGTCAATCTTTAGAAGATTTAACCGCCCAAGTGATGGCAGACGACCCTGTATTAGACCGGAATCAACGGCGCTGGTTGAGTAAGTTAGTCGCCCAAGCTTGGGAAAGTTTCTAATTCAGTTTTGATGAGATGCCCATAAAGTCACTAAATTGATTTCTCCCTGTCATCAGTTGGCAGGGAATATTATTTTGTTTAAATAAGTATTTTTATATTTTGTCTCACGCATTCGCCGTCAGGCGTTCCGCTTGCGGTAGGCGCAAAGACGCGAAGGAGGTTTTAAAGGGAAAGCTGTATTTATGACAAAGTGTATTTATATCCCAAATGTTTTGTTTTTTAAAATTCAACTTCTCCCATAATTCTGGATCTTCAGTATAACTTTTTTGCTTATCTCCAATTATTAGGATATAAATCTCCTGGTATTCTGGTATGTCATTATCCAAAACAGCCTTCAGAGTTTCATTAATTTTAGCTGATGTTTTTTGTGATGTAATTTGAAATGCTATTTTTTTTGAAGTATCGCCTAAATCTAAACCAGGCATATTACTTCTTTCACTATTGAGATCCACCAAGTTGATATCAAGTATTTCATTTAATATGTCTTTAAAGAAGTTCTCAAGATATATGTTTAAATCTGTTAATTTTAACTTGCATCTGATGCCAACTTGATAAGCAATATTGGCTAGTTCATCTATTATTTCACCTATAAAATAACCTCTAGTAATCATGTACTTATCTACCTCTTCTTTACAAAGACAATAAATATATTTACGGTTATGATAACTGTAAAACATAACATTATTCTACTGTTACCTACAAAATCAAGAATAATATTTAGATAATTATTATACGAAAACCTTATGGGTTTTCCTGTTTTCAGTGTCCATTAAGCGCTCAAAGTGGTATATCCTGTAAACAGTGAAAGTTTAAGAAATATTAAAATCTGTTTCCAGTGTACTCATGCAATGCATTGTCAACCGACGGGCTCAGTTTGCGGCTAGTCATCGCTATTGGTTGCCGGAACTGAGTGAAGCCGAGAATTTGGAGAAATTTGGCGGTTACTCAAAGTTTCCCGGACCAGGACACAATTATGTCTTATTCATTTCCCTGGCTGGGGAGTTGGATGAGTATGGCATGGTGCTGAACTTGTCTGATGTGAAACAAGTGATTAAGCGGGAAGTTACTAATCAGTTGGATTTTTCCTATCTCAATGATGTGTGGCCGGAGTTTCAACAAACTTTACCCACTACTGAAAATATAGCTAGGGTGATTTGGCACAGGTTAACACCCTTTTTACCTTTAGTTCGTGTGCAGTTGTTTGAACATCCTCAGCTTTGGGCAGAATATATGGGAAACGGTATGGAAGCTTATTTGACTGTTAGCACTCACTTTAGTGCAGCACATAGACTAGCTCACCCTGATTTGAGTTTAGAAGAGAATACCGAAATTTATGGTAAGTGCGCCCGTGTGAATGGACATGGACACAATTATCATTTAGAGGTGACGGTAAAAGGCGAAATTGATGCCCGTACAGGGATGGTTTTAGATGTGGATGCTTTGCATCAGGCAATTAAAGATTTTGTGGTTGAACCTTTTGACCATTCTTTCTTAAACAAGGATATTGCTTTCTTTACTCGCAATGTTCCTACTGCGGAAAATATTGCTTTTTATATTAGTAATGTGTTGCGATCGCCTATTCAACAACTAGGAGCAAAACTTTACAAAGTTAAACTAATCGAAAGCCCCAATAATTCCTGTGAAATTTATACCACTGATTCAGAAACTAATTCTCTAATTGAAGCTGTAAATCAACAAATTTTAGCCACTGTTTAACTTAAAATCAGACAGGGAAAGGTATGAAAAGTATCCTTTCCCATCGTAAATACCCTTAGCCACCAAACCTACTGGAAAAGGAACGACGACGAGCTAAATTATGCAGATAACGATAAGTTAACCAAGCTAAACCAGCAAAAATCATGTTCGGCATTAATTGCCTGACGATAAACCAAGCAATATCAGGTTCTAATAACTGTGCGGGTTGTAGAGGGGTGAGTTTTTTCGCTAGGATAAAAAAGCCAAACAGGGCATTACCACCGAGTAGCAAACTAAACAAAATTAAAGCTCGTTGCCAGTAACGCTCTTGAAGTGTACGACCGGAAACTAAATGTCTTGGCGGTTTGTCCTGTGCTTTGCGGAGTAGTTGTTCTAGTCGCCAAAACAACCATAACAGCAGGGGAAACAAACCATAACCTAGATAATGTGTTGGCGGTGGATAACCCCAAGCTAAAGATATCACATTTACCAACGCATGAAAAAAGACCGAATTAAGCCAAGCCAGAGGAAGTAAATGCTGTCTTTGTTTTAACCGCAATCTAGAAAAAATACTGGCAGAAACGTATACTCCCAAGGCATAACCCCAAGGTGCGGAAAACATGGCGTGTACTGGAGTACCAATCAGACGTTCCACAATTGAGGCTGTACCATTGTACAAATAAATCCCGTTTTCCTCTGCCGTAAAACCTAAAGCTACAGCAATAGTAAATAAGAAAATTGTCCTAGCGCGTAAGGTATATCTACGTTGTAGATAATAAGTTGCAACTACAACAGCAATAAATTTACAACCTTCTTCTATTGGTCCAATTTCTACCAATTGCCGTATAGCCGCACCCCACAGAGAACGCTGGAATTGTTGCCAAACCAGAATTTGGTTAGTAAAATATTCTACACCATATTCTAAACCAAGAGCAAACAAACCGGCGATCGCTCCCACCATAAACAACAATAACAATTGTAAAAAAGGAGGAGCAGCAGGGGTGCGGCGGTAGTAAAACCACAGCAATACTAGGGGCGGTATAATTGCCCAAAAAACCACAGATAAATTATCCACTCACCTGAGCAATAATAGTACGGTGACGGGGACTGTTACGGGTAATAGTGGGAGTTTGAAAACCCGCATCAACTAAAGCTTGCTCAATATCTAAATTAAAATATTCATCTAAATAGGGTTCTGTACTTTTTAGCAAAGTAAAAACGTATTTTGGCATTTTCCTGTAAGCTTCCGATTGGGGGTTCATATCCATAATGGCTAAATGACCACCTGGACGCAATAGCCGTCGCACCTCTGCTAAAATTTTTCGGGCAGCTGACTGGGGTAATTCATGAAATAACAGAAAAACCGAAATTAAATCATAAGAGGCGTTTGGTAGTCCTGTAGATTCAGCCGCAGCGTGTACCCAGTTGATATTTGCTTGCTTTTGTTGAGTCCGGTAGTGAGCGACGGCTAGGAAATAGGGTGATAAGTCTAAGCCAGTGATTTTGGCTTGGGGATAGATTTCTTGTAAAGCAAAAGTGCTTAAACCCACACTACAAGCTAAATCAAGAATATCTTGGGGTGGTTGGGGTAGTTGTACTTTGAGAATATCATGATAACTTTGCCGCAGCATAGCATCGCCTTTCGCTCCTGTCGCTGGCCAAATTGAGGCGTGTACAGTTTTGGCAGCAACTTCTAATTCAAAAGCAGGATGCCAGCTGAGGTTGCCATTTTCATAAGCGTGGAATGAACGAAAATAATATTCTGGGTAGTTGATTTGAGGATTTTGGACTTGAGCTAAATCATCAGTCCAATCACGCGCTTGTAACTTCTCAACCTCTTGCATCCAGGGTACACCTATTTTTTCAGCGCGTTTAATCATCATTTGTCTAGCCTGGTGTTTGGCTAAGTCAGCTATCGGCTTTACTGCCAAAATACCATTTACCAACCGACTAGCTAAATCAGGACGACGAGTAGTTACAGCAGCAGTCATACTCTAGATTTGAATTGAACAACTTTTTTATCTACCACATTAACAGCGAAGGTGAGTTAGGGGAAGAAGGCAAAAGGTAGGAGAAAGGAAAATTTTAGATTTTGGATTTTAAATTTTGACTTTATATTGTGTAATCTTATTAAATTTAATTATACAGTAGATTTCAAGTACATGAGGTACAAATTAAAAATAGAAACTCAGACACCAAGCGGCTTTCATTTCTGACTCCTGACTCCTGATTCCTAAATTTTGCTGTATCTTGTGTAAGTTTTATTTGGGGAAATTATGTATTAAGAAGTGTAAATGGGGTATAGAAATCTAATTTTTTATACCCCATACTTAACTATAGTGATCCTAAATTATTACTTGTCAGTTTTAGGATTGAGAGCTAGGAGCATTTCCAGTTGGCTAGTAGATTTGTCAGGGCTATTGACAGTGACAGCTACACCGCGAATAGACTTGAGGACAGCATCAGCTTCTGGTGTGATTGGTTGGCTTGCAGCAGCAAAGCGATTGATCAGAGTTGCAGTTCTATTCATATCTAGATAAAAATAGCCTGCGTTGGGTTTCTGTAAAGAACCAGTTACGGCTTTAAAGGTATCGCTACTATCTAAAGAAGTTTTACGATTAGCTAAAGCATCACCAATCGGGCCACCCATAGCCATAAAAACGGTATCTTGGTCTAACCAGCCATGAGCAACAATAGCACCTCCTTGGGGAATTTGCCATTCTGTAATATCCTTACCACCAACATTACGTTTGGCAACTAAAGAACCTTGTTCTTGAGCTAGTTTATCTAATTTAGCAAAGGTAGCTTCGGCAGTTTTGCGATCGCTCGTGTCAAACACCAAAGCCCCACCAAAACCCGCAGTAGCTAACAATCCTTGATTAGATTCTACTGCCCCAAGAGCAAATTCTCCATCCATCCAGCCAAACACATCTTTATCTAAATCAATATTCACTGTTTGCAGTTGTAATCTGGCTTGGGATAAAGCTTGACTAAACTCTGGTGTATCCTTGGACTGGTCTACAAAAGCTTGCCAAGTCCGATTGATTCCTTGTCCACTCACTAAGGCAATAGTTTCTGTGGGAAACTGAGACACTATTTTTGCTTGGCTTGTGGGATATTGATAGCTGTTAAGTTGAGGGTCTAAATTCACTACAGCTTTTAGCCTTACCCCTGCATCATCAACACCAATGCCCCCAACCATAGATTTAACTACTTTGAGTTGTTTGATCGTTTGGCTGGGTAAGGGTGGGGATTGAGGATTTAAAGCAATTAATTGCTGTACTGTGTTGCCGTAATCAGGAAAATAAAATTGAGCCAAGCTATTTTTTAGATCCACACCATTGGTTAAAAGAGTGTTTGCACCTTCTTTACTGGCAAAAGAAGCGCCTCCTTTATAGGTATCAATTGCTTTTTCTACAGCTTGTTTATCTGGTGCTAACAAGACATGGGTATTATTTAAAATTGCTGTGTAAGTGGGACTACCAGAACCTTTGGATTCTAGGATTTTCTCGCCTTTGTAGTCTATTTCATTAACTTTGACATCTTTTTGAGATTTTAACTTGTTGGCAAAATTTAAAGCATTAGCCTTATCTTTGATACCAACTACAACCAGAAAATTAGGTTCTTGTGTTGTGGTGGAGGGAGTAGCCTGTGCTGGTTTAGTGCTATTTGGTGGTAATACAGCAATCATTACACCACCAATCCAAGGTTTTAGGTCTTGTTCGTAGGAAATTTGAGATTTTTTCAACTCTTGCTCAAAATCCTTTAGACCTTTTCCGATCAACTCTTGGGCTTTAGGAGTACCAAACTGCTGTAATTTAGCCCAGTTTTGTGGTTCTGTGTTAATATAGACCGCCATTAGAGCTGACTGGGGGACTAATTTAGCATTACCTAAAGCTGTAACGGCATCACCGCTAGGTACTTTTAAATAAAAGTAAGCAGCTACAGTACCCGCAGCTATGACTACAGCACCACCAATAGCTAAACCTAAAAATTTTGATTTACTCTCTGACATTGTTATTATCCTCTTTTCCTTAAAATGTCACCAAGGCATTGTAAAGGCTAATGTTTAAATTTTTGGATTTATGACAAATCTCTACAAAGTTCATGACTAATTTATCGGTATTTACTGATAAAATTATTCTTTCTACACATTAAAGATTTGTAATTACTCTAACAAAATACTTCAACAGGACGAGGAGAGAATCCGCAAATGGCATCTAATTTTCTTTTTGAGCAATTACATAGATGGTTAGCTCAAGGCTATTTTAAGGTTTGGAAATAATTGTTAGTATTTGTACTCAAGAGCAATTGGTCATGGTACAAGAAAATGTTGACTTGATCATATCAGAGTACACAGTATCAGCTGACAGCAGGGATTTTACCCCTGGTCTTACCATTGTGATAAAACCCATCCCAGTACAAGTTTCAGGATTACAAGGTTAGTAATAATCAATGTCTCAGTCTTATTTTGATACGGAGAATAACGGACGTAAACCTTTTGAGTTACCAGGGGCTAAACCACACTATAACCCTGATCGCCCTGGACAGGTAGAGCATATTTTCTTGGATCTGCATTTAGACCTACCTAACCAGATATGTGATGGCAGTTGTACAATGAGGCTTTTACCAGTCCGTAATGGAATTGAGCGTTTAACTTTAGATGCTGTTAACCTCAATATCCAAAGCGTACAAGTAGATGATATTCCTCAGCAATTTGAGTATGATGGTGAAAAGCTATCTATTCGCCTAACTCAACCTACTCAGGTTGGTAAGCGAATCCTAATTACTGTCTTTTATCAAGCAGAAAGACCCCAAAGGGGAATCTATTTTATTCAACCAGATAAACACTACCCCAATAAACCAGTTCAAGTTTGGACACAAGGGGAAGACGAAGATTCTCGCTACTGGTTTCCCTGTTTTGATTACCCTGGACAATTATCTACTTCGGAAATTCGTGTCCGTATTCCTAAACCTTTAATAGCTATTTCTAATGGTGAACTGATTGATACTCTAGAAGATGGAGAGTTTAAAGTCTACCATTGGTCACAACAACAAGTTCATCCTACTTACTTGATGACTTTAGCTGTGGGTGATTTTGCGGAAATACGGGATGAATGGCAAGGTAAACCTGTTACTTACTAT
The DNA here is from genome assembly GCA_035299225.1 of Nostocaceae cyanobacterium. Classification (GTDB taxonomy): domain Bacteria; phylum Cyanobacteriota; class Cyanobacteriia; order Cyanobacteriales; family Nostocaceae; genus DATGXB01. Next base: position 2,300 of record DATGXB010000119.1, on the reverse strand, counting down.
GTAGAAAAAGGTCGGGAAGCTGATGCTAAACGCAGCATGGGTAAAACTCCCCGAATGATTACATTTTTAAGCGAGAAGTATGGTTATGCTTATGCTTTTCCCAAATATGCCCAGGTTTGCATTGATGATTTTATTTTTGGGGGGATGGAAAATACTTCCACGACTTTACTTACTGACCGATGTTTACTAGATGAACGAGCTAGTTTGGATAATCGCAATACAGAAAGTTTAGTTGTCCATGAATTAGCACACCAATGGTTTGGTGATTTGGTGGTAATTAAACATTGGTCCCATGCTTGGATTAAGGAAGGAATGGCTTCTTATTCTGAGGTGATGTGGACAGAAGAGGAATATGGATGCGAAGATGCTGCTTATTATCGTTTGCAAGAAGCTAGACGTTATTTTAGTGAAGATAGTAGCCGCTATCGTCGGCCTATGGTAACTCATGTTTACCGAGAAGCGATCGAACTTTATGACCGCCATATTTATGAGAAAGGGTCTTGTGTTTATCACATGATTCGGACAGAATTAGGTGATGAGTTATTTTGGCGGTCTATTCAGACTTTTGTAAAAGATAATGTTCATAAAACTGTAGAAACCATTGATCTATTACGGGCTATTGAAACAGCTACGGGACGGAATTTAGCTTTCTTATTTGATCAATATGTGTATCGCGGTGGGCATCCTGATTTTAAAGTTGCTTACTCTTGGGATGGAGAGGCTAATTTAGTTGAGTTGACTGTCACTCAAACCCAAGCTAGTGATAATGGCAATGGTAAGGATTTGTTTGATCTAAAAATCCCGATTGGTTTTGCTTATATCCGCAGTCCAGGGAAATTGATAAACTTTACTGTACGGGTACATGAACGGGAACAAAGTTTTTATTTCCCTTTAAAAGAAAAGCCTGATTTTATTAGTTTTGATGTAGGCAATAATTACTTAAAAACGGTGGTTTTAGATTATCCAATTCCTGAGTTAAAAGCACAGTTAGAATTTGATCCTGATCCGGTTTCTCGGATTTACGCCGCCGAAGCTTTAGGGAAAAAAGGTGGTTTAGAAGCAACTAAGGCTTTATCTAAGGCATTGGAAACAGATCCATTCTGGGGAGTACGGGTAGAAGCGGCTAAGAAGTTAGCAGAAATTAGATTAGACCAAGCTTTTGAAGGTTTAGTTAATGGGTTAAAAGATGAAAATTCTTATGTGCGTCGGGCTGTAATTCAGTCTTTGGCTGATATCAAAACCCATGCTAGTTATAAAGCGGTGAAAGGTTTTGTGCAAGATGGCGATCGCAGTTATTATGTGGAAGCTGCTGCTTGTCGTACTATTGGGGTGATTGCTGCTGCTCATCTGGAAGATAAACCTAGTGAAGAAAAGGTTATTAAGCTCTTAAAATCTGTTTTAGAAGAAAGGGCCGGTTGGAATGAGGTGGTACGCAGTGGCGCTATCTCTGGTTTGGCAGAATTTAAAGATTCGGAAGCGGCTTTGAATATTCTGCTAGAATATACTAAACTAGGTGTATCACAGCTATTACGTCTAGCTGCCATTCGCGCTTTAGGTAAAATTTCTGTTGGTCAATCTCCGGCGAACATTGAACGGATTTTAGACCGGTTAGCGGAAATATCCCGGGAAACTTTCTTTTTAACTCAAATTGCTGTGGTAACAGCTTTGGGTCAAATGGAAACGCCAAAAGCGATCGCAATTCTTCAATCTTTAGCCGAGCAAACCGCCGATGGTCGTGTTCGTCGCTATGCTGAAGAAGAAATCGAACAGGTGCAAAAACATATTGGACCAGAAAAAACTTTGCGGCAACTTCGTGAGGAAGTTAACCAACTCAAACAACAAAATCAAGAGCTTAAAAGCCGTTTGGAATATTTAGAGGTAAAATCACAAACGTCTACATAGCAATTTTTGAGACCTTGTATACAAGGTCTCTACTAAGTTAAGTTGATTAGGTTTATGGGTTTTATTTTTGACCAGAAATAAGGGATACAAGCCCCGCCCTTGCAGGGCGGCTTTACTTGTGTTATGGTATAGATGCCGTAGAGGTTTGCCACGTCAATGATAGTTTTAGAGTTTAAAGTCAGAGGGAAAGAAACTCAATATGCAGCAATAGATGATGCGATCAGAACGGCTCAATTTGTCCGCAATAAATGTATCCATTTTTGGATGGATAATCGTGATGTAGGACAAAAGGAGTTATATCGCTACAACACTGCATTGAGGGCTGAATATCCCTTTGTTAAAGATTTAAACTCTCATGCTTGTCAAGTAGGAGTAGAAAGAGCATATAGCTCAATCGC